>JAUNGU010000056.1 GCA_030524315.1 Peptococcaceae bacterium
TGTCATTTCTCGCATGGTCTGTCAATCTCCTTCCGCCAATATTTTCTTACTTATTAATATATCATACAGACTGGAACATCGGCAAGGATTTTTCAACAATTTTCGTACAATTTTTAGAGAAAGAGCTCAAAGACCCAGTTGCCGAGGCGTCGTCCGGCGTCGGTGAGGGCGAGGCGGTCGTCATCGAGATTGAGCCAGCCGCGGGCGATGCCTTCGTCTATGGCGGCAGGGAAGATCTCGGCGACGTCCTGGCCGTAGAGGGTGCGGAAGCGGGCGCGATCGAGGCCGGCGTTCATGCGCAACGCCATGAAGACGCTCTCGCTCATTTGCGCGGCGCGGTCGAGGGTTTCTGTCGTCTGATCTGGGCGCGCGCCATTTTCTAGCGCCGCACAGTAAGCGGCGAAGTCGTCGGTGTTGGTGGCGCGCGTCGGCCGCGTCCAGCCCGTGGCACCCAATCCCAGGCCGAGATAATCGTCGAGGTGCCAATAGAGCTGGTTGTGGAGCGATGCGCGGCCAGGCTGGGCGTAGTTGGAAATTTCGTACTGCTCGTAGCCCGCCGCCGCGAGCCAGCCGCGCTGGGCATCGAACCAATCGGCAGCGCCGTCCTCATCCACCGCTGGCAGCTGGCCCTCTGCCATGCGCCGCACGATGGCCGTGCCAGGCTCGGGAATGAGCTGGTAGAGAGACAGATGCTCTGGATGCAGCGCCAGGGCGCGATCAACCGTCGCCCGCCACTGGGCCGCCGTCTGTCCCGGCAGGCCATACATGAGGTCGAGGTTGATATTCTCAAAGCCCGCCGCCCGCGCGAACGCCACCGCCTCCTCTGCCTCGCGCGCCGTGTGCAGACGACCGAGCATGCGCAGGAGATCGTCGTCAAAGCTCTGCACGCCGAAGGAGATCCGATTCACGCCGCCTGCGCGGAGGATGGCGAGCTTTTCCGCATCCACCGTGCCGGGGTTGGCCTCGACGGTGAATTCCTCGACGGCGCTCAGATCCACGCAGTCATCGATTGCCGCCATCAGCGACGCCAATTCTCCTGCCGAGAGGGTCGTCGGCGTGCCACCGCCAATGAAGATGGTCTCAGGTTTCTGCCAACGGCCGCGGACGCGCAGTCGCAACTCCGCTTCTAGCGCGCGCTGGTAGCGCGCCTTGGCGGCGGTGTGGGCGCCGGGAAACGAGAGAAAATCGCAGTAGCTGCATTTTTGCGCGCAAAAGGGAATGTGAATGTATATGCCGTGCATGGGGCACCTCCTCACAAAAAAGCAGCTGTGTCGCCACAGCTGCGGGGTTTTATTCGTCGTCCAGGCTCAGCACCGCCATGAAAGCTTCTTGTGGAATTTCCACACTGCCGACCTGCTTCATGCGCTTCTTGCCTTCCTTCTGCTTTTCAAGGAGCTTGCGCTTGCGGCTGATGTCGCCGCCGTAGCATTTGTCGAGGACGTTTTTGCGCATGGCCTTGACGGTCTCGCGGGCAATGACCTTGTTGCCGATGGCTGCCTGGATTGGCACCTCAAACATTTGCCGAGGAATCAGGCTGCGCAGCTTGGCGACCAGGGCACGACCGCGATAGTAAGCCTTATCCTTGTGCACAATGCACGACAACGCATCGACCTGATCGCCGTTGACAAGGACGTCGAGCTTGACGAGGTTGCTCTTGCGATAGCCGTTCATTTCGTAGTCCATGGAGGCGTAGCCCTTGGTGCGGGTTTTGAGCAGGTCAAAATAATCGTAGACGATTTCTGCCAGCGGGATGTCGTACTTGACGGTGACGCGGGTCTTGGTCATGTATTGCATGTCGATGAAGACGCCGCGCTTGTCCTGGGAGAGCTCCATGACGGCGCCGACGTATTCCTTTGGCACCATGACATCGACGCGCACGAAGGGCTCCTCGATGTGGTCAATGCGCTGTGGTGGTGGCAGCTGGGAAGGGTTGTCGACCTCGATCATGGTGTTGTTGGTCTGATAGACGTGGTAGATAACGCTCGGCGCTGTGGTGATGAGCGAGAGATTGTATTCGCGCTCGAGACGCTCCTGGATGATTTCCATGTGGAGCATCCCCAAAAAGCCGCAGCGGAAGCCGAAGCCCAGGGCTTGGGACGTTTCCGGCTCGTATTCGAGAGAGGCGTCGTTAAGGCTGAGCTTGGAGAGGGCGTCCTTGAGATCCGGGTACTGCTCGTTGTCCACGGGATAGAGGCCGCAGAAGACCATTGGAACGGCGCGCTTGTAGCCCGGCAGCGGCTCGGCAGCCATGCGCGCCTGGTCGGTGATGGTATCGCCGACGCGGGTATCGCTGACCTGCTTCATGCTCGCCGCCACATAGCCAACCTCACCGGCGGCCAGGGCCTTGACCTTCTTCTCCTTTGGCGTGTGCACGCCGAGCTCCGTCACCTCAAAGGCGCGCTCGTTGTGCATCATGTGGATGACGCTGTGGTCGCGCAGGGTGCCCTCGACGACGCGAATGTAGGCAATGGCGCCGCGGTAGGCATCGTAGTAGGAGTCAAAGATGAGGGCCTGGAGCGGCGCAGAGGCGTCGCCCTCCGGTGCCGGAATGCGCGCGACGATGGCTTCGAGAATGTCCTCAATGCCCTGGCCGGTTTTTGCCGAGCAGAGAATGGCGTCGGAGGCGTCGAGACCGATGACCTCCTCGATTTCGTCCTTGACGACCTCCGGCTGAGCACTCGGCAGGTCGATTTTGTTGATGACCGGGATGATCTCGAGATCATGCTCGAGGGCCAGATAGACATTGGCCAGCGTCTGGGCCTCGATGCCCTGGGCGGCGTCAACAACGAGGAGCGCCCCCTCGCAGGCCGCCAGGGAGCGCGACACCTCGTAGGAAAAGTCGACGTGCCCCGGCGTGTCGATGAGATTGAGGATGTAGGTCTGGCCATCCTTGGCCTTGTATTCGATGCGCACCGTCTGCAGCTTGATGGTGATGCCGCGTTCGCGCTCGATGTCCATATTATCTAGTAGCTGTGACTGCATTTCGCGCGCCGTCACTGCGCCAGTGGCTTCCAGCAGACGGTCGGCCAGGGTTGATTTGCCGTGGTCGATATGCGCGATGATGCAGAAGTTGCGAATTTGTTCTTGCATAGATTTTCCGTCCTTTTATTTTTAACGATTGAGCTTTCTCTTGAAGAGCTGCACCGCCTCCTGCATTTCCTTGACGCGCAAGATGTAGGCCATGGCGACATAGATGAGAATGCCGATGACCACCGCCCCGCCGAGCTCCACAAGCTGCTGGGCCTTGGAGGTGATATCGATGAAGCGGGCGCTGAGCGCCAGGAAGCCGACAACCCCGAGCCCCATGACCTCAGAGGCGATGATGATCTTGAGGCTCGAGGCGGCAATCTCCCGGCCGCCAAGGTCGCCGATTTTTTGGTACAGCATCATATAGAGGAGCACCATCGAGATGAGCCCGGCGATGGAATAGGCCAGCGCCAGCCCCTGGGCCTCAAAGGGGCCGACCATGAGAATGCTCAGAATGATGTTGATGATGATGATCACACAGTTGACAATGACCGCGCGCTTGGAATCGCGCAGGGCGTACATGCCGCGGTTGAGAATCTGCTGCTGGCTGTAGCCGATGATGCCGATGCTGTAGAACACGAGCACGTGAGCGGTGATGGTCACATTGTCCTCGGTGAATTGCCCCTGCATAAAGAGGGCGCGAATCAGCGGCTCGGCCACGACCATGAGGCCGACGGTGGCAGGAATCAGGATGAAGTTGTTGAGGTTGATGCCCTCAACGAGCTTGCCCTTGAAATTCGTCATGTCCTTTTTGGCAATGAGCTCGGTGAGGGTTGGGAAAAATGCCGAGGCAATCGCCGTCGCAAAAATCCCCACCGGCAGCTGCATGAGGCGGTTGGCATTGTTGAGGGCCGTGACCGTTCCTTCGTGGAGCTGGCTGCCCAGGTTCTGGGTGACAAAGAAGTTGAGATAGACCACGCTCAGCCCCAGCACAACCGGCAGCGCCAGGCGCGCAAATTCGCTGACGCCCGGATGCTTGAGATCCAGCACCGGCAGCCAGCGCACGCCGATTTTGAGGAGAATCGGAATGTGCACCGCAAAATTGAGGAAGCTCCCGACGACCACGCCGATGGCAAAGCCGGTGATGCCGATTTGCTTCATGAGCAAGAGCCCAAAGAGAATGATGGCAATATTATAAAGGAGCGAGCCCACAGCAGGTGCCGTGAACTGCTGATACACGTGGCAGATCCCCTGGCAAATCCCGCTCAGGCACATAAAAAAGCTCTGCACGAGCATGATGCGCGTGAGAAAAATCGCCAGAGATTTCGTCTCCGGCGCGTAGCCGACTGCCAGGAAATGGTCCATGATGAAGGGCACCGACACAAAGAAAAATGCCATCCCCACAAACACGGCGATGAGCATCGCATTAAAGATGGTGCTGGCAATGCGCCGGGCCTCATCCTCCCTGTCCCTGTTGACATACTCGCTGAGCACAGGAATGAACGCCGTCGAAAACGCCCCGCCAATGAGCACCAAATAGAGAAAATCCGGAATCAAAAATGCCGCCTTGTAGGCGTCTGTCATCCAGCCCTGGCCAAAAACCGTCGTCATGACAATTTCGCGCACATAACCGAGCACACGCGAGAGCGCACTCATAATCACCAAAAAACCCGTGATCTGGGCCAGCGAGCGCCGCTTTAATTGTCCACCAGCCATTTCAACACCCTTTCCAAAACAAAATCATAAAAGAAGAGGGGAACCTCGAAAGGTCCCCTACTCTTCTGGGTTTTATCCATTAGCAGCCGAGCAAGAGCGCCGTGTAATCCGGCACGCCCCATTCATCAACCATTGGCTCGATGCTGTCGCTGTATTTGCGCAGTGCGTTCATTGCCGGCAAGACCTTGCTCTGATAGAGTCGAGCCTGGCTTTCGAGGTTGTCCTTGGCCTGGGCCTTTGCCACCTCTTCCTCGAGAACCGTCAGCGCCGCTTGCAGCTTAGAGAGGGCCGCCGAAAGATTCTTGATGATGCCGTATTCGACGGTGTCCTCGATGACAAGGCCAACGCTCTTTTTATTGGCGAGAAGCTTGGCCAGCATGTTTTCATAGCGCAGGACGCATGGAATGATGTCCTTCTTGGACATTTCGATCATGGTCAGCGCCTCGATGTTGATGCGATGGCTGTAGTTGGCGAGGTGAATCTCCATGCGCGAGTAGACCTCTTCCTCGGAATAAATGCCATTGCGCACAAAGAGGGAGAGATTCTTTGGATCCACATATTGTACAAAGGCGTCGACCGAATTGCTGAGATTTGGCAGGCCGCGCTTTTCGGCTTCGATGACCCAAGCATCGGTGTAGTTGTTGCCGTTAAAAACCACGCGCTTGTGGGCCTGGAGCTCATCGCTGACGAGGGCATTGAGCTCGCCGAGGAAGTCCTCTGCCTTTTCCAGGCGATCCGCATAGCCGTTCAGCACGTCGCCCACGGCGGTGTTGAGCACAATGTTTGGACCGGCGGTGGACATGGACGAGCCCGGCATACGGAATTCGAACTTGTTGCCCGTAAAGGCAAATGGCGACGTTCTGTTGCGGTCGGAAATATCCTGTGGCAATGGTGGCAGGGTGTTGACACCGAGCTCAATGTAGCGCTGTTCCACGTTGTTGATGTGGGTCCCGGCGACGAATTTTTCGAGAATGTCAGAGAGCTCCTTGCCCAGGAAGACGCTCAGAATCGCCGGTGGCGCTTCGTGGCCGCCGAGACGGTGGTCGTTGCCTGCGCTGGCAATGGTCAGACGCAAGAGCTCTGGATATTCATCCACCGCATGGAGCATGGCGCAAACGAAAAGCAGGAAGCGCGCATCTTCCATCGGGGTCTTACCAGGTTCGAAAAGGTTTTCGTTGGTATCGGTGGCCAGGGACCAGTTGATGTGCTTGCCCGAGCCGTTGATGCCTTCAAATGGCTTTTCGTGGAGCAGGCATTCAAAGCCGTGCTTGCGGGCCACTTCCTGAAGGGTACCCATGAGCAGCTGGTTCTGGTCGTTGGCAACGTTGCAGGAGTCGTAGTTTGGTACGATTTCAAACTGGCAAGGGGCCACTTCCGAGTGCTTCATCTTGACAGGCACGCCCATGCGCCAGAGGGTTTCGTCAGCGTCCTTCATGAAGGCAGCAACGCGGCTGTTGATGGCGCCAAAATAGTGGTCGGAGAATTCCTGGCCCTTTGGTGCCGGTGCCCCAAAGAGGGTGCGGCCACAGACGACCAGGTCTTCACGCTTTTTGAAGAGGTCCGCATTGACCAGGAAATATTCCTGCTCGGCCCCCATCGATGGGATGACACGCTTGACGTCCGTGTCGCCAAAGAGATGGAGAATACGCAGCGCCGCCTTGTTGACCACCGACATTGAGCGCAACAGCGGGGTTTTCTTGTCGAGAACATAGCCATTGTAGCCGATGAAAATCGTTGGAATGTGCAAGGAACCATCCTTGACAAAGGCTGGAGACGTTGGGTCCCAGGTGGTGTAGCCGCGGGCTTCAAAGGTGTCTCTCAGACCGCCAGAAGGGAAGGATGACGCATCTGGCTCACCAACGACGAGATTCTTGCCGGAGAATTCGAGAATCGCCGAGCGATCGCTCTGTGGCGACAGGAAGCTGTCATGCTTTTCGGCCGTGACCCCTGTCAGCGGATGGAACCAGTGGGCAAAATGGGTCGCGCCCTTTTCTACCGCCCAGTCCTTCATCGCCGATGCCACCACATCTGCAATCTGTGGGTCCAGGTCCGAGCCGGTTTCCACGGTTGCCTTCAAGGATTGGTAAACCTTTTTTGGCAAGCGCTCTCTCATAACCGCGTCACTAAATACGTCTGATGCGTAAATGTCCAATAAATTATTCTTCATTGTTGTCCCTTTCTATTTTCAACGGTAAGCAGCTCGACGCAAAATGTTGCGCCAAGAATGACAAAGCCATTAACAAAAATGATATGAAAATTATATCACTAAAGCCCGCGCTTGTCATTATTCCAATGCTTTTTCACGGCAAATTCCTTCTATTTCTTGATATTTTGCCAGCGAAAAATTTTTGCTTCCTGAAAATTTTTCGCTGGCAGGTTTTCGTCTTCGGAAAATTTTCCAGCGCAAATTTTTCCCTCGCCAGCCAAAAATCCACGCAAAAAAATCGCCCACCTCTGAGAGATGAGCGATTATGAGTCATCAATAAATTTTCATTAGGAAGCCGCTGGGTCTAACCCCATCATCATGGCTGCACCGATAACGAGAATAACGATCAAACTCAAGAGCACCATTGGCACTGCATTGATACGAATGATCTTCCCTTCATTACCGATGGTCCCTGTGGTTGCGCAGGCAGCGACAACGTTGTTGACGCAGACCATGTTACCAATCGCACCGCCCATGTTCTGAAGGGCAACGATGAAGACCGTTGGCATCGAAAGGATGGTAGCAGTTTCATATTGGAGAGACGCAAACAGGGTGTTGGAAACGGTGTTGGAACCGGACATGAAGGAACCGAGGACACCGATGAATGGCGCAATGACAATGTATGCCTGACCAGCGAGCGCAGCGAGGGCTTCCGCCATTACGAGAAGCATTGGCTGTTTTGCAGCTTCTGCAATGCCAGTCATGGTTTCAGAGTCGATGTTGGTGAAACGGAACAGGTTAACCATGGCCACACCAAAGAGCAACGCAATCGCTGCACCGGTGACCTGCTTGACGGTATCGTCAAGGGCACCCTTGATTTCAGAGGACTTCATGCCATGGAGTGCGAAGGTGATGATGGCAACGATGACGAAAACCACACCAGGGCTCCACATGATGGCCCAGTTCCAGTCGAGGCCCAAAATCAGGCCGCCGTCGCCGGTACCAACGGTGGTGGTTTTGAGCTTATCAGCCCAAGCCACGCCTTGGTTCTGGCTGACGCGGGTCACAACGAGGATGATGGCGATGATGAAGTAAGGGATCCAAGCTCTGACCAGAGACATGTCGCTGGTTTTTGGTGCTGGAACGTCGGTGACGTTGAGCCAGCTCTTGTCCCATTTGGATTTTTCATCAAAGGTCCAAACAGTCTTTGGTACCAAGAAACCCTTCTTGGTGCTAAGAATCACAACAAAGAGGGTAATGACGGCAGAGAACAGAGAGGTCAGCTCTGGGCCTACGAAGGTGGCAAATGCCAGATAAAGCACGTCAAAAACGACGGCTACATAAATAATAAATGGAATGACCGCAAAGGCATCGGAAAGCTTCTTTTCCTTGCCGAAGGTCTTGCACAATACGGCAACACCGAAGAACATGATGATTGGTGCGCCAATGGCCAGCGGAATCGCACTCCATTGGGTCAGGGCCGTTCTCCATGCATCTGGGTTAGAGAGGGCAGATTCAACAGTGGTGAAAGCGGTGTTGGTAGGGGTCCCTACAGCACCGAATGGTACTGGAATCGAGTTGTACTGCAATGCAACAATTGCTGCAGCCAGTGGAGGGAAGCCTACACTGATGAGCAGTGGTGCGCAGAGCGCTGCTGGGGTACCGAAGCCTGCAGCCCCTTCAACGAAGGCCCCAAAGATAAAGCCGATGATGATGGCCTGCAAACGCGCATCAGGGGTGATCCCTGTAAACATGCGGTTGATGGCGGACATGGCACCAGATCTGGAAAGGGTATTCATGATCAGGATGGCCCCAAAAATGATCACCAAGACTTCGAAGGCACTCAGGAAACCGGTCAGGGTGTAGCCAATGGCGTGCCCCGGGGTCATTTTCCAAAGTGCAATGGCAGATACAAAGGTGATGATCCAAGCAAGCGGCAAAGCGCTTTTCGCTGACCAGGAAAAACCGGTCATCAATACGACAGTTAAGATAATTGGAATGAAAGCAATTAAAGCGTACATGTGAAACCTCCTCTTTTATTTTACTCTTTAAAATTTCTCACAGACTTAGTATACAATACATTTTAAATGTTACAAGCATTTTTCAGACTTTTTTCAAAAAAGAATCTTATAGAAAAATTAATGCAATTTGTATGAAAAATCTGTTTTCTCCCATTGACACCACGCCAGACCGCTCTACCACCGCTTTTGAGCGATTTATCGCTGGCGTATTTTCACGCATAAATGCACCATCATCGCTCATAAAATTGCAGTTTTCACAAAAAAGCAGGCATTATTTCATCTCGAAAGACAAAATAATGCCTGCCTTTATTTTTCCATATCGTCAATAGATTTGACCACATTATGCTCGATTGGCGTCCATTCGACCTTTTTGAAAAGGGCCACCACTGCAATCGGAATGTACGTGAACATGAAAAACGGAAAGGTGAACACCGTCCGCAACTTCATCCACGTCGATGCAGGAATTTTTTTCCACTCGGTGAGGGTCGTCAGCGCCCCAACAAAGAGCAGCATGCAGTAATAATAGCCCACGCTGATACCAATGGAGCGCGCACAATCGTCCAGGAGCATGGCCTGGGTCGCTGCGCTTGTAAAGAAAAGAATGTAGAGCAGCATGCTAATGTTGAAAATGATGCCGCAAATCATCAAAAGCAGCGCCGGTGTGATGTTCATGAGCATGTCATAGGCGCCAAAAAAGCCTTTTCTGAGGGTACAGATGCGCTTGATCAAATCGCCACCGTGCTTTCCCAGCACCTGGTAGAAGCCCTTGGCCCAGCGCATGCGCTGCTTCCAGGATTGGGCGAAGGTGACGGGCTGCTCGTCGTAGAGCATGGCATCTGGTGCGTAGCCGATTTTTTCGCCGGTAATGACAGTGGCCACGGTGAATTCAATGTCCTCGGTCAAGAGGTGATAATGCCAGCCGTTCCGTTCCTTGATGAGGTCCGTTGCCACCAGAAAGCCGGTGCCGCTGATGGCACAGCTGGTGTGGAGCATGGCGCGAGGGCGATTGAGGTACTCTGCCTCTCGCAAAAACCAGAGGCCATAGCCCGAGGAAATCCAATTTTGCGCGTAGTTTTTGGAATTGCGGTAGCTTGTGCAGGCGCGATAGCCCTGGTCGAAAACCTTGTTCATCTCTGCAATGTAATTTTTGGTCAGCAGGTTGTCTGCATCGAGGATGATAAAGGCTTCATAATCGTTGGCCGGGTCGGCAAAAATTCTTTCGAAGGCAAAGTTGAGGGCGTAGCCCTTGCCAATGAGCTGCTTGTTGAAGCGCTCAAAGACGGTGCAACCCATGCTACGACAAATGTCCGCCGTGTTATCGGTGCAGTTGTCGGCAACCACAAAAATATGCAGCTTGTCCTGAGGATAATCCTGCTGCTGGATGCTCTTACAGAGCTCGCCAATGACCTTGCTCTCGTTACGAGCGGCGATGAGCACCGCCAGCTTGTGATTTTTCTTGGCGCGATACGGCCGATGGGCACGCTGCTTATCCAGAAATCCCACCACCAGATAAAACATCTGGTAGGCATACATGATTGTAAAAATGATGCCAATCGTCACGTTGACACCATAGATTAACGATGACACCACCTTGAGACCTCCTAATCGCATCGTTTGTTACATACATCAATGTCGTTACTAGTATAGCGATTTTTCTAGCAGGGTGCAACTGCCATTCTCCCTGCGCCATGGCGCTTTGTCCCAACACTGACAAAGCGCCAGTGTGACAACACCTGGCCGTCGTCACACTGGCACTTCGTTTAATAAATGAGATAGGACACCACGCTCAACGTGAGCAAGCTGGCCATGGTGGTTGCAAGCACAATTCCCAGGGCGTAATCTCCCTCCTTACGCGTGGACTGGGCAAACATGGCAATGGCCACCATCGTTGGCAAGCCTGCCACAATGGTGAGGGTGTGGGTCATGTCGCTGTTAGCGACAAAATGCGAAGCCACCGCAAAAAAGAGCAGCGGAAAGAGCAGCATCTTGACAGCGATTCCCACATAGAGCTCCTTTTGACGCAGCACCGGCGTCCAGTTGCAATAGCAAATCAGCCCACCCATATAAATGAGGGACAAGGGCGTCGTTGCGCTGCCAATGCGCAAAAGGCCATTTTCGAGCACCGGCGGCACCTGCACGTCGGCAAGCAAGAGCGCCAGCGCAAGGGCAATGCCGCAAACCGCCGGGTTGATGAAATTGCGCCAGCTAAAGGACGCCTGCTGACCGCTCGGCGTCGTCAGATAAAGCCCGTAGGTCCAAAACAGGCTCTGATCCACGATGCTCACCAGGGCGCTATAAATCGCCCCGTGCGCAGGGCTCACGCTGATCATCAGCGGCAGGCCGATAAAGCCCACATTGCCAAAAACAAAGACCCCCTGGAAAATCTGCGCCCGATCCTTTGGTAGCCGCAGAACCTTGCCTAAAAGCGCAAATATCACAATCAGCGCACCGTAAATGCCCATCGCCAAAAAAAGCGCCGGCACATCCTCGGCGAGCTGGGCGCGACTGGTGCCGTTCATCATATTGGCAAAGATCATGATCGGCAAGAGCAGCTTCATGATCAGCGTCGCTAGGCGGTCGAGAAATTCTCGCGTCGTGATTTTTGTGCGGGCAGCCACGTAGCCAATGAGAAGCATCAAAAAAAACGCCACCAGCTGTTCAAATATCACCCAAAAAGCTTCCATGAAGCAACCTCCTCTATCGTCAAATAATATTTCACTATTATATCACTGAACAATATCTTCCCGCAAGAAAAAAGCCTGCAAGCGCGTGCTTGCAGGCAAGTGGGTTCAATTATTTGGACAGGCAATAGGTGCTGAGATCTCCCTCACCGCGCAAATATGGCAGGAGCCATTTTTCCATGGCTGGATCGCCACAGCTGAGAACGGCAGCCTTGTTGGTTGTGAATAACGGCTCGTCGGCATAGATGGCACCAAAGACACCGCCACAGGCCTGGAGGATGACGCCGCTGGCAGCATAATCCCACGGATAGAGCCGGTGGGAAATATAGGCATCCAGGGTGCCCTCGGCAATGTGGCACATGGCCAAGCTCGCCGAGCCCATGGCGCGGTGTCCACGCGCTGCACAGCTCAAGCTATAGAGGGATTTTTCTGCGCGCCGCGAGAGCACGTTCATCGTCGTCAGGCTGGCGTCAAAGAGCGCGTCCTCAAAATCCACCGGCGCGCGTTTAGCAAGCGCCTGCGCGTTGGCGTAGGCAGTGCCGCCATGGGTCGCATGGTAGCAAATATCCGCCGCCACATCGTAGACGACGCCAAAAATCGGCGTCGTATCCTCATAGAGGGCCACGCAAATCGCATAATTGCGCTGTGTGGAAATGAAATTCGTCGTCCCATCGATGGGGTCGACAATCCACGTCAGCCCCTTGACGGCGCTATTGACCTGCTCCTCAGCAAAGAACGCCGCATGCGGCTCGATCTCGTGCAGCGCTTCCTGGAGCTGGCCCTGCACCCAGATGTCAAAATCCGTGACAAGATTCTGATGGTTGTTTTCCTTGCGCCGAACGTTCAAATCAGAATGAGAAAGGCGCTCCAAAAGCGCCTTTCCCGTCAAACGAACCAACGCACAAACGTCGTTTATTTGGCTCATATGTATTCCTCTCATCAAACCTTGAGACCTGTGCGCACAAATTGCAAAATATTGGAAGCGCCGGCGATCTCCTGGCCATTTTCGAGCACCAAGGTTGGCGCTGCAACAATGCCATATTGAGCAGTGAGCGCTGGCTCATCCTCGGCGTAGATGCGCTTGTAGCTCACGCCTGCCTGATCGAGCGCTCTAATCGCAATCTGGCAATTCTGGCAGGTGCGTGTCGTAAATAAGAGCGCTTGAGAGAGCGCTGGTGCCGCCTCTGCCGGCGCCTCGATGCCGAGATCAGCACCCTTGACCTTCATGACAAAGCGGCTCTTGGCAATGTCATAGAGCTTTCTGTCCTTGTATTCCTGGGTCTTGCCGTCGTTCCAGTTTTGCACCGGACGATAGTAGCCGGTGATGCGGCTGTAGACCTCGGTCTTGTTGCCACAATGTGGGCAAACAAACTGCTCGCCGTTCAGATAGCCGTGGTCCTTGCAGACCGAATAGGTTGGCGACAGGGTGTAGTATGGCAGCTCGTAGTTTTCGGCAATTTTCTTGACGAGGCTGGCTGCCGCCTTCCAATCAGGCAACTTCTCGCCGAGGAAGGCGTGAAAAACGGTGCCCGAGGTGTAGAGGGTTTGCAGCTTGTCCTGAATATCCAGCGCCGAGAAAATATCGTCGGTGTAATCCACCGGCAAGTGGGAGCTGTTGGTGTAATATGGCGTGTCCCCTTCCTTTGCCGCTGTGATGATGTCCGGATAACGCTTGACATCGTGCTTGGCAAAGCGATAGGTCGTCGATTCTGCCGGTGTGGCTTCGAGGTTGTAGAGATCGCCGTACATTTCCTGATAATCAGAGAGACGGTCGCGCATGTGGGTCAGCACCTCGCGCGCAAATTTCTGGGTTTCCGGATGGGTGAGATCCTTGCCAAGCCAGTTGGCATTGAGGCCAACCTCGTTCATGCCGATGAGACCGATGGTCGAGAAATGGCTGTCAAAATTGCCCAAATAGCGCTTGGTGTATGGATAGAGCCCGGCGTCCAAGAGATTGGAAACGACGGTACGCTTGGTCTTGAGGGAGCGCGCCGCAATGTCCATCATGTGGTCGAGGCGGGCATAGAAATCGGCCTCATCCTTGGCCAGGTAAGCGATGCGTGGCAGATTGATGGTGACCACGCCGATGGAGCCGGTGCTTTCCCCGCTGCCAAAGAAACCGCCGCTCTTTTTGCGCAGCTCACGCAAATCGAGGCGCAGACGGCAGCACATGCTGCGCACGTCGCTTGGCTCCATGTCGCTGTTGATGTAGTTGGAAAAATATGGTGTGCCATATTTGGCGGTCATTTCAAAGAGCAGACGGTTATTTTCCGTGTCCGACCAATCGAAATCCTTGGTG
>JAUNGU010000057.1 GCA_030524315.1 Peptococcaceae bacterium
TCCTCTATATATGAGAAAAAGGCCATCTTTCGATGACCTTTTTCGACAAGCTGAGCGTCTCGAGAAATCGAGGCGCTTTTTCTTTTGCTGGAAAGATAACACATTAGGCAGCCACTCCGAGCTTTCGCGGCTACCGCCTTGGTCGTGCGCTAACCCGGCTGCCACCGGCAGCCAGCGCACCTCTATGAGGCGGCTTTTTTTGTTGCACGGAACACAGAAGTTAAGGTCGCGGCTGCCGCCTTGGTCGTGCGCCGACAATACTTGCTAATCTTTTGTGGAAAGGGACTTGTTTTCCGGTGGAAAACGTTTTAAGTCCCGACCGAGGCGGCAGCCGAGAAGACTGCTTGCCGGTGGCAAGCGTGTTAGGCCCGACTGGGGTCAGTGAGCCAGTGGCTCACATCATTGACCCGGTTGAAAACCCGTAGGCGGCAGCCGAGAACATTGCCAGGATAAATTGAGCATCCAAATAGGATGGCTTTTTTGTTGCGCAAAGATATCCCAAATACAGAAGTTAAGATCGCGGCTGCCGCCTGCTGGGCTTACCAACCGGTCCTAAGCCGTTGCCCACCGGGCAACAGGACCTAGTCCAGCGCTAACACATCTGCCACCGGCAGCCAGCGCACCTTCAGCGCCGACAATACTTACTAATCTTTTGCTGGTGTGAAGCTCTATCAAGCGTCTCGAGGAATCGGGGCGTTTTTTTATAGTGGTGATAAAATTTTCGGTTTTCCAAAGCTGTTGAAAAGTTTTGGGGTGGCTGGTAAAATGCATCTATGTAGAGATAAATTGGCGTGAAGTGAATGGTGGAAAATTTTCTTACGAAGGGCGGGGATGAGATGGCGAAGGATGGGTTGAAGATTGTGATTGGTGCGCACCGGTTGGTGAATGCGCTGGATTTGGCGACGGGGGCGCTGGTGCGGCGGTATGGGCTGACGCTGGGGCAATTTGCGGTGCTGGAGGCGCTGTATCACAAGGGTGAGATGACCGTCGGCGAGGTGCGGGATAAGATTTTGAGCTCGAGTGGCACGATTCCGATGATCGTCAAAAATCTCGAGAAGCAGGGACTGATCACCCGCCGCGTCAATGAGGCGGATCGGCGCAGCGCGATTTTGTCGCTGACGGACGAGGGCCGGGCGCTCATCGCCGAGGTCTATCCGCAGAATGAGGCGCTGCTCCTGGAGATGCTAAGCGTCTACAGCGAGGCGGAGCAGGCGGCGCTTGCGAATTTATTAAAGAAATTTGGAGGTTGATCCTATGAATAGAGAAGTTGAAACCCAGGTCCAGGGCTTTTGGACGAAGGATGGCGCTGGCGTGAAGCTGGTGCGCGTGCTGGGCAATAGCACGGTGCGTGCTTTTGATCCGTTTTTGATGCTCGATTCCTTTGACAGCGACAATCCTGCCGATTATCGTGCGGGATTTCCGATGCATCCCCATCGCGGCATCGAGACGGTGAGCTATGTGGCGCGGGGCAAGATGCGCCATCGCGACAGCATGGGCTTTAGCGACACGGTCGCCGATGGCGAGGTGCAGTGGATGACGGCGGGCGCCGGCATTCTGCACGAGGAGATGATTCCCGATGCGGACCGGCTCCTGGGCGTGCAGCTCTGGCTCAATTTGCCGCGGGCGGACAAGCGCTGTGCGCCAAGCTATCATCACATTTCCCGCGCCGAGATTCCCGAGGTGGCGGCTGACGGCAGCACGGTGCGCGTTCTCGCCGGGCGCTATGGCGAGGCGACGGGACATCAGGGCGATTACCTGCCCCTTAATTATTACCACATCCATCTCGACGCCGGTGCCGCGCTCACCTTTGACACGGATCCTGCCCACACGGCGATGATCTTCACCCTCGAGGGCGCGGTGCAGGCTGGCCAGACGCCAGTCGCCGAAAAGACCGCCGCCAAGCTCAGCGCGGGCGATGCCCTCACTCTGGCGGCGACGGATGGTCCTGCCGAGGTCCTCTTTATGAGCGCGCCACCGCTGGGAGAGCCGATCGCCTGGGGCGGGCCGATTGTCATGAACACGGAGGATGAGCTGCGCGAGGCGTATTTTGAAATGGAGGATGGCACCTTCCTCGAAAAATCCCGCGCCAGCGTCGAGCAATAATTTCTGAGCGGACAGCTGCAAATCAGCGAAAAAAATAAGCACCCTTTACGAACGACGGTGGCATACGCTGTCTTCGTAAAGGGTGCTTTTCTATCGCCTTTGTGTACTAATGATTCTCCTCACGGCGTTTTTTGCGCTTGGCGCGGCGGATGCGGTTGATGTGGCGTTCGAAATCGCCGCTTGTGAGGAGCTCGGCGAGGACGAGCTGCTCAAAGGTCGGCACGGTGCAGGCGTAAAAGCCGAGGCGCGCTTCAAAATCGGCCAGGAGCCGACGCGGCAGGACCATGTAGCCGACGCGGAAGGAGGGCGAGATGGTGTGGGAGAAGGTGTTGAGGTAGATGACGACGCCGGTCTTGTCGAGGGAAAAGACGGTCTCCTCGTTTTTTTGTGAGACGGTGAGCTCGGAATCGTAGTTGTCCTCGATGATGTAGCCGTCGCGGGCGGCGGCCCAGCGCAAATATTCGCGGCGCTTGGCAGCGGTGGCAGTGATGCCCGAGGGCGCGCTGTTGAAGGGCGTGACGTGCAGGACCGTGGCCGTCGACGCCTCGAGGTCGTCGCTTCTGAGGCCACCGGCGCCCAGGCGCAAATGCTCGCAGTGCACGCCGTTGGCCTCGTAGACCTGGCGAATCTTGGGATAGCCTGGCGTTTCGAGGGCGTAGCGTCGGTCGGTGCCGAGGAGCTGGGCGATGAGGCTGTAGAGGTATTCGGCCCCGGCGCCGATGATGATTTGCTCGGGGCTCACGGCGATGCCGTTGGCGCGCATGAGATAGCTGGCGATGGCGGCGCGGAGGTCGTCGGTGCCGGGGTTGGGCGAGCGCACGAGAATGTCCTCGCCGTAGTCGGCCATGACTCGGCGCATCGTCCGTGCCAGGAGGGGATAGGGCAGGATCCCCCGCACCTGGTCGCTGGCAGGATGGCTGGCGGCGTGGGGCCGATGCTGGGCAGGCGGCGTCTGGGAGATGAAATCGCGCTCGCGATAGTCGACAAAGAAGCCGCTGCGCTGGCGGCTTTCGACATAGCCCTCGTCGCAAAGCAGGGCGTAGGCGTGCTCCACAGGAATCACCGAGAGCCCCAGCTCTGCCGCCAGGGTGCGCTTGGAGGGCAGGCGCGTGCCGTAGGCGTAGACGCCGTCGACAATGTCCTGACGCAGCTGGTCGTAGAGCTGGAGATAGATGGCGCGGGGCGCGGTTTTGTCGATGTGGTATTTCATGGCGGCTCCTTTCTTGACCGGCGAATTGCTTCTATTGTAATAGACGGCGCACGTAAACGCTAGCCCCGCGGCACAAAGAGGGCGAAGCGTGCGCCCTCGCCCGGGGCGCTCTCTAGGCGCACGTAGCCGCCCTGGCTCGTGGCGATTTGGCGCACGAGGTAGAGGCCGATGCCGACACCGGGCGCCTGGGCGTGCTGCGCGAGCCGCTCAAAGCGGGCGAAAATCCGCGCCTGGTCCGCTTCGGCAATGCCGGGGCCGCTGTCGGCGACGACAAAGGCGGCAAAGAGCTCGTAGACGACGAGGGAGACGGTGACGCGGCCGCCGGCGGGCGTGTATTTGATGGCGTTGTCGAGGAGGTTGCACAGGGCCTCCTCTGTCCACTTGGCGTCAAAGACGGCGCGGCCCTCGCTCGCTGCGAAGGTGAGGTGGACGTGCTTGCGCGCGGCGGCGTCGGCGTATTGGCGGACGGCGCAGCGGGCGACCTCGGCCATCTCGCCGGGGGTGGGGTGCAGGGCGAGGATGCCCGTCTCTAGGCGCGAGGTTTTAACGAGCGCGTTGATGAGGTCCTCGAGCTTGTCGGCCTGGGCGGCGAGCTGGCGGGTGCATTCTGCGCCCTGGGCGGTCAGCGGCTCCTCGGCGAGGAGCTGGCTGTAGAGCTGGATGTTTGCCAGGGGCGTGCGTGTCTGGTGGCTGATGTCGGTGACGAGGGCATTGAGCTGATTGCGCTCGGCCTCGATTTGGCGGCGGGCGCTGCTGCCGCTGGCAAGATAGCGGGCGAGGCGATTTTCTAGCGACGAGAGCTGGCGCTCGTCATAATCGCTCTCGCGAAAACGTCCGTCCATCGCCGCATCGAGCATCGCCTCCAGATGCAAGAGCAGCCGCCGCTCGTGGGCGCGTCGCCAGAGGAGCACGCCCGCGCAAGCGAGAATCGCCACCGCGGCCAGCGCCGTCATTCGACCACCGCCCAGAGGTAGCCGATGCCGTAGACGGTGCGCAGATAGATGGGATGGGCGGCATCACGCTCGAGCTTTTGCCGCAGCCGTCCCACCGCCACCGACAGGGCATTTTCGTCGACGTAGCGCTCGCCATCGCCCCAGATGCGCGCGCTCAGCGTCTCGCGGCTGACGGCGTGGCCCTGGTTGTCCACAAGCACGCGCAAAAGCCGCTGCTCCGTTTTGGAGAGCTGCACAGCCTCGCCCTCACGGCGAAAATCCATCGCCTCAAAATCAAAGACGAAGGGCCCGATGACGCACCGCGTCTGCGCCTGGCTGCGTCCAGTCCGCAGCTGCACGGCGACCCGCGCCCGCAGCACGGCGAGCGAGAAGGGCTTGGTGATGTAGTCGTTGGCGCCTGCCTCTAGCCCCAACACCTCGTCCATCTCGAGATCGTTGGCCGTCAGGAGCATCACCGGTGTGGCGTCGCCCGATTCGCGCAGCTGGCGCAAAAGATCCAGCCCGCTGCCGTCGGGGAGGTTGACGTCCAAGATGAGCAAATCATAGCGCCTGCCGGAAAGCAGCGGCCGCGCTTCGGCAAGGCTCGACGCCGTGGCGATGGTGCGGTCGTCAGCGGCGAGGGCCATGGCAATGCCGCGGGCCAAGGGCGCGTCGTCCTCGAGTAAAAATAATTGTTGCATCGTCTCTCTCCTCTCAAAATCATGGCTCCATTGTAACAAAAAAGATGCGCGTCCGCTTTGATTTTCGTCGCAGACGCGCATTTTCTATGCACTTATTCCTGGCGCAAGCGCTCCACCACCGGGCTTTGGCGCAGCTGGCGCACGGCCAAGAGGGGCACGCCGATGCCAATGGCGGCAAAAATCGGCAGCATGGCGGCGATCGGCCAGAGGGTCAGGCGGTAGCTGAGGAACCAGAGCAGGCTCGGCAGGGCGCTGGCCATAAGCGGCGCGCTCGCCAGCACGAGCACCAGCGCCAGCGCGAGCGCGCCGAGGGTGTAGAGCAGCCCCTCTGCGGCGAGCATCGCCGAGAGCTGCCCGCGCGTCATGCCCACAGCCTCGAGCATGGCAAATTCGCGGCGACGGCTGGTGATGCCCGTGAGAATGGCGTTGAAGAAATTGAGCACGCCGACCACAGCGACGACGGCGCTGAGCGCCCCGCCGAGGAGGGCAAACATGTTGCGGAGGCTTTCGAACTCAGCGGCGTAGGTGGCCTTGCTCTGATAATCCAGCAGAGGATTGACGGTCGTCGTGTAGTCCTCGAGAAAATCGTTCATCGCCGCATCCTGGGCGTCGTCCTCGTCCCAGGCGTAGTAGAGGATATTCTCGGTGCCGCTGTCGGCGCAGAAAGCATCGGCACCGAGGACGTATTCATAGCTGCTCGAATAGCGATAGCTCAGGCTGTTGGGCACAGCGACCTCAGCACAGACGGTGTAGGTCTCATCCACATAGTCGCGGACGCGCATCGTGTAGCCCTCGTCCTCCGGCACCTCGCTCTCGCTGGCGTAGATGGTGCCGCTTTCGCCAACGTAATCGTAGGCGGAGACGTAGCGCACGGTGATTTTATCGCCGACCTTCGCCCAGGCAGATTCGGCAATCGCATCGCCATAATCGTTTTCCGCATAAACGGCGGCAATGGCGTGGCTGTCGGCGTCATAGAGAGGCGCAAGATCGCCGTCGAGGAGGGTGAGGTGATTCAGCGCGTAGTCGGACATGCCGTAGAGCATCGCATTAGTGGCAAGGTTGCCGTCGCTGTCCTGATCCGTATTTTTCACCAGTGCATCGACAGTGGCAGCATCGTTGCCGAAGCCCTCGTAAAGGGCGCGGAATTCCTGCTCGGGCGTGAAGACGAGGGCGCTGTCGGTAGGGCTGAAATAGGTCGCGCCGCCGTCGGTGATGCCGCCCTCGTTCTCTACAGCACGGGTGGCAGACGCTGGCAGGGCGTCACCTGAGGTGTAGGGGCGACCGGTGGTCTGGAAATACCCGGCGCTGGCGATTTGGAAATCGCTGGCAAATTGGCTAGAAATGTACCTGTCCATGTCAAAGCCGCGCACGAGGGTGACCGTCGCCGTCAAGAGCACCACCGCCAGCGCCAGCGACAGAATCGTGACGACGGTTTTGCCACGGCTGCGACCGAGGTTGGCGACTGCCATCGACAGCACCGAGACGCGCGTCTTCTTGCGCTGGCCGCGTTTGCGCGCGGCGCCTTCACTGTAGCGCACCGCCTCCACCGGCGAGACGCGCCCCGCCAATCGCCCCGGCCGCAGGCAGGAGATGAAGACCGTCACCAGAGCAAAGAGCGCCGCAAAGGCGAAAATCCACGGGCTTGTCGAAATCGTGAGCACGACGCCGTCAAGCTCGTGCACCACCACCGGCACCAGGGCGCGCCCCACAATCCAGCCGCCGACAAGCCCCAAGGGAATCCCTGCCGCCGAAAGCACCAGCGCCTGCTGGCGGATGATGCGGCGCAGCTGCCGCGGTGTCGTGCCGATGGTCTTGAGCAATCCGTAGAAGCGAATGTCCCCCGCCACAGAAATCTGAAAGACGTTGTAGATGATGAGGTAGCCGGTGAAAAGAATCAGTGCCAGCATCCCGCCAATCATCGCCAGCGTCGTCGCGTCCATATTTTCGACAAGCTGGGCGCCGGTGTAGCCCCAGTTGACGCCGTAATCGATGTAGTCGTCGGCCTGGGGATCGTCGTACTGGTAGCCCGCATTCGTGATGATCTGGCGCGTGTCCTCGCCAATGTGGCGGCTGCCGCTGGCGAGCATGAAATCCATATTGAGGCTGCCGGTCATGCCGTCGGCGGCGATGCCATCCACGCCGACGTCGTCCAAGATCGCCTTGACGCGGCTCTCTGGCAAAAAGACGTGGCTAGCGATAATGGCCTCGTCGTAATCCCAGTAGCCGCAGAGGGTGAAGGTCTGGGTCGTCTCGTGGCCATCGACGTTGATCGGCAGGGTGAATTCTGCGCCAATTTTCGGTGTGATGCCCAAGAGCGCGAGCACCCGCGTGTCGGTGGCGGCTTCACTGGTGCCTTCCTTTGGCAGACGGCCCGTTGTCGGCGAGGCAAACATGAAATCTGCTGCGTTCGCGTCGCTGTAGCTCACCTCGACGTGGCTCTTGTTGAAGGGCACCGCCTCGACCATGCCCAGAAAGCGCCGCGCGCCGTAGCGCTCAATGAGGGCGTCGTCCTTGAGGGTGTCAAATTCTGCATCCGTCAAATATTTGAAGCTCGCGTGGGCGTCGCCGCCCACCTGGCGAAAGTTCGACTGCTGAAAGCCCTCGTTGATAGAGAGGGCAATTGTCAGAAGCGCCGTAAAAAGCATCGCCGTCAAGGCAATCGCCAGCACCGCCACAATATTGCGGGTGCGGCTGGCGCGCAGACTGCGCCAGGCTAGACGGCGCACGGTTTTGCGATTACGCACCTGCATGACGCCCACCTCCTCGGCTGACAATGCGCCCGTCCTCGATGCGCACAATGCGATCGGCGAGCTGGGCGATTGCCTCGTTGTGGGTGATCATCACCGTCGTCTGGGCAAAGCGCTGGCTCATGACCTTGAGCAGCCCCAGCACATCCTGGCTCGTCTTGGAATCGAGGTTGCCCGTCGGCTCATCGGCGAGGATGATCGCAGGCTTGGTCGCCAGCGCTCGGGCAATGGCGACGCGCTGCTGCTGGCCGCCGGAAAGCTGACTCGGAAGCGCCGCGCCCTTGTCGGACAATCCCAGGGCGCTGATGATCTCCGTCACGTATTCCTCGTCGACGGCGTGGCCGTCAAGCTGGGTCGGCAGGACAATGTTTTCGTACACGCTCAGCACCGGCACGAGGTTGAACGCCTGAAAGACGAAGCCGATTTTGCGGCGGCGAAAAATCGTCAGCGCCGTGTCCGAGAGGGCAAAAATATCCTCGCCGCCAATTTCCACCGTCCCCGACGTCGGCCGATCCAGCCCGCCCAGCATGTGCAAGAGCGTCGACTTGCCCGAGCCCGACGTGCCCACAATGGCGACAAATTCCCCTGCCGCCACCTGCAGATTCACGCCGTCCAGGGCGCGCACCTGGGTCTCGCCAGCGCCGTAATATTTGCAGAGGTCCCGCGTTTCTAATACATTCATCATTCTCTCCTCCTTGCAAAAGCTTGCATTGATTTCATACGCCTACTTTACCACAGCGCCCTAACCAGAGCCTGTCCGGAAGCTAACAGTTTTGACAGATTTGCGCCCCTCGCCGCGCCATCCCCGTGGTGTTGCAACATAAAACTCATTGACGGCGGGATAATTTACGTGTACAGTGGGTGGTGGACGAGGGACCATGGGGGTTCGTCGTCTGTTGGATGGTATTCCGGAAAACGGAAACTATACCTAGTAGAGTCGGACGTCTCGCCCGAGGGGAGAGGTGCGTCATTGAACATCGCCTGGAAATCGCTGATGCAATCCGGCATTCCTGTGACCGACGTGGGTCGGCATGGAGGATGGTCGGGAGGTGGCGAGATTTTCCGCTGGCAGACGCACGCATCCCGTGATGGCGCGAGGGTTCGCGCGCAAAAAAATCGCAGCGCATGCCGCGCCCACGCCAGGTTGGCGCTGGCGGGCGGCAGATTTGCGACAAATAAGCGACGATAGTCAATCCATCCATCCGCGATTTTCCAGCGGCCATTTTTGCCGGCGGGAAAATTGCCGGGTGCTTTTTTTTGCTCAGAAGCCCCGATGCAGTGATTCATCGAAATAATTTCGTAAGGAGATGACGACCCATGAAAAACACTGTTGCGACGCTGCTGGCAATGAAGCAGCAGGGCGAAAAAATTGCCATGCTCACCTGCTACGATTATTCCACAGCGCGACTGGTGGACGCCGCCGGGATCAACGCGATTCTCGTCGGCGACAGTCTCGGGATGACGATGCAGGGCTACACGACGACCCTCCCGGTGACAATGGAGGAGATGATTATTTATGGCCGCAGCGTGGTGCGCGGCGCTCAGGATGCCTTTGTGGTGATGGACATGCCCTTTATGAGCTACCAGGCGTCGTTGCCCCAGGCGGTGGAAAACGCCGGGCGCCTGATCAAGGAGACGGGCGCGGGCGCTGTCAAGCTCGAGGGCGGGGCAGTGGTGACGCCGCAGATTCGCGCCATTGTCGCTGCGGGGATTCCCGTCTGCGCCCATATCGGCATGACGCCCCAGTCGGTCAATGCCTTTGGCGGCTTCAAGGTCCAGGGCAAGGGCGAGGACCAGGCCCGGGCGGTGCTTGAGGATGCCCTGGCGGTGGAGGACGCCGGTGCTTTTATGGTGGTGCTGGAATGTGTGCCACCAAAGCTTAGCGCCCTCATTTCCAAAAAGCTGGCCATTCCGACCGTCGGCATCGGTGCAGGTGCTGGCTGCGACGGCCAGGTGCTGGTCTGCCAGGATATGCTCGGCATGGATGATGATTTTGTGCCAAAATTTGTCAAACGCTATGCGGCGCTTGGCGATGCCATGACCCGCGCCTTTGCCACCTATGCGGCAGAGGTCAAGGCGGGGGAATTTCCCGAGGACGCCCACGCCTATACCAAGAGCGACTGTGACGACAATTATTTGACCCAGCTGGACGACGATTATTAAAAGGAGCGAACAACAATGATTATTGCAACGACAATCGCAGAGGTGCGCCAACAGGTGCAGCAATGGAAGCAGGCAGGCTTGAGCGTGGGGCTGGTGCCGACGATGGGCTATTTGCACGCGGGCCACGCCAGCCTCGTAGACAGGGCCGTCACCCTGTGTGATCGGGTGGTGGTCTCGGATTTTGTCAACCCGACCCAGTTTGGCCCCAACGAGGATTTGGCCGCCTACCCTTGCGATTTTGAAGGCGACTGCGCCCTCTTGGACGCCCACGGCTGCGACATGGTGTTTCATCCCAGCGTCAGCGAAATGTATCCCGATGGCAACGGCAAGACCGACACCTATGTGACCATGGTCGACGACATGCCGCGCCAGCTCTGCGGCAAGACGCGTCCCATCCATTTTCGCGGCGTTTGCACGGTGGTGGCCAAGCTCTTTAATATTGTGACGCCGGACAAGGCCTTCTTTGGCGAGAAGGACGCCCAGCAGCTGGCGATTATCCGCCGCATGGTGCGCGATCTCTCCTATGGCGTCGAGATCGTCGGCTGCCCAATTGTGCGAGAGGCCGACGGACTCGCCATGTCCTCGCGCAACACCTACCTCACCGCCCCTGAGCGCCAGGCTGCGCTGATCCTCTCCCAAACCGTTGTTCTCGGCAAAGAGCGCGTCGCAGCTGGCGAAAAAGACGCCGACCGGCTCGTGGCGCAGATGAAGGCCAATATTGCCAGTGAGCCCCTGGCCGAGATCGACTACGTTGCCGCCGTCGACGGCGTGACCATGCAGTCGGTGCACACCCTCACCAAGGGCACCCTCGTGGCAATGGCGGTGCGCTTTGGCAAGGCGCGCCTCTTGGATAATTTCACAGTGGAGGAATGAAGACCATGACCATCAGCATGCTCAAATGCAAAATTCACCGCGCCACCATCGTCCAGGCCGAATTGAATTACGTCGGCTCCATCACCATCGACCAGGCGCTGCTCGACGCCGCCGGCATCCTCGAATACGAAAAGGTGCAAATCGCCGATGTCGACAACGGCAGCCGCTTTGAAACCTATGTCATCGCAGGCGCGCCCGGCTCGGGGATGATCTGCCTCAATGGGGCAGCGGCGCGCTGCGTCAGCGTCGGCGACAAAATCATCATCATGGCCTACGCAGCGCTGACGCCGGAAGAGGCCCGCGACCACCGGCCAACCGTCGTCTTTGTCGACGAGGACAACCAGCCAACAAAAATCACCAGCTACGAAAAACACGGCCAGCTCACCGAGAGATAAAACTTTCCCAGCCACCGACGACCATCGGTGGCTTTTTTGCGCCCAGGATATGCGTACTAATGTGAAAAAACACGCGTGGATGATAGTCGCCATAAATAAAGTGAAAAAAATCGCAAAAAAGTTAGCAAAAGACAACTTTTCCTGTTGACAAGCGCCAAATGGCGTCATATAATAAAGCCATGAGTTAGCGAGAGCTAATTCAAACAACACTCGAAAGGGAGACGCGTTATGCTGGAAGAAAGAATCGTGCAATTTTGTGCGCCTGTTCTTACAGGGATCAAAACCGGCGGGTTGTTCAACACCTGCGAATTGAATCCAGAGACCCTTTGCAGCGAGGCCGTCGAAGCACGCAAAAAGCTCAATCGATTCGGCATCGAGCTTCGTCTCTTTTTCACCCATGGAAAGATGCCACTGGTGTACGTCTATCGAGTGGCAGATCTGAAGCGTGATTTACAGGATCCGGAAACACAAGCCTACCTCACACCCCTTGGCTACACAGATTTTCGGTGCAAAGCAGCCCTGTCTCATCTCGCTGACAGATTGCGCGATTACGATGGATTCCCCCACGAGATCGGCCTCTTTCTCTCATACCCTCTGGCGGACGTCAAAGATTTCGTCCGGTTTGGCTCCAAGTGTGCAAAGCTACAAGGGCATTGGTGTGTTTTTCATAACGAAGAGCAGGCCAAAAAATGTTTTGCCGCCTACGACCAAAGCAGAACGGTATGTCTCTCCCGGTATCGGGAAGGGCAGCCTCTTGAAGCGCTCGCCCGCGCAATCTAAATCGGAAAGGAAGTGTACAATTCTATGAAAGTTGCGATTGTATATTGGAGTGGCACCGGAAACACTGAAAACATTATGAATCTGGTGAAGCAAGGTATTGAACAAGCCGGCGCGCAGGCCGACGTGTACATGCCATGGGACTTTGAACCTGCCATGATGGATCAGTATACCAACTTTGCTTTCGGGTGTCCTGCCATGGGCGACGAACAACTCGAGACCGAAGATTTCCAACCACTGTGGGACAGCATTGCTGACAAACTCAAAGGTAAGAACGTTGTTCTGTTTGGGTCCTACAATTGGAACAGTGGCGAATACATGGACGAATGGGGCCAAGACGCTGTCCGTTTGGGCGCGAACCTCGTCGCCGATGGTTTGGCAATTCTCGACTCACCAGAAGCTGGTTCTGACGAAGAAGCCGCAGCCATTGCACTGGGTACCGCCATCGCTAGAGCATAAGTGCTCTAATTGTGTGACAACACAAAAATCCATTTCACAAAAAAACACTCACCTCTTTTTCGGATGAATCGATCGAAAAATTCATCCAACCCCCTTCCTTGAGGTAAATCGCATTACCGCTCCGAGGCAGTCGCAGGCCATTGACGAGCAGGATGCAAACAAGCACCGCTTCTCCGCAGTTATGGGCAAACAGCAGAGATGCAAGGCTTGGCGTCGCAAGACGCATACGAAACAAATCCAATTTGTTGACAAAATTAAACACCTCTACTCCTCTACTTAAATGAAATTGTAATTAGAAAAAATAGACCTTCCTCTATGCTGTTAGACGGATCGCAAATCTCAGGGCACTACTTCTCCAATCTCCCCCTGAATGTCTGACAGCCTATCAAATCTCTTTGTATAATCCGCAAAAGACCGTGAAGCATGTGGGCGCTTCACGGTTTTTTTATTGGCAGATTTTGTCGCAGCAGGACTTGATTTTGCCTGCGCAGGGGCGTATAAAGGACATACAGAGAAAGGAGCATCCACATGAAGCGATTATTCATCGGCCTCGGCGTCACCGTGCTGCTGACGGCTGCCATTGTCGCCGCCCTCATCATCGCAAGCCGCGACGTCGCGACCGAGATCCAGACAGACGACAATTCCGCGCCCGAGCAGGTGCGCATTGCCTGCGTCGGCGACAGCATCACCGAGGGCTACGGCGCCACGGGCTATCCCGGCTATCTGCAATCCCTCGTCGGCGCCGACGTGCAGGTGGAAAATTTTGGCGTCTCGGGCAGCGAAGCCATGACCACCGGCCGCTTCCCCTACACAACCACCAGCGACTATAGCGACAGCCTCGCTGCCGATGCCGGCGTCGTCGTCCTCATGCTCGGCTCCAACGACGCCATCGACTCGGCGTTTAACGCGCGCGATTTTCGTAGCGCCTACGACGCCCTCGTGCAGCGCTACCTCGCCCTCGACCATCCGCCCAAGCTGCTCCTGTGCATCCCCATCGCGCCCTACGGCCTTGCTGCCGAGGACTACGGCTTTGACACAGCCATCATCGGCGAGATTCGCGAGAGCATCACTGCCGTTGCCAGCGATCACGGCCTGCCCGTCCTCGACCTCTACACCCCCACCGACGGCCAGGGCAGCTGGTACCAGAGCGACGGCGTCCATCCCAACGACACCGGCGCCGAAGCCATCGCCGGCATCATCTACCAGAAGCTGCAGGAAGAGCAATACATCGACTAGCACCGCGCGGGCGGTGCTTTTTTGCTGAGGAAGATGGACGGGAAAAATAGTGACAATTTTCTATGAGTGGTGAAAAATTCTGGCAAATCATCGGAGGCACATGGTATAATAAAACGAGCATTTACATTATTCAGAAGGGAGCTTGACAGCCATGAC
>JAUNGU010000058.1 GCA_030524315.1 Peptococcaceae bacterium
TAGAGCGCATGACTGTTAATCATGATGTCACTGGTTCGAGCCCAGTTCGGGGAGTGAGACGAGACGATTCTCGTCTCTTTTTGTATTGTGAAGGTTTTAACTATAGCAACGTAGAATAGATCATCTTTTGCTGGAAAGATAGTATCTCGGCTACCGCCTCGGTCATTTCGCCAACATGTCTGCCACTGGCAGACGGCGAACATTCCAGGATGTTCCTCGATAGCTCAGTCGGTAGAGCGCATGACTGTTAATCATGATGTCACTGGTTCGAGCCCAGTTCGGGGAGTGAGACGAGGCATTTCTCGTCTCTTTTTTGTATGTGTGCGATTATTGAGGAGAGCGTAAATATGAAAACGGTTTTTCTGCACGGTCTGGGACAAGGGCCGGAAGCGTGGCGTCAGGTGCTACAGGGATTTGGAGAGAAGGATGCGATGTGTCCTAACCTGTATGGACTGACGTCTCGAGAATTGTCTTATGAGCGTTTGCTTGGCGGTTTGGAACGATGCTTGAAGATGACGGATGCGCCTTTGCGATTGTGTGGGCTGTCGCTTGGGGCGATGCTGGCGTTGGATTATACAATTCGTCATTCTGATCGTGTGGCTGAGCTTGTGTTGATTGGCGCGCAGGTGAAATCTCCGACACGGTTGATTGATGCTCAGAATATGATTTTTCGCTTGCTGCCAGCGCGTGCATTTTCGCTGATGGGGATTTCTAAGCAGGATGTGATGTCATTGACGCGATCGATGCGGTCGTTGGATTTTAGCGACAAGCTTGGCAAAATATCTTGTCCAGTTACGATTGTTATCGGCCAGCGAGATCGCGCCAATAGAAAAGCAGCGGAGGCTTTGCATCAGCTGTTGCCGCAGTCGACGCTCCATATTATCCCGGGCGCTGGCCATGAGGTGAATCTGGATGCGCCGCAAGCGCTGGTGAATATTTTATGACAAACAAAAAACGTCGACAGTCTGTCATGATTGTCGACGTTTTTGTTATAAAAGATATTTTTTTATTGAAGGCTTTCGAGACGTCGCAGCATGGCATCGACCTTGTGGATAGCGGTGGCGACTTGAGATCTTGCTTTGGAGATTTTCGATTGGACAAGGGCATCGGCAATGAGACCGTCGAAAGCAAAATCGGCAAAGGTAAGAAAGCTGCCGATGTCGAGATCTGGCACCTGCTCGCTGATATCAGCAAGCTCTCTTCTGAAACGCTGGAGATCCCGTCTGGCGTTTGCCATTTCGCGTCTCGAATCGCCGAGCCTGGAATGCTTGACCACGCCACTGATGAGCCCGCCGCCGATCATATCGGCAATGCCCCAGTTTCCGGCACTATCCAGGGCTTGTTGAGCGCGTCTGAGGCTGCTTTTTGCACGGCGCCCAGCATAAATGGCCTCTTGGATTTCTTGTTCATGATTTGTTTCCATAATCTTCCCTCCTGATGGGTGATTCTCTCGCGATAAATTTATCTTATTATAGCATGCTGCTCGGTTTTCTACAATGTGTGCGGGTGTAGGGTACTTCGGTGAAAAAATCTAGTGCGAATTTTATGCAACGATGTTCTTCGCTCAATAATTTTTTTCGTACAGGCTACCTCAATCTTCTTCTATAATGAATAAATACGGTAAAGGAGTTGAAGAAGATGAATGTTACGCAGGAGAAGGCGGAGTGGCTTGGCAATTTCCGTGGTGATGTGTTGGCGGGGATTGTGTCGTCGTTTGCGGTGATTCCTGAGGTGGTGGGATTTTGTATTGTCGCGGGCATTAGTCCGATGATGGGGCTGTATACGTCATTTTGGCTGACAGTGCTGATGGCGTTCCTCGGTGGGCGTCCGGCGATGATTTCTGCGGCAGCTGGATCAATGGCGCTGGTGATTGTTGGCTTGGTCAAAAATCATGGGCCGGAATATTTGATAGCGGCGACGATCTTGTGTGGGCTGTTCATGTTTGTGCTGGGGATTTTCAAGGTTGGCAATTTGGTGAAGCTGATTCCAAATAGCGTGCAGATTGGCTTTGTTGATGCCTTGGCGATTTTAATTTTTATGTCACAGCTTGGAAATTTTGAGGGTGAAGGCTGGCAAATGGTGGCGTTGGTTGCGCTTGGTATTGTGATCATTTATCTATTTCCGCGATTGACGACGGCCATTCCATCGACGCTGGTGGCCGTTGTTGTGGTGACGGCCATCGCGATTTTGGGCGGTGTGCAGGTGCGTACCATTGGCGATATGGGCGCCATTACGGCGACGCTGCCACCTTTTCATATTCCAAGCGTCCCCTTCAATATGGAAACCTTGCGCATTATCCTGCCCTACTCGGCATCGTTGGCGATTGTTGGCTTGTCAGAAACACTGCTCACCTGTAATGTCATGGATGAGCTGACAGATACCCAGGGCGACCGCAATCGTGAATGTCGCGGGCTAGGCATCGCCAATATGGTCTCGGGATTTTTCAGCGGTACCTGTGGTTGCGCAATGATTGGCCAAGCCATTGTTAATGTGCAATCAGGCGGGCGCGGACGCTTGTCGAATTTTGTTTCCGGTGCCTTTCTCATGGTACTGATCTTCTTGCTCAATGGGCTGATGGTGCAAATTCCCCTGGCAGCCCTCGTGGCCGTGATGATCACCGTGTCGATTGCCACCTTTGATTGGCAGGCGCTGAAACGCTTGCCGCAGATGCCGCGCGGTGATGCGCTGGTGATTGTGATGGTCGTTGCAGTGGTTGTGGCGACTAATAATCTGGCGTACGGTGTGCTTCTGGGAACAATGCTCACGGCGATCATTTTCGTCATCCATTCGGCGCGCGTGCACGTTTCAACTTTGGAAGGGCAGAAGCGTATCGTCTATCGTGTGGAAGGGGCCATCTTTTTTGCCTCGACAGAGACATTGCTACAACATTTTGATTTTCACAATCAGGTCGACTATATCATTCTCGATTTTAGCGATGCGCATCTCTGGGATGAATCGGCAGCGACGGCCTTGCACAAAGCAGTCGCACGCTTTGAGAACAACAGCAATCGTGTCTATGTGAAGGGACTGGATCCGGATAGCGCTGGACTGATGGCGCGGCTCTATGATTGGGATGGGAAAACGATGGTGCATTAATGGCAACACCTCTCGAGAAATCGTGAGGTGTTTTTTTGTTTCCGTTCGTTCAACCTTTTTTACCGAATGTGTCGTGTGCCGCCATTGTTTGAGGTTGAAAGATGGGATAATCTGTTTATAGGAGGTGAGAGACATGAATGAATTGAAACTCTCTCAAAATTTGATGGCGTTGCGTCAGGCCAAGGGTGTGACCCAGGAGGCGTTGGCGGATCATATTGGCGTGACAAAGGGCGCGGTGTCCAAGTGGGAAAATGCGCAGAGCACGCCGGATATCACAACGCTACCGCTGTTGGCAAGCTATTTCGACGTGAGTGTCGATGCCCTCTTGGGCTATGAGCCGCAGCTTGATGAGGCGCAGATCAAGGCAAAATACGAGGCCTTTGCGCAGGCGTTTGCCAGCGAACCTTTTGAAGAGGTGATGGCTCAGGTGGAGAAAGCAGTGAAGGAGTACTACGCTTGCTATCCATTTCTCTTTCAAATGGCGCTGCTCTTGCTCAATCATTTTATGCTGGCCAAGGACCAGGCGCGTCAGCAGCAAGTCATTGCTCAGATGGATGGGTGGCTTGCGCGAGTGTTGGCCAATAGCAAGGACGACGCCCTCAAAAGTGACGCGCGCATTCTGCAGACGCTGACCTGGATGCAGCTGGGCCGTGTGGAGGACGCCATCGACGTGCTGGAAAAAGTGGGCGATCCCTACAGATTGAGTCACAATTGCGGAAGCCTGTTGGTGACGGCGTATCGGATGCACGGCGACGCCGACAAGGCAACGCGTTTTGCCCAGCTGCAAATGTTTGACGGGCTCATGCGGTTGCTGCAAATGTCGATGATGGTCGTGAGTCTCCACGCCACCGATCCCGAGGTGCTGGCGCAAACGGAGGCGCGCATGAATCCTGTGATTGCCGCCTTTGACTTGGAGCAGCTCAACGGCAACGCAACCGCCCAGTATTATTTCCAAATGGCTGTGGCAGCTCTTGCCCAGGGCGACAGCACTGGCGCTATTGCAAGGCTCGAAGGCTTTGTGCGAGCGATTGGTGCCCTCTTTGCCAAGAAGGATTTTCGCATGACAGGCGACGATTATTTCACATCCCTTGCCGATTGGCAAGACGAGCTACCAGGCGCAACGCCACGCAGCCGTGAAACCATTCGCCAGGATACGCTGGCCCAGGTGACGCAAATCTTTGGCACGCTTTCTGGCAACCCTGATTATGAACGCATCATAACAAAACTAAAGGCGGTGATGGCATGAACATCCAAGACTATTTGCCATTCTTGATTCCATTGGCTGTGGTACAGCTGGCCCTCTTGGCCTACACGCTCTGGCATATTTTCACCCACGACCATTACAAACGCGGCTCGCGGGTGCTGTGGGTGCTTGTGGCCATTGTCGGGATGGAATTTATCGGACCGATTCTCTACTTTGCCTTCGGCAAGGAGGAGGCGTAATGGACATGCTGCGTGTCGATGGCGTGACGAAACGATTTGGCAGCCGCACGGTGGTTGAAAATCTCTCGTTTTCGGCGCCAGAGCACGCGATTGTAGGCTTTGTTGGCCGCAACGGCGCGGGCAAAACGACGACCATGAAGATGATCCTCGGCTTGCTTGCGCCCGACGCTGGCAGCATCACCGTGGCTGGCGAGCGCGTGCGTTATGGCGCCGCTAGGACCAATCGCCTCATCGGCTATTTGCCAGACGTGCCGGCCTTTTACAGCTACATGTCGGCGCAGGAATACCTCACCCTCTGCGGGCGCATCAAGGGCATGGCTCCGCGCATCCTCAAGGGCGAGGTCGAGGTGTTGCTGGCGCGGGTGGGACTCGCCTGCGACAAGAAGCGCATCGGCGGTTACTCGCGCGGCATGAAGCAGCGCCTCGGCGTTGCCCAGGCCCTTCTGGGCGCGCCACCGCTCTTGATCTTTGATGAGCCGACCTCGGCGCTGGACCCAATGGGGCGCAAGGATATTCTGGACATTCTCCAGGCGGTAACGACAGAAACAACAGTGGTTTTTTCTACCCACGTGCTTTCGGATGTGGCGCGCGTCTGCGATCACATCGTTGTCTTGAGCGATGGCCATGTGGCGCTCTCTGGAAAGAAATCGGATCTCCTTACAGCGCAAGGCGGCGACAAATTGCTGGTTGAATTTGCAAGCGTAGAGGAGGCAGCGCGATTTTCTGCGCAATATCCAGCGGCCGTTTGCGATGCGGCATCTGTGACGCTCTCAGAAAAAAGCTGCGGCGGCATGAATGCCCTCCTGGCGCAGCTGGGGGCTGCAAATTTTACGGTCACAAGGGTCGAGCGGCAAGCCGCAAGCCTCGAGGACGTATTTATAAAGGCGGTGGGCGCATGAGACAATTGGCAATTTTTGCAGCGAAGGAATGGCGCGGTCTATGGAAAACCCAGCGCGGTCTCGTATTGACGCTGGTATTCTGCGTCATGGGCATCCTCAGTCCGGCCATCGCCAAGATGATGCCGTGGCTCTTGGAATCGCTGGCCGGAGATCTGGCCGCCAGCGGCATCGCTGTCGGCGAGATACAGGTGGACGCCTTCTCGGCGTGGACCCAGTATTTTAAAAACATGCCGATGATGCTCATCGTCTACGTGCTCATGATGGCAGGCAGCCTCCCCCAAGAGCGGAGCGAAGGGACACTCGTCATGCTTTTGGCCAAGGGGCTGCGCCGCAGCAGTGTCGTTCTGGGCAAGGCCGTCATCCTCATCATCGCCTGGAGCCTAGGCAATCTCCTGAGCGCCGCCCTCACCTACGGCTACAGCGCCTACTATTGGGACAACGGCATCTGTCATCATCTCATCATGGGCGTGGCGCTGTTTTGGCTCTTTGGCATCTGGGTGATCAGTCTGATGACGCTCGCCGGTACCTGCATCAAAAGTAGCGGCAGCATTCTCATCCTCACCGGCGTAGGGGCGCTTGCGAGCTACCTGCTGGGCTTTCTCGATAAACTCTCCGATGTTGTCCCGACCAAGCTCCTGGAAAGCATGGCGCTTCTCACCGGTGCGACGTCGCCCGGTGATTACACCACAAGCATCGTCGTCACCGCTCTCCTCAGTGTCGTCAATATTTTGTTGGCGCTCGTGATTTTTCGCCGCGCCGCTGTGTGAACATAAAAAATCCCGAAATCGTTCGAGAAGGAACGGTTTCGGGATTTTGTGTTTTACAATAAATTGCCGCTTAGAATTTTAACGTTGCAAATAAATCGTCCATGGTTTCGGCGCGGCGGATCATGGTGACGGAATGGTCTTCGTTCAAGAGAAGCTCGGCGGAACGGAGCTTGGCGTTGTAGTTGAAGCCCATGGAGTGGCCGTGAGCACCGGCGTCGTGGATGACGAGGATGTCGCCTTCGTCGATTTTTGGCAGCTCGCGCTGGATGGCGAACTTGTCGCAGTTTTCGCAGAGGCTGCCGACGACATCGTAGACGTGATCGTGTGGCGCGTCTTCCTTGCCGAGGACGGTGATGTGGTGGTAAGCGCCGTACATGCCTGGGCGCATGAGGTTGGCCATGGAGGCGTCAACGCCAATGTAGTGGCGATAGGTGTCTTTGTAGTGGATGGCCTTGGTGACGAGGTAGCCGTAAGGGCCGGTGACCATGCGACCACATTCGAGCATGATTTTGAGTGGGGCGAGGCCAGCTGGCACGATGATGTCGTCGTACATTTTTTTGATGAGGCCGGAGACGTATTCGAGGTCCATTGGATCCTGGTCTGGCTTGTAAGGAATGCCGATGCCGCCACCGAGGTCGACGAAGGAAATCTTGACGCCGGTTTTTTCGTAGACTTCGACGATGAGGTCAAACATCATCTTAGCGGTTTCGGCGAAATATTCTGGGTTGAGCTCGTTGGAGACGACCATGGTGTGGAGGCCAAATTTTTCGACGCCCTTTTCCTTGCAGATGCGATAGGCTTCGATGATCTGGTCCTTGGTGAGGCCGTACTTGGCTTCTTCCGGCTTGCCGATGAGTTCGTTGCCGTCGCGCAGGGGGCCAGGATTGTAGCGGAAGGAGATGGTTTTTGGCAGCTTGTGCTTGCGCTCGATGTATTCGATGTGGCTGATGTCGTCGAGGTTTAGAATCGCGCCGAGCTTGATGGCGTAATCGTATTCAGCCATTGGCGTGTTGTTGCTGGAAAACATAATGTCTTCGCCAACGATGCCGACCTGCTCGGAGAGCACGAGTTCTGGCAAGGAGCTGCAGTCGGTGCCGAGGCCTTCTTCCTTGAAGATTTCCAAGAGGCGTGGGTTTGGGGTGGCCTTGACGGCAAAATATTCCTTGAACTCCGGTGCCCAGCTGAAGGCAGCCTTCAGGCGGCGGATGTTGTCAACGATGGCTTTTTTGTCGTAAATATGAAAAGGGGTCGGATAGGTTTCGATGATCTTTTCCATTTCCTCTTTTGTGAATGGAACGGTTTTGTTGGACATATTAATTTCCTCCTTAATCAATATGGATAAAGTATGAAGGAAAATTGGCCCACTGTCAAGAATCTGGGGAACAAAAATGAGTAATTATTCATTGTTAAATTGCCAAATTAGATCGGAATGGTCAATCTAAATGAGAAATGTAACGAATAAGAGCCCTCTGGCTCGAAAATTGCATCTAAAGTAACCAAATAGACAAAATATGGCAAAATAAGTGGCATCCATGGTATACTAGAAGGCGTATGGAAAAATGCAAGCAGCAATTTTTTCGCAAAATATTGAGGAATGGAAGGTGAAGCCTTTGAGCGAAAAAGAAACGGGACGGGTCATGGGCGTATTCAAGGATTACATCCTGCCGGTTGTCATCGCGCTGGCGATTGTCATCGTCTTGCGGATGTTTGTGCTGGGCATGTATTACGTGCCGAGTGGCTCGATGATCCCGACGCTACAAATCAATGACAAGGTGGTTGTGACCAAGCTGTCCTACAAAATGCACGAGCCCGAGCGCGGGGACGTGGTGGTCTTTAAATATCCGCCAAACGAGGAGCAGGGCCTACCTGAAAAGGATTATGTCAAGCGTCTCATTGGTCTGCCGGGCGAGAAGCTAGAGATAAAAAATAACACCGTCTATATCAACGACATGCCTGTCGAAGAGCCCTATGTGAATAGCAATACGAACATGCCGGACTATGGTCCGATCACGATTCCAGAGGGTGAATATTTCATGATGGGCGACAATCGCAACGATTCGAGCGATAGCCGCGTCTGGGGCTTTGTGCCAGAGGAATACCTCATCGGCAAGGCCCAGCTCATTTATTGGCCGCTGGCCCATGTGGGGAGGTTGGACTGATGGATATTCAATGGTTTCCCGGCCACATGGCCAAAGCCCGCCGCATGATTGAAAAGGAAATGCGCCTGGTGGATGTCGTCATCGAGCTTCGCGATGCCCGTATTCCCGAAAGCAGCCGCAATCCACTGCTCAACGAGATCATCGGCAAGAAAAAGCCACGCCTCATCGTCCTCAACAAGGCCGATTTGGCCGATGCCAACCGCACCCAGTATTGGATCAACCAATACAAGAGCGACACAAGATTGGCCATTGCCGTCAATGCCACCAGTGGTCGCAAAAAGCTCATCAGCGCCGTCGTCGATGCCCTGCACACCCTGACCGCCGAAAAACGCGAGCGTTTCCAGAGCAAGGGCGCAACCAATGTGCCGATTCGCGTCATGGTCGTCGGCATCCCCAACGTCGGCAAGAGCACCTTCATCAACATGCTCCTTGGGCGCGGTGCCACCACCACCGGCAACAAGCCCGGCGTTACCAAGGGCAAGCAGTGGGTGCGCCTGACCGACGACATTGAGCTTTTGGATACGCCGGGGATACTCTGGCACAAGTTTGACGACCAGGAGGCAGGCAATCGCCTCGCTATGACCGGGGCCATCAGCGATGAGGTCTTCGTCTTTGAAGAGGTCGTCTTTTGGTTCTTGAAATTCGCCCAAGAAAAATACCCCGCCCTCCTGGCGAGCCGCTACGAGCTCGATGAGGACGAGGTCGGCACCATGGACACCTACGCGCTCATGCAGACCATCGGTCGCAAGCGTGGGGCCATCGTCCGTGGCAACAAGGTCGACGATCTCAAGACCGCGCGCATCATCATGAAGGATTATCGCGATAGCAAAATCGGGCGCATGAGTCTGGAATAGGAGGAGAGACATGCTGATCAAACATTTGCTGGAAAGCTACGCAAGCTGCGAAGCACCTGTCGCCCTCAACGGCTGGGTGCGTACCATTCGCAAGTCCAAGGATTTTGGCTTTATTGAGCTCAACGATGGCACGACGCTGCAAAACATTCAGCTCATCTATGACAACAAGCTCGATAATTTTGAGGCTGTGAGCCATCTCACCGTTGGCAGTGCCATCGCCTGTCAGGGGCGCGTGGTGCTGACAGAGGGGCACAAGCAGGACTTTGAAGTTCATCTGGACGCAGTGGATATTCTCAATCTGGCGCCGAGCGACTACCCGCTGCAAAAGAAGCGCCACAGCTTTGAATATTTGCGCACCCAGGCCCATCTGCGTCCGCGCACCAACACCTTTTCGGCGGTCTTCCGGCTGCGCTCCAAAATGGCCTACGCCGTGCACCAATTCTTTCAGGAGCGGGATTTTATCTATGTGCAGACGCCGATCATCACCGCCAGTGACGCCGAAGGGGCTGGCGAAATGTTTAGCATTACCACCGGCGACGACGCGCCCTTCTTTGGCCGTCCGGCGAACCTGTCGGTGAGCGGCCAGCTCAACGCCGAGGCCTACGCTCTGGCCTTTCAGAATGTCTACACCTTTGGCCCGACCTTCCGCGCCGAAAATTCCAACACCACGCGCCACGCCGCAGAATTTTGGATGATCGAGCCGGAAATCGCCTTTGCAGATCTGGGAGACAACATCCAGCTCGCCGAGGATTTTATCCGTCACATCATTGACGCCGCCTTTACGCAGCTGCCAAATGAGATGGATTTCTTTGACCAGCGCATCGAAAAGGGGCTCATTGAGCGTCTCACCGCCGTCAAGAATGCCCATTTTGCGCGCATGACCTACACCGAAGCCGTCGAGCTGCTCATGAAGGAAAAGGTCGATTTTACATTCCCCGTCAGTTGGGGCATTGATTTACAAAGTGAGCACGAGCGCTATCTCACCGAGCACATTGTCGGCGGGCCTGTCTTTCTGATCGATTATCCGAAGGACATCAAGGCCTTCTACATGCGTGAAAACGACGACCACAAAACCGTCGCCGCCATGGATTTGCTCGTGCCGGGCATTGGCGAAATTGTCGGTGGCAGCCAGCGCGAAGAGCGCCTGGATCTGCTCACGGCGCGCATGCAGGCGCTGGGCATGGACCTGGCCGCCTACGATTGGTATCTGGACCTGCGCCGCTTTGGCGGGGTCAAGCATGCAGGATTCGGCGTCGGCTTTGAACGGCTGCTCATGTATCTGAGCGGCATGGGCAATATTCGCGACGTCATCCCGTTCCCACGCACCCCAGGATCGATTTTATTTTGATTTTATTTTAAGGAGAAGATATTATGGCAAAAGATGCAACCTTTGACATTGTTTCCGAAGTCAACCTTGCGGAAGTCACCAACGCCGTCAACCAGGCAGAAAAAGAAATCAGCCAGCGCTACGATTTCAAGGGCATTCAAACAGAAATCGCCCTCGACAAGGACCAGATCAAAATCACCACCGCCGATGACATGCACCTAAAGAGCGTCATCGACATTCTCCAGTCCAAATTCATCAAGCGCCAGGTGCCAATCGACAACCTCGAATATGGCAAAACCGAATCCGCTGCAGGCGGCGCCGTTCGCCAAGTCGTCACCATCAAGCAAGGCATCGAAAAAGACCTCGCCAAGAAAATCACCAAAGACGTCAAGGACAGCAAGCTCAAAGTCCAGACCCAATACATGGACGACAAAATCCGCGTCAGCGGCAAAAAAATCGACGACCTTCAAGCCGTCATCGCCAAGCTCCAAGAAAACGACTATGGCATCAGCTTACAATTTAATAATTTCCGCTCGTAATTTTTCTGAGCCGAGAGAGTACGCGACATACAGCAGAACGCTGTGTGTCGCGTTTTTTTATTGCCTGCAATTCACAAGGAGGTTTTCACATGCCAACATCCAAAAGTTACGGTTACATCCGCGTCTCGACCAAAGAGCAGAACGACGCCCGCCAGCGCATCGCCATGATTGATGCAGGCGTGGATGAAAAGTACATCTATCAAGACATGCAATCAGGCAAAGATTTTGCGCGTCCGGCGTATCAGCGATTAATGCGCAAAATAAAAAAAGACGACCTGCTTTATATCAAAAGCATCGATCGTCTCGGTCGTAACTATGCAGAAATCATCGAACAGTGGCGCATTCTCACCAAAGAAAAAGGCGTCGACATCATCGTCCTCGACATGCCCATCCTCGACACCCGTCGCGGCAAAGATCTCATGGGCACCTTTCTCAGCGACATCGTGTTGCAGGTGCTTTCCTTCGTTGCTGAAAACGAACGCGACAACATCCGTCAGCGCCAAGCAGAAGGCATCGCCGCCGCCAAAGCCAAAGGCATCCGCTTCGGCAGACCAGCCAAACCCCTACCAGCAAATTTCCCCAGCGCCTACCAAGCTTGGAAGCAAGGCCACATCACCGGCACTGCCGCCGCAAAACAATGCAACATGCCCCTCTCCACCTTCCGCTACCGCGCCGCCCGCTACGAAGAAAATATGCAATAAGGTGTAGGTTTTTGTAAGTTGCCCGTTCATTATACTATATTGAAAATCATATCATAGTATCATTCATTTTTCTATATTAATTACTGATTAAATCATCGTTTAGATACGTTACATATTGAAAAGAATCTTGCCAAAACCTACACCTTTCAGTTAGTGGATTTTTAAGATGCCTGTTGAATTTTGAGGTGTTGAAACATGAAAGAACAACAGGTCAAATCAAAGAAACGTGTGGCAGATCACGGCGAAGTGTTCACTGCCGAACGTGAAGTGAAAGCCATGTGTGACCTTGTAAAACAAGAAACCGAGCGAATTGAAAGCCGTTTTTTGGAGCCAGCCTGTGGGAATGGGAATTTTCTTGCGGAAGTTCTCTGCCGAAAGCTAGCCGTGGTGAAAAGTCGTTATGGGAAAAGCCCCTTTGATTATGAACGGTACTCGGTATTGGCAATGACCAGCCTGTACGGCGTTGATATTATGGCAGACAATGCGGAAGAATGCCGCCAGCGGCTGTTTGGTATTTGGAATAAGGAATATACAGCCAATGCCAAGGCCCAGGCAAATGAACAATGCCGAGAAGCAGTGCGTTATATTCTTCGCAAAAACATTCTGTGTGGCGATGCGCTTACCATGCTCCAGGCAGACGGTTCTCCAATTGTTTTTGCAGAGTGGAGCCTCGTTACAGGCAATCAGATAAAACGCCGTGATTTTGCACTTGACGAGCTTCTCAACAGACATGAGCATGAGGATCATATGAATATTTTCATGATTGGCTGGGAGTATGACGAAGAAGTTCGGGCATTTATCCCATCGCCTATCAAGGAATACCCGCTGACCGATTACAGGAGGGTGCAGGATTATGAGTGATTTTTACAGCAATATGTATAACCCGGATGTCCTCACCTGTCTGGCTAATCTCTCCAACGATGAGGTGTTCACTCCGCCGGAGGTGGCAAACCGAATGTTGGATATGCTGCCGAAGGAACTGTGGCATGACAGCAGCGCAACATTTCTCGACCCAGCTTGCAAGTCTGGGGTGTTCCTGCGGGAAATTGCCAAACGCCTGATTGAAGGTTTACAAGAAGAAATCCCGGATTTACAGGAACGCATCGACCACATTTTTCACAAGCAGCTGTATGGCATCGCAATCACTGAACTGACCAGCCTACTCTCCCGAAGAAGTGTGTATTGTTCCAAGTATCCCAATAGCAAGAATTCCATCTCATTTTTTGAGAACCCTAGCGGCAATATCCGGTACAAGCGGATACAACATCGCTGGCAGAGTGGCAAGTGCTTGTTCTGCGGTGCGTCCAAGAGCGAATACGAGCGAGGGGACGAATTGGAAACTCACGCTTATGAGTGGATACATACGACCAAGCCGGAGGAGATATTCAAGATGAAATTTGATGTAATAATTGGCAATCCGCCTTATCAGTTAAATGATGGCGGAAATGGTGTGAGTGCCGCACCAATTTTCCAGCATTTTGTTGAGCAAGCTATTAAACTTAAACCACGATATTTATCAATGATAATCCCTGCACGTTGGTATGCGGGAGGAAAGGGGTTGAACGAATTTCGTGAACTGATGTTAAATGATGCTCATGTGAGAAAGTTAGTGGACTATGAATCAAGTAAGGATTGTTTTGATGCGGTTAATATTGCCGGAGGAATATGCTATTTCTTGTGGGATAGAG
>JAUNGU010000059.1 GCA_030524315.1 Peptococcaceae bacterium
ATCCTCTATATATGAGAAAAAGGCCATCTTTCGATGACCTTTTTCGACAAGCTGACCAAACCAACAATTGGTTTGGTTTTTTGGGAATTGCAAAAATTAAAGTTTTACAACGTTTGCAGCTTGGTCGCCACGGTCGCCGCTGACAACATCGAATTCAACAGCCTGACCTTCATCGAGGGTCTTGAAGCCGTCGCCCTGGATAGCGGAGAAATGAACGAACACGTCGTCGCCGCCGTCAACAGTGATGAACCCGTAGCCTTTTTCGCTATTAAACCATTTTACTTTACCTGTCATAATTGACCTCCAAAAAAATATTATTTAGTATCAAACAAATAAACGGAGATCGCCTTCACATATTGTGAGAACCGATAAATTTTTGTCAGCTCTAACAATATGTGAAATAAAAATCTTGATGTTTGATTTAAAATGATACCTTGATTAGATTATACCAAGTTTTTTATGCAATTGCAAATTCTTTCTCACTTTTTTCTAAAAAAATTTTAAGATGTGTATTTTATCTGAAAAATGCCAAGGAATCCCACGTTTCCCTCGGCATTTTTCGCAATTGGATTTTAGAATTTGAATAAATTCAGTCCCACCTCTTCATCAAAGGCGCGATCCACGCGGCCGTCGATGATATTGATGACCATTTCACAGGTGGCGCTGACGACAGCCTTGTTGAGATGGCCGCCAACGACGTGCCCCTGCTCATCGCCAGCACTCATGTGCAGATGGGCGTAAAAGGCGTCATTCATCGTGTTGATCGTGCCAGTCAGCGAGACAATTTCGTAGTCACCGGCAAATTCGTTGCCGTAATATTTTTTCTCAGCGGTTTTGAACACGCCAACCGTAAAGGCACCGACGGCACCCAGCGCCTGGACGCTGGCGAGCTTGATATTTTCAGCGAGGGCAATTTTTTCGACGCAAGCGAGAATTTCTTCATCCTTGTCGATGCGGGCAATAATGGTCTGGTCAAATTTTTTGTATTCCATAGTAGTCACTCCAATCTCAATTATTTTTATAATTATATCACTATGCGCTCAATATTAACAAGGAATATTCGCATCAAAAAAAACAGTGAAAAATATCCGTTCAGGATTTTCTCACTGTCTCAAAATATTGGTACTCAGTTTTTTTGCAGCTCTTCGTCGATCACCGCATCCAAAAGCTTGCGCTCTTCCTTGCTCAGGGAATAATTCGCCAGAAGATCCGGTCGGCGCTGATACGTGCGGCGCAGGGCTTCTTTTTTTTGCCAGCGACGAATATTTTCGTGGTGGCCGCTCAGGAGCACCTCTGGCACCTCTTTGCCTTCAAAGCTGCGCGGCTTAGTGTACTGAGGGTATTCTAAGAGGCCCTGATAGAACGAATCCTCCTCATAGGACGCCTGCTCCTTGATGACGCCAGGAATGAGGCGCGCAATCGAATCGATCATCACCATCGTCGGCAGCTCCCCGCCCGTGAGCACATAGTCACCAATGGAGTATTCGTCGGTGACGTAATCGCGAATGCGCTCGTCGAAGCCCTCGTAATGGCCACAGACAAAGGCCAACGAGTCATACTGAGCGAGGCGATTGGCATCCTCCTGCTTGAAGATTTTGCCCTGAGGGGAGGTCAAAATAATCGGCGTATTGTCCTCCGGCGCAATGTGGTCGCGCAGGGCGTAGACAATCGGCTCCGGCATGAGCAGCATGCCGACACCACCGCCGTATGGCGTATCGTCCACGTGCTGAAATTTATTGGTGGCGTAATCGCGAAAGTTGATCATCTCAAAATTGAGAATCCCCTTCTGCGTCGCCTTGCCGAGCAAGCTTTCAGTGAGCGCCCCCTGAAACATTTCCGGAAAAAGGGAAAAGATTTTTATGTTCATAGATCCACCAATCCCTTTGGAAGCTTGACCTGCATCTCGCCCTTGTCGATATCCACCGAGAGAATCACGTCGGCAATCGCCGGAATGTAGAGGTCCGGATAGAGCGCGCTGTCGAGCACATAGACATCGTTGGCGCCTGGCTGGAGCACGTCCTTGAGAGTGCCAATCTGTTTGCCATCCTCGATGACTGCCAAGCCGATGAGGTCGTCAATGTAGTAACGCCCTTCCTCAAGCGGCATGCGATCTTCCTTGTTAATGGCCAGATGGCAATTTTTTAAAAGCTTGGCATCCTCCGGCGTGTCGATGCCAGCGAGCTTGACGAGCACATTGCCCTTGTGGAAGCGCACCCCTTCGACTTCATAGCTGGTATAATTTTTGCGACGGTCTTCGACAAAGACCTTTTCCAACAGCTTGTAGCGTTCCGGATTGTCGGTGAGAGGCTCGACCTTCATCTCGCCGTGGACGCCGTGGGTGTTGAGAATTTTTCCGATGCGTGTCTTGTCCATCTTATTTGGTGCGGATTTCTTTGACGACGTCATCTTCTACAACCAATTCCACCTTGGTCAGCGCAGAGAAGGTGTCGCCAACCTTGACAGTGGTGACAAATTCGCCATCGCCTGCATCCACCTCGGTGCCATCCACTAGATCATCAACGGCAGCCAGGGCGCGGGTGAACTGTTCCTTGTAGACGGCGATTTTGTCGCGTTCCGCATTGAGCTGGGCGCGCACGGCCTCGGTTTGTGGATGGGCCTTGAGCGTGAGCTCAGTCATAGTCTTGCTCATCTGCTTGTCGTATTCTTCGAGCTGGGCATCGATTTCGTCGATCTGGGTCTGAATATCGGCGGCCGTTTTTTTCTTGTAACCTTCGGTGACGATTTGCTTGAAATATACCTTGCCAAGAAGTTGAAGTTCTTCCATTGTTATCCCTCATTTCTACATAGTAAAAAATCCAGACCCGCAGGAATCTGGATTTTGATGTTATTCAACGATTTCAACATAAACCTTTTTATGCTGAACGCTTCCGGCCGCCTTCATGACCACGCGAATGGCGTTGGCAATGCGACCGTGCTTGCCAATAATCTTCCCCATATCATCTGGCGCAACAGAGAGCTGCACCGATACAGAATCTGACGTTTCATTCATTTTAACAGAAACAGCATCCGGGTCATCAACCAATGACTTTGCGAGATGTAAAATTAACTTTTCCATATGCGCCATCCATTTCTTCAAAAATAATTACACGCCAGCTTTTTTGAGCAAGCTGCGAACAGTATCGGAAGGCTTTGCGCCGTTAGCGATCCATTTCTTGGCCGCTTCAACGTCAACCTTGATATCTGCAGGATTTACATTAGGGTTGTAGTAACCAATTTCTTCGATGCAGCGACCGTCTCTAGGAGCGCGGCTATCTGCTACAACGATACGATAGAAAGGTTTCTTCTTTGCACCCATTCTTCTCAGTCTGATCTTTGTTGCCATTCTTACACCTCCTTCTTAGGATTTCTATTTCAATCCGAAAAATGGCATGCGGGCTTTTTTGCCGCCCTTGCCACCGGACATCTGACTAAATTGCTTCATAAAGGTTTGGGACTGCTCAAATTGCTTGAGCAAGCGATTGACATCCTGCACGCGTAATCCACAGCCAGCAGCAATGCGCTTGCGACGGTTGCCGTTGATGATCTTAGGATTGGTGCGTTCCTCCGGCGTCATCGAGAGGATAATCGCGCGGGTATGTCCCATGTCCTTGGCATCGAGCTTGACGTTTTTGAGCATCTTCTTGCTGATACCCGGAATCATCGAGATCATCGACTCAATATCGCCCATGTTCTGCATCTGATCCATCTGCGCCAGGTAATCCTCCAGGGTAAAGCTGGCAGTTTTGAGCTTATCTTGAAGCTCTGCAGCCTGCTTCTGGTCAAATTCCTGCTCGGCTTTTTCGATGAGGGAGAGAATATCGCCCATGCCGAGAATACGCGAGGCCATACGGTCTGGATGAAATGGCTCGAGGGCGTCGATTTTTTCGCCCATGCCTGTGAATTTGATTGGCTTGCCGGTGACGCTCTTGACAGAGAGCGCCGCCCCACCGCGGGTATCACCGTCGAGCTTGGTGAGCACAACGCCGGTGATGTCGAGGTTGTCATTGAAATGCTCCGCCACATTGACAGCATCCTGCCCTGTCATGGCATCCACAACCAGGAGGATTTCGTCAGGAGCGACGGCATCCTTGATGTTGACGAGCTCATTCATGAGCACTTCGTCAATATGCAGACGACCTGCCGTGTCGAGCACCACAAAATCATTGCCGTGGGCCTTGGCATGAGCCACGGCGTTTTTGGCAATGTCTACCGGCGAGACGTCAGTGCCTTCCTGATAGACAGGAATCTCGAGCTTTTCGCCGAGGACCTGGAGCTGCTGCACCGCTGCCGGACGATAGACGTCACAGGCCACGAGAAGTGGTCGCTTGTGCATGCGGTCCTTGAGATAGCGGCCGAGCTTGCCGGTGGATGTCGTCTTACCAGAGCCTTGGAGCCCGACCATCATGACAATCGTCGGCGGCTTTGAATTGACGGTGAGCTTTTGTACCTCGCCGCCCATGAGTTGGGTCAGCTCATCATGAACGATTTTGACGACCTGCTGGCCTGGTGTCAGGCTTTCCATGACGTCTGCGCCCATGGCGCGGTCCTTGATATTGGCGACGAAGGTTTTGACCACCTTGTAGTTGACGTCGGCCTCAAGAAGGGCCATGCGCACCTCGCGGAGCACATCCTTGATGTCCTGCTCACTGAGCTTGCCCTTGCCTTTGAGTTTGGCAAAGGCGTCTTGTAATCTTTCGCTTAATCCATCTAGTGCCATTCTTACTCTGCCTTTCTAAACTGTCGTAATCGGTCCAATAATTCTCCGTAGGTTTTTTCGGACCAGTCATTGCTATCGAGGCTTTTTTCAATTGCCGTTATCACATCGTCGAGCAGGGCGTCGGTTTCCTCCGAACGCGCCAGCACGCCGAGATTTTTTTCGTAGCTCTTGAGGGCTTCTTCGCAGCGTGCGACGCTGTTGTGAACCGCCTGTCGGCTAACGCCCATCATATCAGAAATCTCAGCCAGGGACAAATCCTCGTTAAAATAATAATTAAATAGCGTCCGCTGCTTGTCTGTGAGTAGATTGCCGTAGCAATCAAAGAGGCAAATCATCTGATTTCTGCTGTTCATCGATAATGGCATTTTAGCACCTTCTGTCAACGTCTTTTCCTTGACACCTTTGATACTATATCAATTTTATTGCGCCGTGTCAAGCTTTTTTATCGGTGCTGCCAAATCCGCCCTCGCGCTGAGCCTGGGTGTTGTCATCGTCGGTCGTATAATATGGAAGGAAAATACCCTGGGCAAAGGCGTCCCCCGCTTTGACCTCGAGCACCGCGTCCCCTGGATGATCGTTGTAGAGGGCGATCATAATGTGGCCCTCGTTTTTCGCCTCGGCGTAATCGGCGTCGATGACGCCAATGGTGTTCATGAGCTGGAGCTTGAACTTCATGCTCTGGCCGCTGCGTGGCGCAATGATGAGCACGAGATGGTCGGGCATGATGGCCCGAATCCCTGTAAGAATCGTCATCGACTCGCCAGGCGCCAGCGAAAAATCATAGGGCGCAAAAAAATCGTAGCCTGCCGAGGCGCGCGTCGAGCGTTTTGGCAGAGAAATATTGTCGTAGCTAGAAATGGCCACCTCTGCCTCCCCACCGATTTTTTTTTGCCAGTCTGTTTGGTACTGAGATAATGAAACTTTTTCAAATGCGAGCATTTGCCCCATCCTTTCTCCTTGAAATCAGCTATGAACACTATTATAATAAATCTTGCGTATAAATCAAATGAAGGAGAGATCTGAATTGGGTCGTATTCATAATATCGAAGGAAAAAAGAACAAAATGGACAGCCTGCGCTCCAGCGCATTCACCAAACACGCACGCAACATCACCGTTGCTGCTCGTAACGGTGGCGGGGATCCTGCGTACAACGCTGCCCTCAAGCTGGCCATCGACAAGGCCAAGGCAGACAACATGCCAAATGACAACATCAACCGCGCCATCAAAAAAGGCATTGGTGCCACCGATGGCGAAAAATATGAACACATCACCTACGAAGGCTACGGCCCTGGCGGTGTGGCCATGATCATCGAATGCCTCACCGACAACAAAAACCGTACCGCCGGTAACGTCCGCCACTACCTCGACAAATTCGGCGGCAACCTCGGTACCGACGGCTGCGTCAGCTTCATGTTTGAACGCAAGGGTGCCATCGCCATCGACAAGGACGCCTGCCCGCTGAGCGAAGATGAACTCATGGAGCTCGTCATCGACGCCGGCGCCGAAGACTTTGCAGCCGAAGACAGCCACTACGAAATCATCGCTTCCCCAGACGATTACATGGCCGTGCGCGAAGCCATCGAAGAAAAGAACATTCCGCTAATTTCCGGTGAAATCACCATGCTCCCTTCCAACTACACCGCTGTACCGGAAGAAAAAGCCAAGAGCATGGAAAAGCTCCTCAATGCATTCGAAGAAGACGACGACATCCAAAACGTCTACAGCAACATCCAAGAATAATCATCCGATCACGTCCGCTTGCAAGTGGGCGTGATTTTTTTGTACCAGAAAGCATGGAAAAACCGCTCACCATTTTTGCATCAATGATGAGCGGTTGGTTTGTGCTATGAAATTTTATTGCGGCAGATGGCGCAGCGGGTTTGGCTGTCTTCGGTGGGGTAAAACCACTCGCCACAGGCCTCGCATTCTCGCGCCTCGGCTGCGGCGAGCTTGCGCCAATGGGGCTCGGCGATGGCTTTTGGCGTGAGGCCGTGGCTCCAGTGCAAGCCGTGCTCCGGGCAGAGGTCGATGCAAAGGCCACAGCGGGCACAGAGCACGTCGTGGTGGACGAGCATCGCCTGATGGTCCTCCTCGAGAATGGCCAGCGCCTGCCAGGGACACATTCTTTCGCAGACGCCGCAAAATCGGCAGCGGCTATTTTCCAGCGCCTGCAGGGGAATCGTCTCCTCTTCCAGCTGCGGCAACGCCTCGTAAATCTCGCTGAGGAGCAGGCAGTGGCTGGCAGTTTTTTCAAATTGCAGCGTGCGCCCGCTGTGCTGATGCAGGGTTTCCTCAAAAGCGTCAAGGTAAGCCTCAACCGATTGACGCGAATAATTTTTGCCCACATCCTTGATGCGCGCCCACTGGTTTTGCATGTAGGCGCGGCGAGTATTGGCCTCGCCAAACTGCGTGGCGACGAGTGCTTCCAGGGCGTCTTCGTCGCGGATGATGTGCAGATGCTCCGCCAGCGAAGGTAAGCCATAGCGTGCTAGCATCGCCGTTTGGCCGATGGGCAGCCAGCTGTGCGCACAGTCCTCACAGCGGGCCTCGGTGCAGCAGAGATAGACCTCACCGAATTTCTGCACGAGGAGCGCTAACTCGAGCCAGGTAAACTGGCTCAGGCAATGGGCAGAGAGCACCGGCAAATCCGAGAGCTGCATACGCTCGCAGGCAATGACCAAAGGCGACTGACCTTGCGCGTATACCTTGGGGAAATCCATCTCAAAGACGTCGTGGGGGCAGACCGCCAGGCAACGTCCACAGCCATCGCAGCCTTCGACCTTGACCTCGCCATCACTGATGCTGATGCATTTTGACGGACAGGCCAGCACGCATTGGTTACAGCGCGCCCGCGGCGAATAGCAATGGATGCAGCGCTCGGGATGGACGCGCAGTGGCGAGGTGGCATCGATGAGATCCTGTAAATTCATGCGCGCCTCCCTCCTCTCTATCTATGATGCTAACGCATGCGCGGGCTGAAACGGCGCGCCTTTCTGCCAGCCGGTACCTTGCGCTTGAACATTTTGAGCAGTCGCACCAACGACGACATGGTCACCAGCCCAAAGGCCATGGCCCCTGCCGACAAGAGGGTGTTGATGCCATACATATAGAAGGCATCCATCTGGCTATTGAGCAGGCTGTCGATGGTGTAATAGACGCCCTTGCCCGGCACGATTGGCAAAATTCCTACCGTCGTGATGACCATGACTGGTGCACGGCAGCGACGAGCGATAAATTCTGCATAGAGGCACATGGCCATCGTCGGCACGAGAAATTGCATGACCAGATGATGGCCCTCCAAGAGATTGTAAATCCACCAGCCCAAAACGCCGCACAGCGACGAATAAATGAGCAGTCGTCCGCGCACATTGTAGAGGATGGCAAAGAAAAAAGACGCAAAAAATGCGGCAAAATAGGACATTTAGATCACCCTCGCTATATATGGGAATGTGGCGTAGGCCAAGGCCGAGCCGATGGCGATGGAGCCAGCGACAACAACCGCCTCCATCGCCTCAAACATGCCAGCGTTGAGATCGCGGGCGATGACATCGCGCAGCGCCGTCATAAAGGCGACGCCCGGAAAGAGCATCATCAGGGAGCCGGTGATGATCGTGTTCACATGCAGTCCCACAAAGGCGTGGGCAAAGGCGTAGGCCACCACGTTGTGAATGTAGCTCGCCACCACCGTCAGGAAGAAATTGTTGGCGTGATAGCGTTCCATCGGCACCCGCGCCAAGCGCCCCAAAAAGGTGCAGAGAATCGCCACGGCCCCATCCCAAACAGTGCCACCAATCATCATTGCAAAGGATGCCGCTGCTAGCACATAGCTCACCCAGTCGACGAGCAGCGGATAATATTTTTGCCTGTCGATGGATTTGAGCTCGCGAAAGGCATCGCAGAGCGGAATCGGTGTCGTACTGATACGTCTGGCCAAATCGTTGAGACGAACCACCCGCTCAAAGTTCGGGTTGTTTTGATAAATGCGACGGGTTTTAGTGTAGGAAATATCTTCCTCTGTCTCGATGGTGACGATGATAATATTTGGCAGCGCGTAGACATCCGTGCGCTTGATGCCGTAGGAGCGGAGCACGCGCAGAATCGACTCCTCGACGCGGTAGACCTCGGCGCCATTTTCCATGAGCATGACGCCGAGCATCACCGCCATTTTGAGGGCCATCTGGCAATCATATTTTTCATTCATCGCCGTCTGCGTCGTCATGATGGCTTTCCAGATAGGTGGCGCGAATGATATCCTGACGGGTGACAATGCCCAAGAGCTGCCCTTCGTCATTGATGATTGGCAGACGGTTGATTTTTTTGTTGAGCATGGTTTCCGCTGCCTCAGAAACCTCGTCGTATTCGTGGAGAGAGACGACCTTCTGGGTCATGAGCTGAGCGACGGTCATCGCCGTCAGATCCTCCCAGTCCTTGTTGAGGGATTTGAGGTTGATGGGAATGGCGCTGTCCAAAAACATCAGGTACAGCGGCTGGGTCAGCGGTTTTTGCTGGCGCACCAGATCCCCTTCGGTGAGCATGCCGATGACATTGTTGAAGGCATCCACCACCGGCGCGCCGCTGATGCGATGCTCGACCAAGAGCTTGGCTGCATCCTCGAGGGAATCGTTTGGCGAGAGGGTCAGCACATTTTTTGTCATAATTTCCTTGAGCAACATAATAATTCCTCCTAACCGCCAGTGAACACCACCGGCGAGACCGTTTCAAATATGGATAAAGCTTCTTTTTTCAGTATATCACGGCGGGTTTTGCGCGTCAAAATAATTGGCTGGCGAGCGTTCGTTGCGCGCCGAAAAAACTCGCGCAAAAATGCGCCTATCTCTTGAACCACATCCATTAGATGATATAAAATATTACGAAGATGGGTGAGAAAATTTGCCGCCCAAAATCTCAGACGATCTGACAAACGTTTATGCAAAGGAGATTTTTATGCCAAAAATTGAAGATATCCATAAAATCCTGATCATCGGCTCCGGCCCAATCATCATCGGCCAAGCCTGCGAATTTGACTATTCCGGCACCCAGGCCTGCAAGGCGCTGCGTCAGCTGGGCTACGAAATTGTCCTGGTCAACTCCAATCCAGCGACGATCATGACCGACCCGAACGTGGCCGACATGACCTACATCGAGCCGCTGAATTTGAATCGCCTGACTCAGATCATCGAAAAGGAACGTCCGGATGCGATTCTGCCAAACCTGGGCGGTCAGTCCGGCCTCAACCTCTGCTCCGAGCTGGCTGGTGCCGGCGTTCTCGAAAAATACGGCGTGCGCGTCATCGGCGTGCAGATTGACGCCATCGAACGCGGTGAGGACCGCATCGAATTCAAAAATGAAATGGCCAAGCTCGGCATTGAAATGGCGCGCAGCGCCGTCGCCTACAGCGTCGATGAGGCCGTCAAGATCGCCGATGAGCTGAGCTATCCTGTGGTTTTGCGCCCGGCCTACACCATGGGCGGCGTCGGTGGCGGTATTGTCTACAATGTGGATGAGCTCAAGACCATCTGCGAACGCGGGCTGCAGGCCAGTCTCGTCGGCCAGGTGCTTGTTGAGGAATGCATCATCGGCTGGGAAGAGCTCGAGCTCGAGGTTGTGCGCGACGCCGAAAACAACATGATCACCGTTTGCTTCATTGAAAATATCGACCCAATGGGCGTGCACACCGGTGACTCCTTCTGCGCGGCACCAATGCTCACCATTTCTGAGGACGTGCAGAAGCGTTTGCAGGATTACTCCTATCGCATCGTCGAAGACATCGAGGTCATCGGCGGCTGCAACTGCCAATTCGCCCATGATCCAAAAACCGGGCGCATCGTCGTCATCGAAATCAACCCACGCACCTCCCGCTCCTCGGCGTTGGCATCCAAGGCCACCGGCTTCCCAATCGCCCTCGTATCGGCGATGCTCGCCTGCGGCCTGACCCTCAAGGAAATTCCTTGCGGCAAATGCGGCACCCTGGCGGAATACAAGCCAAGTGGCGATTACGTGGTCATCAAATTTGCGCGCTGGGCCTTTGAAAAATTCAAGGGCGCTGAGGACAAGCTCGGCACCCAGATGAAGGCCGTCGGCGAAGTCATGAGCATCGGCAAAACCTACAAGGAAGCCCTGCAAAAGGCCATCCGCAGCCTGGAAATCGGCCGCTACGGCTTGGGCTTTGCTAAGAATTTCCACGAGCAGAGCAAGGACGAGCTCCTCGCCCAGCTGCGCTTCCCATCCAGCGAGCGTCAATTCATCATCTACGAAGCCCTGCGCAAGGGCGCCACTGTCGAAGAAATTCACGCCCTCACCAAAATTAAGGCCTACTTCCTCGAGCAGATGCAGGAGCTCGTCGCCGAAGAAGAACAACTCCTCGCCCACAAGGGCGCCGTGCCAGAAGTCGCCGCCCTCAAGCAAGCCAAGCTCGACGGCTTCAGCGACCGCTATCTCGCACAGCTTCTCGAGGTCAGCGAAGAAAGCATCCGCGACGCACGCACAGCGGCAGGCATCAATGAAGCCTGGGAAGGCATCCACGTCAGTGGCACCCAGGATGCAGCCTATTATTATTCCACCTATCACCTCGACAAGGACGAAAGCCCATTCAACACCGATAAGAAAAAAATCATGATCCTCGGCGGTGGGCCAAACCGCATCGGTCAGGGTATAGAGTTTGACTATTGCTGTGTCCACGCTGCCCTCGCCCTCAAGGAGCTCGGCTACGAATCAATCATCGTCAACTGCAACCCGGAAACCGTTTCCACCGACTACGACACCTCCGATAAGCTCTATTTTGAACCGCTGACATTAGAGGATGTCTTGAGCATCTACCACAAGGAACAGCCTGTCGGCGTCATCGCCCAGTTTGGCGGACAGACGCCACTCAACCTCGCTGCCGATCTCAAAAAATACGGCGTCAACATTCTCGGCACCACGCCTGAGACCATCGACCTCGCCGAAGACCGCGATCACTTCCGCGCCATGATGGATCGCCTGGAAATCCCTATGCCAGAATCTGGCATGGCTGCCAACGTCGACGAAGCCCTGACCATTGCCGAAAAAATCGGCTATCCTGTAATGGTGCGTCCATCCTACGTCCTCGGCGGCCGCGGCATGGAGGTCGTGCACGACGACGAAATGCTCCGCCTCTACATGGACGCTGCTGTTGGCGTGATGCCGGATCGTCCGATCCTCATCGACCGCTTCCTCAACCACGCCCTCGAGTGCGAAGCCGACGCCATCTCTGACGGCACCAACTGCTTCGTGCCAACGGTCATGGAACACATTGAGCTGGCAGGGATTCATTCGGGCGACTCGGCCTGCATCCTGCCATCAAAAAATCTCACCGATGAGCAAATTGCCACCATCAAGGATTACACCAAGCGCATCGCCATCGAAATGAACGTCTGCGGCCTCATGAACATGCAGTACGCCATCGAAAATGGCACCGTCTACGTTCTCGAAGCCAACCCACGCGCCTCCCGCACCGTGCCCCTCGTCTCCAAGGTCTGCAACATCAACATGGTGCGCATCGCCACCGAAATCATGACGGCGCCACTCTCGGGTGCGCCATCGCCGGTACCGGCCCTCAAGGATCACGTCATCAAGCATTACGGCGTCAAGGAAGCCGTCTTCCCATTCAGCACTTTCCCAGAGGTGGACCCAATCCTCGGGCCGGAAATGCGCTCCACCGGCGAAGTCCTCGGCCTCTCCACCTCCTTTGGCGAAGCCTACGACAAGGCCCAGGAAGCTACTCAAGTTAAGCTGCCTAGTGAAGGCACTGTGCTCTTGAGTGTTTGCAACCGCGACAAGGGCGAGCTTGCAGAAGTTGCCCGCGGCTTTGCCGACCTCGGCTACAAGCTCCTCGCCACCGCTGGCTGCCACGCCGTGCTCGAAGAAGCCGGTATCCCATCCGAGGAGATCTATAAGCTCCACGAGGGTCGACCAAACATCGCCGACCAAATCGCCAACGGCCAGATCCAGCTCCTCATCAACACCCCATCCGGCAAGGAAAGCGCCCACGACGACAGCTACATCCGCAAGGCCGCCATCAAACACCGCGTGCCATACATCACCACCATGGCCGCCGCCAAAGCCAGCCTCGAAGGCCTCCGCGCCGCCAAAGAAAAAACCAGCTTCAGCGTCGAATCCCTCCAGGAATACCACGCAAGCATTGAATAAATTTGGCTCTCTATAAACTAAAAGGACCACCCCCAGCAATCACACGCATGTGATTGCTGGGGGTGGTCCTTTGTTATTTGATTATCATCCTTAGAGACCTTTCTTACAATAGATCTTTTCTAATACATTAATCATCAATTACCATTGGCCAACTCCGAGAAATTAATCATTTGGCATTAGTTGCACAGTCTTTGTTGCAATATTTTTCCTGAATGCAATGTCATGTTCTACGAAAATCATAGTTGGAGAAAACTCTCTAATGAGGTTTTCAATTTGCATTCGAGAATAAATGTCAACATAGTTAAGGGGTTCATCCCATACATATAAATGCGCTTTTTCGCAAAGGCTTTTTGCAATCAGCACTTTTTTCTTTTGCCCGGCTGAAAAATTCTCCATTTTTTTCTCGAACTGTATGCGCGAAAAATCCATTTTGCGTAAATTCGCTTTAAGCAAGCTTTCATCGATATTGTTGGCTTGAGCAAATTCTGCCAGAGAACCATTCAGCGAGGATGTATCCTGCGGTACATAGG
>JAUNGU010000060.1 GCA_030524315.1 Peptococcaceae bacterium
ATGCCTATATAACGTGCATCAGGGTAATTGTGGGTCAGATGCCAAAATGGTTCTTGAATAAACATTGGTGTCATGCGCCCGACACCCAGCTCCAAGAATAGCATCCGACCTTCCTTGTGATCCAAAACATAACGAGAAATCTTGTCATACTGCTCCTCATATTTCTCGCCTTGGAGAAAATTGCCATATCCTCGCACCCAAGGAAATGCTTCCGCTCCGCAATGCGGACAACGAGGAATCATCGACGCAGGAACGGTGATACCATCACCCATGGCGGCGATCATCTCTTCCACTGGTTGCACTGCATCCCAGGTATCATCTGTGCAACAGACGCTACACTGGAAAAAGCGGTGATCGCCTTGGATTTCTGCCACCTTATGATCTGGATACAGCTTCACAAACTGAGTGTCCTGATTGGTAGTCAGTACAAAGAAATCCTTGCCGCTCAACAAGTCGTCCAAATCCAGATAGGGCTGACGCACCGGCGCCGTCTGGGTGGTGTGCAGAAACGTGGCAAGATAGGCCCAGAACGCTGTGCGATCCTCCCAACGATGCATCATGCCATTGAAGGCACCCTTAAAATGATACCTCTCCGCAAATTTTCCAAAATATTTTCGGAAGGATGCATTGTCTTCGTAGTAAAAATCTCCGCCTCCAGCAGCAGACAACCCGGAGGCACCACCGACAACAACACAATCAGCATCGGCAATCTCCTGCACCAGTCGCGTGAGCTGTTCCGAATAAGACAGCAGATTCTTGTCGCTGAGTTCATACGGTGTCTCTCCAGCCGCATACAGCCCATAATGGCGATGATAATTTCTCTGGGTTTGCATGACTAAATCTTCATAGAAGCTCATAGATCTCATTCCTTTGTTTTGTTGTTATTTTTATTCTTACTACAATGCATCTTAGCATCTGCTTGTGATCCTGTCAATATGCTGTTATAATAAAATTAACATCAAAAAATAAAAAAGGAGGCTTCTCCATGAAATATTCCACCAGGCTCAGCGATGCCATTCATATTCTCGTCTTTATCGCCTTAAACCCAGAGGGCGATTTGACCAGCAATAAAATTGCAGAAAGCATTCAAACCAATCCAGCCTATGTCCGTCAGCTCATGTCCGCCCTGCGAAAAGGCGGATTGTTGACCAGCGTCAGAGGGCACCCTCGTCCTGCGCTGGCAAAATCGCCCGATCAGCTTACGCTCCTGGACGCCTATCGGGCGGTGGAAGGAAATAAACCCTTGCTTCACCAGGATACCCATACCAATCCTGCCTGTGGCGTTGGCGTGAACATCCAACTGGTGTTGCAAGATTTCTACCTTGAGATCCAAAATAAGGCAGAAAAAAACATGCAAGCAATCACCCTAAAGGATGTGCTGGACCAATACCATAAAAGGATCACTGGTGTGACTGAATAAAGCCACGCTCCCTTGCCACCCGCAAAAATACAGTCGCTGGTATGATTTTTAGCGAGAAACTTCTTCGAAGGATTCTACAATTAAGCATCCTCTAGCATCGTTGCAATTCCAAAAAACCACGGAAAAGCCTCCGACTGAAAGTGTCAAACACTTAGCCGGAGGTCTTATCCGTGGTTTATTTTGGTGCGTTGATGATTTTCTTATTTATAAAATAGCTTCTGATTTTCTCCAAACCAGCCCCATCCATTGGAAATTGATCGATGATCGTGCCACTCTCAAAATGGATAATATCCGTGCAACAATCCAGTATCAGCTCTAGGTCATGGGTAATGACATACACGCTCATCCCTCTATCCCTAACCTGACGCAGGACGTTGGCGACTTCTTTCATGTGCAGGTAATCCAAGCCGCTGGTCGGTTCGTCAAAAAATAAAATGGCCCGCTTTGAGGCGATGGCCGAAGCAATCGCTACCCGCTGTTTCTGACCGCCGGAAAGAGACATGGGGTGCCTGTCGATCACCTCTGTCAAATCCAAGTCAGCAAGGATTTTTTCTGCCGCTTCCCTGCTTGCGTCTGCCATGCTGATGAGCACTTCATCGAGCACCGTTTCCGTAAATAGCTGATGATTCACGTCCTGCATGACCATATAGCAGGTGTTCAGTCGATCTTTTGGACGGTAGCTTTGACCATTCCATATGACTTTGCCACAATGATTTTCCAAACCGCAGAAGCATCGGGAAAAGGTCGATTTGCCCGCACCATTGTTGCCAATGATGCCCACAATGCCATTCGCCGGAATATTGCAATCACGAAGGCACAGGGTTTGCGACGCATTTTTGTAGGCAAAGCAAAAATGACGAAGTGCCATTTGTTTTGTAGCTGGCTGTAAAGCTTTCGGCGACAGTAAATCTTCAAGACGATAGGTACGCAGTCCCATATCGGCGCGCTGCTGCGCTGTCAGCTGTTCAAATTCTTCTGCCGAATATTCCTTTTTCACCTGTCCGGCAGCCATATAAATAAAACGATCCGCAATACCCTGTAGATAGTAAAGTCGATGCTCTGAAACGACGATGGTTTTCCCCTGGGACTTCCACGCGGCAAGGGTCGCCCGCAAATCGAGAATGGCTGCAGCATCGAGATTGGAGGATGGTTCGTCCAAGACGATGACGTCAGGTGCCATCATCGACACACCCGCGCTGGCGATTTTCTGTTTCTCTCCGCCAGACAGCTGAAAAATATTGCGTCCCATCAGCTGCTTCAAGCGAAAATCCTGCACCGTTTTTTCTAGCCGTTCTCGAATACTCTGTGCTGGCTGGCCGAGGTTTTCACAGCCAAAGGTGATTTCGCTGGTCGTATCCACATTAAAAAATTGGGACCGTGGATTTTGAAACACACTGCCAACGATTCTCGCCGTGTCATAAAGGGGCTGCACCGACACCTTGGCCCCGTTCACCCACACTTCTCCGCACATTTTTCCCTCATAGTAGTGCGGAATCAAACCGTTGATCAGTCGGGTAATGGTCGTTTTGCCACAGCCACTTTCGCCGCAAAGGACGATACATTGTCCGGTCTCTATATTCAGATTAATGTTTTGAACACCACCTCCTTGCGCGCCGTCTTCCCCATAAGAAAATGTCACATGCTCAAGTCGTATCACAGGCGCACCTCCCTCAAAGCATCATGAATTGCTGACATAAAAAGAGCCCAACACACACGCTACAAAATAGGAGCACCACCCCATCTTGAAAACGAAAGCCGATCCGACATAGATTCGTGCGTTTGATAGGCGCCCCCATCCCCCGCGTGAGCGCAGCGGCCGAAAGTTCATCGCCAATTTTGACAACGGATACCATCAAGGGAACAAGCCTGTATTCCACCATCAGCAAAAGATTTTTCCCGCCAAAACGGATGCCCCGCATTTTCATCGCATCCCTAATGGCCTGATATTCTTCGCTGATCGTTGGAAAAAATCGGAAGATCACAGACAGGGGAATGATAATTTTTTCTGTAATGTGCATGCGTTCCATGGCGCCGATAAATTCACTGACCGTCGTCGAGGAAATCAGCCAGGCACCGGTCATGATGCCGGGCGCAAACCGTGTCATAATGGAAGTCAACGCCAGCACCGTGAAAGAAAGCAGACCGCTCAGGGTCGTCAACGCGATGCGTTCCAATAGGAAGCAGACGGCATAGAGCAGCAAATATTTTCCCGCCGTTTTGACCCGACGCTCCGACAAAATCAGCAAAAAAGGGACAAGACTCAGGCAGGGCTTAACAAAGGTCATCAGCCCTTCGTTGCTGGTGCTAAGCATCAGCGTCGTAACCGTCAACAGCAAAAGCAGCTTCGTACGCGGATCCAGCGTGATCCCTTTTCTTTTGTCGATGGACGCTGAAAATGACACGCCATTCATTAGACAATGCCCGTTTTGGCAAAATGCTTTTTCAAAATCGCCTTGCCCAACAATCCGCCCAAAATGGCGAAAACAAAAATGCCACCAGTGACCAGCGCCATGCTCCACATTGGCATCGCGGCCATGACCTTGTCAGCGTATTCCTCGCCGAAGCTGGCTGCAAAATTGGCCCAGGAATCCTCCACCATGAAATACATCGGAATGTAGGTGCCCATCATCCACAGACTAAAGACCGCATAACCGATCAGGCTTTTCTTGGCGCTTTTGTATCCGCCGGACTTGAGGATGAGATCTCCCAAAAATCCAAAAATCACGCCCATCGGCACACCCCAAAATCCCATGCCTGTAAGCCCCATCAAGAGGCCGCTTAAAAATCCCATGATGGTGACCATGCCAAATTTCTTGACCCGCGTCAAAAACAGCATGAAAGGAATCCCTGTCACCAGAGACCACAAGGCGCCGAGAACCGGCAAAAAAATTGGCACAAAGCCAACAGGAATGGCCACACAGCAGCCAATCACAAAATAGAGAACAGTGAATAGCCCGAGGTTGATCAGATCCTTTGGTTGTAATTTATTGCTCATAATACGTCCCTCCATTCATTTGTCGGTTAACATTCTCTAACCTTCTTACAAAGATAGCACAGCGATCATTGCCGCTCTACGACCAATCAGCTTTTTGGCTCCAAACAGCAGCGAGTTTTTTCGTTGACGGACTTCCGCTGCAAAAATATAATGGAGCTAAAATAAGGCGCTACACCCCTGCTGAGTGAACGAAGGGAGCTAGAAATGACGATTGAAGACATCATTACAAAATGTATAGAAATGCCTGGCATCTCTATAAAAAGAAATGACCATTGCGCAGAATTGCTCCTGAAAACAAAAGACGGCAAAGGATCCATGACCTTTTTTCCGCTTTTCCCAGGGCTCACCCTTGCCTATATTTTTGTCAATGCCACCTCCTGGCCAGCGCCCCATTTTCATGAAGACCACACCATTAAAAAAGGGCCCTTGCTCTTAAACTATTGTGTCGCCGGGCGCTGTGAGCTCACGTTGAATAACGGAAACTTTGTCTATGTCAAAGACGGCGAGCTCTCCCTCACCGAGCGTTTCGCCGGGCAGCAGTACATCTATCCCCGTCGCATCTATGAGGGAATGGAATTTTTCGTTGACATTGATACGCTGACAGCACAGTGCGCTTGGGTGCAAACAGCCTTTGACATTGACTTTCACAAAATCATCGATCAGTTTTGTCCTGGCGGCAGCACCTATATTTCGACGGTGACGCCCGACGTCGAAGAAATACTGGCAAAGCTTTGGGAACTTTTTGATGTTGCCATGCCCCTGTCTGTGGCACAAATGAAGGCCTATGCCCTGGCGCTGTTTTCACTGCTGCAGGGCCTCCATGACATTCCCCCGTCACAAGCCTGCACCTTCTTCACTGCCACACAGGTCGATATTGCAAAACGGGTGGAAAAAATCATGACAGCCGATCTGCGTCAGCATCATCCGGCGTGGGAACTGGCAGCACAATTTTCAATCAGCGAAACGAGCCTCAAGAATTATTTTCGCGGTGTGTATGGACAAAACATTTCTGTCTACCTGCGTGAAATGCGAATGAAAAAAGCGGCAGAGCTGCTCGTCAACACAAGATTGTCTGTCGCCCAAATCGCAGAACAGGTCGGCTATATGAATCAAAGCAAATTCGCCGCCGTCTTCAAAAAACAGTTTGGCCTTTCTCCACTAGAATACCGACGCGCAAAGCATTTGGAAATAAATGGAAAGTAACATAAGCACAGAAAACCACGGACAAGCCGCTTATTGTTAGTGCGGTCTTGTCCATGTTTTATTTTACGAAGACTATTTGCAGGGCATTTCTCACGCGTTTGCCATCTAGGGCCTGTGTCTCAGGCGATGCTCCAGCCTTCTGCCTGCTCGCGGATGGTGATGAAGCGGCGGTAAAGGCCTTCCTGTTGAAGGAGGGCGTGGTGGGTGCCTTGCTGGACGAGTTGGCCCTTGTCGATGACGAGGATCTGGTCGGCGTGTTCAATGGTGGCCAGTCGATGGGCGATGACGATGACGGTTTTGCCGGTGGTCAGCGCGCTGATGGCCTGCTGAATCAGGTGCTCATTTTCCGGGTCAATGCTCGCTGTGGCTTCGTCGAGAATGACGATGTCAGCATTTTTCAGAATGGCGCGGGCAATGGAAATGCGCTGCTTCTCGCCGCCGGAGAGGGTTGAGCCGCCCTCGCCGATGAGGGTTTGATAGCCATCCGGCAGCGCCATGATGAAGTCGTGGCAGCGGGCTTTTTGGGCGGCATCGATGATTTCCTCCTGCGTGGCACTCGGGTTGCCGAAGCGAAGGTTGTTTTCGACGGTGTCGTGGAACAAGTAGACCTTCTGAAAGACCATCGATATGTGGCTGAGCAGGCTGTCGCAGGTCAGATGGCGCACATCCTCTCCTCCTACGGTGACCGCGCCGCTGTCCACATCGTAGAAGCGCGCAATCAGGTTGCAAATCGTCGTCTTGCCACTGCCCGACGGCCCGACAATGGCTGTCGTGCTGCCCGCAGGGAGCGAAAAGCTGAGATGCTGCAGCACTGGGACGTCGTCATAGGAGAAGGTCACATCGCGAAATGCAATGTCGGTGCGCACTAGCGAAAGATTCTGTCCGTCCTTGTCGATCATCTCGGCGCCCTCGATGCGCGCCAGCTTGTCCAGCGTCGCATCAATGACCTCGAGCACATGGGCGGCGTTGTTCATGGTCTCGACGCTGCCAAAAATCATGAAGGAAAACATATCCAGCATGAGCATGGTGGGCAGATTCATGCTGCCGTGATGGGTCAGCATCGCCGCTACAGCGACGATGGCCATGGACGCCGCCTTCAGCGAAAACAGGTGCAGACAGTTGAAGGGCATGTATTCCACTTCGATTTTGATGTTGATGCGCTTGCTGTCGCGATACGCCTTGCGGATGCCGGCAATAGACACGCCCTCCTGCTTGAAGGCCTTCACGACCTGCATCCCGCGCAGGTATTCGATGGTGCTTTCCACCATGTCGTCCTGGGCTTTTTGGTGGATGGGCGCATTTTTGCGGCTGCGCGCCTCAAGCAAATGGAGAAACAGCGCCGACAGGAGCACACCAACCAGCGCCACGCCGCCTGCCAACGGGCTATAGAATGTTAGAAAGAGCATCAGAACGACCACGGTGATATAGCCGTTGACGACGGTGTTGACCATGTTCATGGCGTACATTTCCATAAACGAGAGATCGGTCGTGGCTGCCGCCGACAGCTCGCCAAGGTTGTTCTTACTAAAAAAGCCCAAGGACACGCGCTTGAGCATGTCGCCCAACCGCAGCCGTTCTTCGGCGGTCGCTTCGTAGCCCACGCTTTCCTGGGTGATGGCGCGAAGATAAGCAAAGAGGTATCGGCCCAGCACCGCCAAAACCATCGCCCCCAGCGTGAGCCAAATGTCCCGCCCCTCCAGCGGCTTAACGCCATTGTAATCACCCAAGACGGCGCTCAAGCCTTGGGCTGCGAGCATCATCGGCATGGCCGTAAAAATGCTGTGAATGAAGGCGTAGACAAAGCCCCTATAAATGCGCCGCTTATAATGTCCTGTCCATTGAATCAATCGATTAACAATCCGAAACATCTCAGTGTCCTCCTTTCCCGGAACCGGCCGACCAGTGCTGTGCTCTGGTGTGCGCCTCCCACATGCCTCGATAGAGGGCGTCGTCCTCCAACAGCCGCTGGTGGCTGCCGATGGCCTCTACCTTTCCATCTTCCAGGACGATGATTTGGTCGGCGTTTTTAATGGTCGACAGCCGGTGAGCGATGACCAGCAGGGTTTTTCCCTTGGTCAGGGCAGCGATGGATTGCTGAATTTTTTCTTCATTCTCCTGGTCGGTAAACGCCGTCGCCTCGTCCAGAATCACGATGGGCGCATTTTTCAGCATCATGCGCGCAATGGAAATGCGCTGCTTCTCGCCGCCTGACAAACGGTTCCCGGCATCGCCGGCCATGGTGTCATAGCCCGCTGCCAATTGCTGGATAAATTCATCACAACAGGCGGCCTTGGCTGCCGCATAGACAGCTTCATCGGTGGCGCCGGGATTGCCCAGGCGAATATTTTCTTTGAGGGAGCAATTAAAGAGAAAATTGTCCTGGGTCACAAAGCTGACTATATCCGCCAGCTGGGACATGGGCATTTTGCGAATGTCCACGCCGCCAATGGTGATGCGCCCCTCGTTCACATCCCAAAAGCGGGCAATCAATCGGGCGATGGTGGATTTGCCGCCGCCCGACGGGCCGACCAGCGCCGTAAACTTCCCCTCGGGAATCATCAAATTGATGTGCGACAGCACCTGCTTGCCCCCTTCTTTGTGATAAGAAAAGGACACGTCCTCAAGCTGAATCGTCTTGGAGATGAGGGCCACCGGCTGTGCAGCGTCGGGCAGGGGCGCCACCTGGAGCAACCGATCCACATCGCACACAGCGTATTCAATCGCCTTTGCCTCGTTGATATAGGTGGTGAAGTTCATCAGCGGGCCCACAATCCCCAGCGAGAGAATCAAACACATCGCCAGGTCCTGGGGCGTGAGGCTGCCATTTCGGTAGAGGGCCATGCCGATGGGCAGGGTGCCCAAAAAGGTGGATGGCAGCACTGCAGCAATAAAATTCATCACCTTCCAGGAGCTCTGATACCACCGTAGGGTGTCGTCCTTGAAGGCGCACGCCGCGCGGGTGAATTTTTCGTAGGAGCTCGAGGACTGGTTAAAGGCTTTGATGACCTCGATGCCCTCCACATACTCCACAATCACGCCGTTCACATAATTGCTGGACGCCATGTATTCGCCATAGAGCCGATTAAAATCCTTCATCATCAACGCAAAAGCCATCAGCACAAAGGGCAGCGTGACCAGCATAGCCAACGCCATACGCCAATCGATGCAGACCAGATAGCCAAAAACCGCCACCGGGAGCAAGAAATTAGAGATACACTCCGGAATCATGTGCGCCAGCGGCAGCTCAATCGTCTCCACCCGATCCACTAACACATTTTTCAGCTTGCCCACCGGCTCGCTGGTGACGGTCCCCAGCGGCGCTTGCATCAGCCGCTGGGCAAGTGCCAGGCGAATATTTTCCAAAATCGTGTAGGCAGAAATATGAGACAGGCTCGTTGAAATGCCATAGAACAAGAAACGCAGCGCATAGGCGCCTACGCCTATCCAGCACCACCTCCAGACCTCTGCCAGCACAGGCGCGCCGCTGATAAAAAGCGTGATGACCCGGTACACACTCCAATAGGGCACCAGCCCGCAGGCCACACTGACCATCGCGCACAAGACCGACAGCACAATCTTGCCGCGGCACTGAGCGGCAAAGGCAAACACAATCGATATCCAGCTTTTCTGCTTCATTGCAGTTCCTCCTTTAGACAAAATGAGAGCGTATCCATCCAATAGATACGCTCTCATTTTTGCATGCTTGCCATGGCGCCGCCACTCTGGACAGTCACCTTTTGCTCTATTTAGATTTTGATTTTTCGATAGGCCAGTGGCGATTGTCCTTTGACTTTTTTGAAGGCTTCGGAAAATTTGCTGGTGTTCGCGTAGCCAACCTTGCCGGCAATCACGGTGATTGAATCGTCCGTCTGTCTGAGCAGGGACGCCGCCAGATCCATGCGATAATTCCGCATATAGGTGTAGATGGCAGTGCCGTACACGCCCTTGAAGCATTGCTTCAGGGCAGATGTCGAAATGTCAAAGGTCTGCGCCAATTCCTCCATTGTAAAATGGCGCTCCGGCGACGCCGTCATGAATGCCATGATTGATTTGATTTTCTCCACCTGGGTTTTATAAAAATAGGGGTGTTCTACGCCTAAGGTCGTCGGATCCACCGTCTTGAGGGTGACCAACAATTCCAGGACCTTCACCCTGAGATATGCCAGCCGCATATCCTCCGGCACCTGATACAGCTCCGAAATCACATGGTCCGGCGCAGAATTGCCGTGCATGATAAAGGGGCGCGTGGCCAGCGCAAATTGCCGCAGGGTCGCCTCCAGGTCAATCGCAAACAGCGACAGCAGCTCGCCCAGCCCCGCCTCTGCCTCAGGCACAGAAATCGTCACCGTGATCCCGTGATAATGGCTAAGCGGAAAGCTGCAATGGGTATTTTCCGTCGACAATCCATCTAGCATAATATCCCCGGAGGCAAGATACATATAAGCGCCATTGCGCACCTCCGTCTCAATGCGGCCTTCTCTGCAATGGTGAATAGCAAAGGTGTGCGAATTGTCCTCAACCGTCCTCGACGGACAGTGCGCCATGTGAAAATCATTGTACATCACCCCAATGCCGGGAAACACCTGATAATAGGTCATCGTCCCCTCGCCAGTTTCATTTTTCATCTGATAAACGGCGCAGGCCTCATCCCGACAGAGCAGATTCATATTCTGCTGAGAAAAAAACAGATCCTTCCCATTCAAACAGCCTCACCTCGCTTCGATAAAGAAATTTCTAAGACGCCGCATCCAGCGCGTATTGTTCTTGCACAAGATAGCACAGGGACAACCGTTGTTTTCTATTATAAAATGTCCCCACTGTTTTGAGAACGCCCTTGCATCCATTCTCCCATCCATGGAGATCACGCAACGGACACCGAACAAAACGCGGCGCTGATGCCACATGGTTGAAGCTTATCATCTCGCAAATACTCGCCGCCACTCTGAATGGTTGAGAAATACTCCATTTGGCTTTGCTATTTATTTCTTAGTCCAAATTCTGGATAGAATGTCTTTTAACACCAAAAAGGCATCAAGGTTGCTATATCCATATTCGATACTTAATTTTTGCAATAGCTCTTTTAGCGGCCATGTGTAATCGTTGATCCTTACTTCATGCTGATATGAAGCCAAAACAGGATATTTTTCAGCCCACAACTGTGGCCAAGCTATTTTTTTAGAGGTTTCTTCACTTGTGTTTCTAACAACCTGTTCCAGCTCTTTTACTTCAATATCAAAATCAATCAATTCATCCAAAGTCAGGCCATATAAAACAGAAAGTTTTTTGGATTGATATATATCCGGTAAAGTTTCATCTGTTTCCCATTTTGAAATCGTCTGTCTACTTACTCCTAATTTTTCGGCAACTGCTTCTTGTGATAGTCCACTCTTTTTGCGAGCGTTAAATAAGTTATTTCCTAAGCTCATTTTTTACCTCCTGTCCATCTTAGGTTCTGATCACATTATAAATATAATATGACTTGAAATCTATCAACTGAATTTTCCATTTGTGCCCGTTTTCCTAACATTCTTGCGGAATAGCGTTGCTGTCTATCAAACGCTCATGATATGAACCCGTTGCGAGTCAAATCCAAAATGCCAAAAATGGACGCAAAAAAGCAGCAAATCTTCTTCGGATTTGCTGCTCATGGCTGCTGCTGTGTGGCGGCTGGTTATTCAGTTATTTGTAACCTATCGGTTTAACAACATGAGATTCGACTTTTTTGTTATGTTTATTTCTGCAAGAAAAAATTTTGCAAGCGATGCAAATTGTCGGGCAATAGCGGGTAATCTTCCTGCTGTTTTCCGTCATCTAAATGAATCACTCTCGTACAGGCTGCCGCTAGAAATTCGTAATCATGGGTGACAACAAAAATGACCTTGCCCATTTTAGAAAGCCGCTGCAATAGCCCTGCAACCTGAATCATGCTGTCGTAATCAAGGCCGCTGGTCGGTTCGTCAAAAATTAACACATCCTTACGGCATACCATACTGACGGCCACGGCCGCACGCTGCTTCTGGCCGCCGGAAAGGGTATTGGGGTGATGGGCGCGGTGCTCATAAATGCCCAGCCATTCCATTGCCTGTTTTGCAGCGTCCAGATCTGGATGCTTGATGCCAAATACACATTCCTTTTCCAATGTGTCGGCAAATAGCTGATAACCGACATCCTGCATGACCATGTAGGAATGCTTTAGTCTGCTCTTGGCGTTCAGCGCTTTCTCATGCCAAAGAATCTGCCCCGTACAGTTTGTATGCAAGCCACAAATGGTTCTGGAAAATGTCGATTTTCCGGCGCCGTTATGGCCGATGATGCCTATGATGTCTCCCGGTGCCGCGCGCAAATTCAAATCGTCCAGAACCAGCCTTTTCTTATGGAATAAGGATAGGTGTCTGACCTCCAGCATCGGCTTTTGAGAATTTTTTGTAACGGCCCTTGGCTGCACCCTTGACAAATCTAAGGCGCGAAGTCCCATACTGTGCCGCTGTTCTGTAGGAATAGAAAGAAACTGGTTCCGAGAAAACACCGCAGCTATGGCGCCGTTTTCCATATACACAACGCGGTCAACCAGGTCCCTGAGATAATACATCCGATGCTCTGCAATGAGAATGGTCTTGCCTTGCTTCTTTAGAAGCTCAAGGGTGCGCCGCAAATCCTCAATCGCATCCATATCCAGATTGGAGGAGGGTTCATCCAGCAGGTAAATATCCGGGGACATGGCATAGATGGACGCAAACGCCACCTTTTGTTTTTCGCCGCCAGACAATTCAAAGATGCTTCTCCCGGTCAGATGGGCGATATCCAATTCTGCAACCGTCTTTGAAAGGCGTTCTTGCATTTTTTCCTTTGGATACGTGAGATTCTCCATGCCAAAGGAGATTTCACTGTCTGTATCCACATTAAAAAATTGAGAGCGCGGATTTTGGAAGACCGATCCCACATACTCGGATATGTCATACATGGGGAGATCCTGTACAGCTTTACCATCGACGTAGGTTGTCCCGCTCATTTCGCCTGGATAAAAATAAGGAATCAGGCCATTGACGAGACGGGTCAAGGTGGTTTTGCCGCAGCCACTCCGTCCGCAAAGCAAGACGCATTCGCCCCTATGAATTATCAGGTCAATGTCACGCAGACTGCCACGCTGCATGGCTTCCTGATAGGTAAAGGACACCTTCTCAAAACGAATCATCCGCCCATCACCCCTTTTTCAGCTTGAGCCATACAGACACAGACATAAACGCCGTAAATAGAAGGGCGCATATCACATCTGCCAGGCTAAAATGGATGTCCTGCAAACAGGTTCGTGGCTTAGGGTTTTCGAGTCCCCGTGTCACAGCCGCCGCGGACAATTCATCCGCCACCTTCAGAGCCGACATCATCATAGGCACATAGATACACTCTACAGTGCGTGCCGGGTGGGTCAGCAGGCTTTTTGCCGTCGGCGCCACATCACGCATATGCATGGCGTCGCTGATATAGCCCCAATCCTCATGCACCATTGGGAAATAGCGGAGCATGACCGTCATTGGAATAACCATGGCTTTTGGCATATGAATACGGTTCATGGCCGCCATAAATGCATTGACCCTTGTGGTGCTCACTAAAATGCCGCCGAGCATGGCGCAGGGAAAAATTTTTCGGATAAAGACCGTGAATGTGACAATCGCGATCTGCAAGGTACCCGTGAGATAATTTGTACCAAGGATATGCAAAATGACCATTCCCACATAGACGGCAGCCATTTTTGTCGTAAAGGATTTTGCACCTACGAGGATGCCGAGAATC
>JAUNGU010000002.1 GCA_030524315.1 Peptococcaceae bacterium
TATCCTCTATATATGAGAAAAAGGCCATCTTTCGATGACCTTTTTCGACAAGCTGCCACCATCCGTTTGGGTGGTGGTTTTTCTTAGATTACAGGATGTTATTTATATTCGCAATTTGCTAAAATATGTACAAAATTGGTAGGGGGGGATGGTATGAATATCACGCAGATACAATACTTGTTAGATGCGGTTTCCGCGCATTCTATACACAAGACAGCTGAACTATATAACATATCACCGCAGGGCGCAAGCAAAGCTATTCAACGCTTGGAAGACGAGCTAGGGATTCCCTTGATACACCGTTCGACGAAGGGCGTCTATTGGACTGATGAGGGGGAACAGATTCAAGAATATCTGAAAGAGATCTGTAGTAATTATGCGAAGATCAAGATGATTTGTGATGAAATCAAGGGTATTCCTTCACCGGAAAAAATACAGGGTACCATTGATCTCGCTGTAACACCGCGTTTTGGCGATAGTTATTTGGGTAAGTTAATGAGTCGCTTGAATCAATTTTATCCTGGTGTCAGTTTTCGGATTGGGACAATGAATAATGACAAAATTTTTGAGCGTGTGATTTATAATAAGAGCCATTCTACTATTGGAATCGTGACCATTGCCAATTGGGACACACATAGTGAAGGTCTGGCAAAATATTTAGAGGCAAGTCAGATACGGCTAGAATGTTTTTTCTCCAGTAAATTGTATATTTGTGGGACTAAAAAAACACTGCGCAATATTGGCAAGGTGTTTCCGTTGGAAAATCCGGGAAACATTCCTGTGGTCGCTTATGAGTATGGAAGGGGGTTTGGCGATTCCTTTGCAGGCTATACCTACCAAATGGATTCGATCACAGCGCAAATAGAAATGATCAACCACCATGGCATGGTCGGTGCGTACAGTGATAAGGAATTTCAGCTCCATTTCACAGAAAAAAAGCATGGTCTTATTCCCTTTGACGAGGATATCAGTTTGACGTATGGATACATTATGAAAAAGTCTCATGTTATGACAGAGGTTGAAGAAATCTTTATATCATTATTAAAAGAGTCTATGCAGGAGGTCGATAGAATAGAAGTGTGACGACGTCCGAGCAAGAATTGCTAAGGATGGTGTCATCTAAAAGTCGTTGATAAAGGAGGTGAGGATATGAAAATTGAACAAATTTTATATGTGGCAGATATTGCAAAAACCCATTCTATTACTCAGACCGCACAGCGATTTTTTATGAGCCAGCAGGCGTTGAGTATTTCTCTACAAAAGCTGGAGGATGAATTTGCTTGTGTGTTGTTGGATAGGTCTAACAAAGGTGCGTTTTTAACAGCTTATGGTGAAGAATTTTTACGCGATATGCTGCCGATTGTTCATCAATATCGTTTAGTGAAGGAACGTTTGGCACTCCAAAATGAACGTGCAGAAGCGCTGAAAAGACTGACAGGAACCATAGTCATCGATGCACATGTGCGCACAATAGAAACTTTTATGTTGGATGTCATGATGCGTTTTGGGCATCTGTGCCCAAATATGGTCTATACCTTAAGGGAAAAAGAGAATATGGAAATTATTGATTCTATCGAAAAGGGCGAGGCAGACATAGGTGTTGTTTTTGTCCCAGAATTTGTTTTAACAGATACCAACAAAGATCGTGTGAATCCAAGATGTTATTTTGAGAGTATTTTTTCAGACTCATTCGTGGCGTGTTTGCATAAAAATCATCCGCTCGCAGATAGGGAACGACTCTATTTTAAGGATATTTCTAGCTATGATACGGTGCTGTTTGATATGAATGAACAGATGACCATGAACCCGAAAATAGAATTGGGGCCACAAAATTGCAACCAATGGTTTAGCAAAGACGTCTCTTTTCACAAGCGGCTGCTTCGAGCAAATAAGGCGATATCAGTGATCACAACCTTTGAATTCAAAAAAGTTTACAAGGAGATTCCAGAATTGGTTATGATGCCAATTGAAGATACTATGACGTCTAATATTAATATTGTCACTTCTTCTGATAGGGCCCTGGGAACGGCTGCTCAGGCTGTTCGTGAATTATTGAGACATCATGACTTTGCGCTTTTGTAAAGGTTGCCACAATAATAATTGGGTGCAGGCTCAAAATGCACAATAAGCGTGTGTTATACATTCTATAAGCGTCAATGTAAGATGAGAGTATCAAGTGAGGTACAGGATTTTATCATCTGAAAGGGGCTGGAATGTATGAGTATGAGAAAGAAGCTTTTAGTATTGGGGGTTGATGGGATGGACCCATCACTCGCCAACAGATTTTTGGATGAGGGCTGTATGCCAAATCTAAAGACATTCATTCAGGCAGGTAGCAGTAGTGTTGGCTTAAAATTGATGGGTGGCGTTCCGACGATTACCCCGCCAATGTGGACATCTTTGGCGACAGGTGCCAATCCATCCACGCATGGTATTACAGATTTTTGGGGCCAATCCAAGACGGATATGGCTGGTTTTGAATTCAACATCACGTCGGCAAGATGTCACGCCGAGCAAATGTGGAACGTGACCGCAGAAGCTGGGATGAAAACCCTGGTATGGCATTGGCCGGGATCGAGCTGGCCACCAAGTAGTGATAGCGACAATCTTCATGTCGTTGATGGTGTGCAACCGTCAAGCGTTGGCTACGGCGATTGTTTAATTGACGACGACAAAATGATTTATGCGGACCCGGCGAATGAAACGGTCGTTTATGATCCGAAGATGGTTGATACTTCAGGTGCAGGCTGTGTGTTGTCAGATGTGCCAGAGGACGATACACCTACTCAAAATGAGAACATCAATCTCATCCTGAGCCATGAAGAAGGTGATCTCAGTGCAGATAAATTGCCGTATGATAAAGTGTACTCTCCGTTGAGAATGCCGAAAGGCTGGGAGTTGACCTTACCAGACAATGCACTCGAGTTGACCTGCTTGCTTTATGGTGGTGCCATTCGTAGACCGGCGCTTGTTCTGGCCGATGACAGTGGAAAATATCATCGCGTAGAAATTTATCGGACAAAGCATGATGCGGCACCAATGGCTGTCCTGGAAAAAGATCGTTTCTACACAGATGTATTGGATGAGGTTGTCATTGAAGGAAAATCTATCAAAACAAACCGTCACATGAAACTGATGGATTTGGATGAAGAAACAGGAAAATGCCGCATTTATTTTGGTGGTGCGATGGATATTGGTAAGGATGATTTATGGCACCCACGATATCTCAAAACCAAAATCAATGAAAATGTCGGACCTGTACCAGCAACATCAATGGTTGATGCGTCGGAAGAAGGACTGGTCAATACGGTGCTGTTGCCAACCTTTGAACATTATGTGGACTGGCAGGCAAAAGCCTTGGAATATCTAATTGAAGCAGAGCAATATGATGTTGTCTTCTCTCATCTGCATAACGTAGATACATTTGGTCATTTATTCTGGTATTTTGCAAAGCCGAGAGAAGGCCTAGGCAATGATGCAACATTGTATCAAAATGCGATGAAAAAAGCGTACATTGATACAGATAGATATCTGGGACATTTTCTCCCATTATTAGAAGACGATTGGACCATTCTCCTTGTATCTGATCATGGGCTGTTGACACCGCCAGAGGATACCATTCCGCTGCTTGGGGATGGCTTTGGATGCAATATCCGTGTGCTTGAGGACCTGGGGTACACCGTCTTGAAAAAGGACGCAGAGGGCAATGAGCTGCGAGAAATTGATTACAGCAAAACGAGAGCTGTTGCAAACCGTGGCAATCATATTTATCTCAATATTAAAGGCAGAGAACCACAAGGGATTGTTGATCCCGCTGAGAAATATGAATTGGAAAGACAAATTATTGACGATCTCTATAGTTATCGCCAAGATGGAAAACGTGTTGTATCCTTGGCCGTGCGAAATAAAGAAGCAGCAATTTTTGGTTTGAATGGAGATGAGAGTGGCGACATTATTTATTGGCTCGAGGAAGGTTTTAACAGGTTGCATGGCGACTCGTTACCAACCTTTGAAGGCATGTATATGACCAGCGTTTCCCCAATTTTTGCGGCAGCAGGTGTTGGTGTAAAGAAAAATTTTGTGACCACACGTGTTATTCGCACAATTGATGTGACTCCTACCATAGCGACAATTTTAGGATTGCGAATGCCAGCTGAGTGCGAGGGTGCACCAGCATATCAGATTTTGAATGTCTGATGCAGTTCAAGTACTTACATAGTATTTATGTCGATATAAAGGGGGAGATGGCATGACGACGCAGGCAAAAAGAAAAACCGGATACGTGCATGTTGCCATCATGTTTTTGCTGACTTTTGGCACAGGTTTTTTGCCACCGGTGGGACAGATTACTGACATCGGGATGCGTGTTTTAGGGGTTTTTCTCGGGCTTCTCTACGGCTGGATTTTTATAGATCTGTTGTGGACAAGTATTTTTGGTTTTGTTGCACTTGGTTTGACAGGATATTCAACTGTTTTGGCAAGCTTCCAAGGCGGTTTTGGTGACAGTAATTTTGTTCTTTGCCTGATCGGCTCCATTTTTGCTGGTGCATTGACAGCCATGGGTGTAACAGATACGATTGCATATTGGATTTTGAGTAAAAAGATTTTCATCGGAAAACCATGGTTGTTAATAGGTGCGATTTGCGCAGCAGCCATTCTAATGGGTTTGGCACAGGGCGGATTTGCAACTGTATTCTTGCTTTGGTCCATCGTCAGCTCTATTTGCCACATTAATGGATACAAAAAGGGCGATCGCATTGTCAGCATGATGATCGCATTTGTCGTCTACTTTGCGCTTACGGCACCTAACGTTGTACCGTTTTATCCAGGCCCTATTTTGTACTATGGATTTATGGCCAATACTGTGAATGTTGCTCTGGAGGTAGGGCCGTTCTTCATCCTTGGTTTGCTGTATTTGTGCCTGTGTGCAGTATTTCTGGTGCTTGCATCAAAATATATTTTGCGAATTGACGCGTCACATTTTACGACAACGGAGGAAATGTGCGAAAAATATAAGCAGCATAAGGCAACAAAGTATCAAAAAGCGAGTTTGATTCTTCTGGTTGTATTGTTTGCAGTGCTTCTAGTGCCAGAGGTTGTGACAAGTTTGCCAGGAAGAGATGTTTTTCGAAGTATTGGCATGGCTGGATTTTCGACAATATATATGGTAATTTTCGTCATTTGGAAAGATGACGAAGGCCAATCGATATTAAACTTGGAAAAGGCCTTCTCCAATATTCCATGGACAACGATGATGCTGTTGGCAGTGACCTACCCTTTGGCAGCGGCAATGGAATCTGAAGATATTGGTATTACAGCGACTGTCAATCAGGTATTGGTACCGCTGATGGAGAACTTAGATGTTACTGTCCTAGTTATTTTGGCAATGCTCATTTTGGGCACGATTACACAGTTCATGCATAATATTGTCATGGGTGCCATATTCTTGCCAATTATTGCGCCGCAAGTGATGGCGATGGGTGGCAGTGTGCAAGTTTTGTTCATGATGCTCTATCTTTCCTTGATGTGTGCCTATGTCACACCGGCTGGTAGCATGATGGCTGGCCTAGTATTTGGACACAAGGAGATGGTCCGAAAGGATGCGTTCCTGTTTGGGGCCTGTTTCTTGATAGTCAATTTCTTGGTACTGCTTTGTCTGATGCCGCTAGGAAATCTTTTGTTTACAAGTTAGAATCAAAAAATATGCGCCCTTTATGAGGGACAGTGAAATATAAGCACTGTCGTCATAAAGGGCGCTTTTGTGTTTCCCACGGCAATCCCACACTCCTCAAAATGCGACGAGCATGGTGGTGATGAAGTTGCCAAGGCCATGGAGGAGGACACTTGGGAGGAGGGAGCCGTTGTAGAGCTTTTCGTTGAGAGTGGCCAGGAGCAGCGCACCGGTGGCCGTAAAGAAAAATAAGATGAGGTGAGCCCCCAGGCCGATGGAGATGCCAGCAATGAGGTAGATCGCGTTATGCATGATGCCAAAGAGCCCTGCTTGCAGGAGAATACCGCCAGTGCTGCCAAAATGGGCACAGAGACGTTTGCAGAGAAAGCCGCGAAAGAAGATTTCTTCTGCGAGGCCGTTGGCAATGAAGTTTTGAATCAGAGCCGGCAGGATGGCGGCTGCGCCGATGCCGGCGAAGGCGTTGGCAGAGACAGAATCACTGCTTTCCAGTGCCTCCAGGGTGTCAGCGCTGAACAGCTGGGTAAAATCAAAGCTGTAGAAGAAATAATAGAGCGCGGCAAAGAGCAACAGAAGCCACCATTTGCTTTGCAGTTGTGGCCGGTACAAACCGATCCAACGCCAAAAGGTTGTTTCGCGCCGATGTCGAAAAAACCACCAAAGGACAGGTAGTATGGAAAAGATGACTAGATTTGAAAATGCAGTTTGGACTGCGGATAAAATCATCAGAACCTTCCTTTCAAGTGAATAAAAAAATACCGCACCTGAGGGCGCGGTGGGTGTTGCATTAGTCGAATTTTTCATCCAGCGGTTGGCTTGGCTGGTTAACAATGACGAGGGCGTTGCCAGCGGCCAGGAGGGTGGCGGAGCCGTGGAGGGCGAGCTTGACTTCCTCTGGCTCGTTTAATGCGTCGATGCCGTCTGGCTCGACGATGGTGACGTTGGCGACTTTTTTGAGCTTGGCCCAGTAGAGGTAGCCTGCTGGGTCAAAGACTGGGCCTTCGTCTTTTTTCTTTTTTGATTTGGACGCTTCTTCTTCGGCAGGTTCTTCAACCACTGGTGGTTCCTTGGCGGAGAGCTTTTCGTCACCAGCGGCAGAGACGAAGACCTTGACGTCCTTTTCGCTCAGGCCTCTGTGGAAGCAGTCTTCAACGCCGTGCAGGGCATGGGCGGCGTCGGTGAAATTGCCTTGTACAAATACATACATTGTGCATATCTCCTCTTTCGTTTCGCGTTTGATTGGTTCTTATCAATATTTTACTAGAGAGGGCAAAAGCCTGTCAACCGCAAAGCGCCGCTAGTCCAGGAGATACTGGCGGATCTTGACGATCTCGCCGTTCTGGCGATAGACGCGGGGCACGCGGCGATTGATGCCGCAGAAAATTTCGTGGGGGATGGTCGGAATGCGCGCGACGACCTCCTCGATAGGAATGCAGTCGTCCCCTTGGCGGCCGATGATGACGACCTCGTCGCCGATTTGCACATCTGGGATGCCGGTGACGTTGATCATGCACTGGTCCATGCAGATGCGGCCGACGATGGGCGCGCGCTGGCCGTGGACGAGGACCTCGTCGTTGTTGGAAAGGAGCCGCTGGAAGCCGTCGGCGTAGCCCAAGGGCAGCGTGGCGATGACCTCGCCCTCGGTCTGGGTGGCGTAGGTGCCGCCGTAGCTGATGCGCTCGCCCTTGGCCTCGCGCTTGACGTTGACGATGCGGCATTTGAGGCTCAGCGCTGGACGCACGTCGATGTTGTCGTTTTGGGTTTCGCTGCTTGGCATGACGCCGTAGAGAATGATTCCCGGCCGCGCCATGTCGAGAAAATAATCGGGATGGTCGACGATGACGGCGCTATTGGCGCAGTGGCGAATTTTTGGCACAAGGCCACGCGCTGCCAATCCTTCGAGAAAGAAGCTGTAGCGCTGCCACTGCATGGTGGTGTAGGTCTTGTCGGCTTCGTCGGCCTTGGCGAAATGGGTGAAGAGGCCGGTGAATTCGAGATTTGGCAGACGCAAAATCGCCGCCACCTCGTCCAGACTCGCCGCGTTTGGCAAAAAGCCGATGCGGCCCATGCCCGTGTCCACCTTGATATGGACGTGGGCCGTTTTTTGTTGCGCCATGGCAGCCGCGCTCATCGCCTCGGCCAATTCGCGGGTATAGACCGCCTGGTCGAGGTCATTGGCGACGATTTCTGCGGCGCGGGTTGGCTCTGTATAGCCCAAAATAAGAATCGGCACGTTGGTGAATCCGGCGCGGCGCAGCTCAATCGCCTCGTCAAGAAACGCCACACAAAGCCCGTCGGCGCCGTTTGCCAAGAGCGTCGGCACAATTTCCACTGCCCCATGGCCATAGCCGTTGGCCTTGACCACCGCATACACATGCCGCTCCTCGCCGACGCGCGCACGAATCGCGCGAATCGTATACGCCAGCGCATCCAAATCTACCTCCGCCCACACCGGACGAATGGTTTGCAAGAGATTTTCAGAAGACATCATCCACCAAACCCTTTCTCTCAAAGACTGAAATGTAAAAATATTCTTAGCTACAGTATAGCAAACAATCGGGATGAGTACAAAATTGCGGGGGAAGAAAGACGTTTATCTTCGCTTGGTCATCTATTATAATGAGGAGAAAGGTTGCGTTAAGAAAATTATTTTACAGACACAAAGGAGGTGCTCGATTTGTCAAAGCACAACAATGACATCACCATTCGCTCGAGTGCAGCGGAATATCTGACCTATGTGGCGACCGTTGGCGACCAGCAGGACAGTATTGAGATGCGGTATGAGGACGAGAATATCTGGCTGACGCAGAAAATGCTGGCGACGTTGTATGATGTGGATGTGCGCACCATTAACTATCACATCAAGAAGATATTCGCGGATAGCGAGCTGCAGGAAGAATCAGTCATCCGAAAATTTCGGATAACTGCCGCTGACGGAAAGCGTTATTCGACGAACCATTACTCTTTGGAAATGATTATTTCTGTTGGCTTCAAGGTGAATTCCGGGCGTGCTGTGCAGTTTAGAAAATGGGTCAATCAGATTGCGAAGGATTACACCATCAAAGGCTGGGTCATGGATGATGAGCGCCTGAAAAATGGTGGAACGGTGTTGACAGAGGCATATTTTGATCAGCTGCTTGAGCAAATTCGCGAGATTCGGTTGTCTGAACGTCGATTTTATCAAAAGATCACAGACATTTATGCCACCGCCCTCGATTATGACCGCAGCGCAAAAACCACGAAGCAGTTCTTTGCAAAGGTACAGAACAAGATGCATTATGCAGTCCACGGACACACGGCGGCAGAGTTGATTTATGCGCGTGCAGATGCAGACAAGCCGCATATGGGATTGACCACATGGGCCGCTGCGCCGGACGGCAAAATTGTGAAGAGCGATGTCAGTGTTGCGAAAAATTATCTCTCAGAGCAAGAAATGCGTTCCCTCGAGCGCATCGTATCGGCCTATCTGGATTTGGCCGAAGACCGTGCGGAGCGACATATTCCTATGACCATGGAGGATTGGGCAAAGCGATTGGATTTATTCTTGATGGCAGATGACAGGGAGATCCTTCAAGATGCAGGCAAAATCACAGCAGCCATCGCCAAGGCAAAAGCAGAGAGCGAATTTGAAAAATTTCGTATTGTTCAGGACCAGGTTTATGTTTCCGATTTCGATATTTTTGTGTTAGAATTAGAAAAAGGTGCGAAAGCGTAATCTCTTAATAAAGGACCTTTCGGTTTGAGACCCCCTTAGAAAACATGATATGTTTGGGGAGCAGTTCAAATAAGAACGGCTTCGGTTGTTCGTCAATATTTTTAATCAGTTTTTATCTTAAAATTGCCAATGGACATCCTATGGCAAACAAAACAGCCGCCAGCGCGACGAGAGGGTCGTCGCGCTGGCGGCTGTTTTTCTATGCAAAGCTTTCGCGGAGCTCGGCGAGAAATTTTTCGGCGGCTTTGGATATGATTTGGTAGCGTTTCCAGACGATGCTGGCGCTGGCTTCGATGGCGGGCGCCAGGGGGCGGAAGCAGAGGGGGCTGTCGCCGGTGGTGTTGATGAGCTTGTCGAAGCAGATGGCGTAGCCCAGGCCTTCCTCGACGAGGAGGGAGCCGTTGTAGATGAGGTTGTAGGTGGCAAAAATGTTGAGATCGCTGACGTCGCGGCCAATCCAGCGGCGCATGGGCCAGCCGTCACGCTCTTCCTGGTGGGAGACGATGAGGGGCTTGTCCCAGAGGTCCTCTGGCGTGATGACCGATTTTTCTGCCAGGGGCGCGTCCTTGCGCATGAGCACGCCGAAGCGATCCTTGATGGGCACCTCGAGATAATCGTATTTGCTCGGATCGACGGGTCCGTAAACGAGGCCAAAATCGATGAGCCCTTTGTCGAGCTGCTCGGTGACAAATTCGGCGTTGCCGCTAAAAATGTGGTAGTGGATGAGGGGGTATTTTTCCTTGAGGGTGTCGGCTGCGCGTGCAAAATAGCGGATGATATCGCTTTCACCAGCGCCAATGGCCACGTCTCCAGCGATGACCTCGTCGGCGAGGGTGATTTCGTCCTCGGCTTTTTTGACGAGGGCGAAAATTTCCTCGGCGCGCTTGCGCAGAATCATGCCCTCGTCGGTGAGCACAACCTTGCGCGAGCCCTTGGTGCCGCGAATGAGGAGCTGCTTGCCGAGCTCCTGCTCCAGGCCCTTGAGCTGGGTCGAGAGGGTCGGCTGAGAAAGATGCAGCGATTCTGCCGCCGCAGAAATATTCTGCTCTCTCGCCACAGCGAGAAAATAGTGTAACACGCGAAGTTCCATGTGATCGCCTCCTGTTGACAAGAGTATAGCACGAAATGCCATAGGTTTTGAAGATAGACGGGTTGGATGAATTGCCATACGCTATTGCTTCTGCGCGGCTATCGGCAGATTCCATTCGTGAAACGTATCGATCATCATAGAGTCTAAGTATTTGCTAAGGAAAAATCTCTGACCTATACTGAAATCAGAAAAATCCTATTTGATTTGTAAGGAGTGAGCATCATGTTGAAAGCAATCACAGGATGCTTTTGGTTGATAATTGCTGTCACAGCTTGCGCGGAGGATTGCAGAGGCATCGCTCCCAACGACCGCTATGAATGGTAGGGTGACATGAGTGAAGGATGTGGATAAGAATGAACAATGATAATGTGCAAGCGTCGCTCATACAAAATCTCAGGGACGCCGATTGTAGCCAGCAAACCATCGACGATTTTCTCGCCTTTGACGGCAATACAAAGGCCCAGCTCAAGCTTTTGGCCAATCACAGACAACAGCTACTTGACCTCATTCACAAACAAGAACGCTGCATCACCTGCTTGGATTATCTCGTTTGCCAAATGAACAAGCAGGCGCAGGCAGCGCCCCGTTCATAAATATATTCAATCACAAGGAGACGATAATTATGACTCAGAAAAAAGAAATTCGTCGCGGCTTTTACACTGGCGAACGCCCCCTGTTCCACGAACATGATCTGAAAATTTATGACGCGATTTTTGACGACGGCGAATCCTGTCTCAAGGAATGCCACGACATTGACCTCTACGGTAGCATGTTCAAATGGAAATATCCGCTGTGGTATTCCAAAAACATTAACGTCAAAAATTGCACCTGGTTTGAGATGGGCCGTGCCGGCGTCTGGTACACCGAGCACATCACCGTCGAGGATTCGGCCATCGAGGCGCCAAAGAATTTTCGCCGCTGCCATGAAGTGACGCTGCGAAATGTGACCATCCCAAATGCAGGCGAAACCCTCTGGAGCTGCGACGGCGTGCGCATGGAAAAGGTCATGGCCAAGGGCGATTATTTCGCCATGAACAGCGAGAATATGACTGTGGACGGCCTGACCCTCTACGGCAACTATTCCTTTGACGGCGCCAAAAATGTAGAGATTCGCAATTCTCACCTGCTCTCCAAGGACGCCTTCTGGAACAGCGAAAACGTCACCGTTTACGATTCCTTCATTTCCGGCGAATACCTCGGCTGGAATGCCAAGAATTTGACCTTTGTCAACTGCACCATCGAAAGCCTCCAGGGCTTGTGCTACATTGACAACCTCGTTATGAAAAATTGCACCCTCATCAATACCACCCTGGCCTTTGAATATTCCACGGTGGATGCAGAAATCACCAGTGCTGTGGACAGTGTTCTCAATCCAACGAGCGGCACCATTGTCGCCGAAAGCATCGGCGAGCTCATCATCGAGCGTGACAAGGTCGATCCGGACAAGACGACCATCATCTGTACTGCGGCGCAAAATGACGCGCAAAAAAGCGCCTGAGGGATGCGCGCTAAACGCTGATGTTGCCTTCAAAAGGAGGAATCTAATGAAGAAATACGCAATGATGCTGATGAACCCGCGCTTTGCGCCGGATCAACACCGCGCCCATTTTCCGGTGGAGGGCGTGGATAATCAGATTGTTACTGTGCGCAATTTGGATGAGGCGTTGGCGCAGCTCGAGCGCTTCATCGCCGACGGCGTCGGCGTCCTTGAGCTTTGCGGTGCCTTTGACGGCGCGCCTTATGAGGCGCTAGTCACAGCTAGCCGCGGACGGCTGAGCATTGGCCGCGTGACCTACGCGCCCGATCAGGAAGCGGCCATGAACGCCTATTGGGCGAACTAGGAGGACGCTATGAAAAAACAACTCAGCCTTGTTTTGATCCTGTGTGGCCTGCTTGTGCTCGCTGCCTGTGGCAATTCGACCCAGGTGCAGTCGCAGCAGTCGGCAGATGGCGCTGATGCGTCATCTGCGCCAGTGGCGGCTCCGGAAGGGCAGCGCATCCATGTCAGCGTCGGCGGCCGGGATTTCACCGCCACCCTCGAGGACAACGACGCCACGTCGGCGCTTGTGGCGCTCTTGGCAGATGGCGCCATTGGGATTGATATGCGCGATTACTCAGGCTTTGAAAAGGTCGGTGACTTGCCCCAGGCCCTCCCGGCCGATGACGCGCAGACGAATACTCAGCCGGGCGATCTCGTTCTTTACCAGGGTGATCAGCTCGTCGCCTTCTACGGCGACCACGCCTGGTCCTACACGCGCATCGGCCACATCGACAACCTCGACGGCTGGCGCGAGGCCCTCGGCAGCGGTGATGTGACCATGGTGCTGTCGCCGGCACAATGATGAAGGAGGATGCACATGTCTTACGATTTTGACACACCCGTCGACCGCCGCGGGACAAATTCCCTCAAATGGGACGTGGCCGATGGCGAGCTCCCGATGTGGGTGGCGGATATGGATTTTCAGACGGCGCCGGAAATTCGCGACGATTTGGCGCGGCGCGTCAGCCACGGCGTCTTTGGCTATGCGACGGTTCCCGATGAATGGGCGGCAGCCTACGCGCGTTGGTGGCAGGCGCGGCATGGATTTAGCGTCGAAAAAGAGTGGCTGATTTTTTGCACAGGCGTGGTGCCAGCCCTCTCAAGCATTGTGCGCAAGCTCACGACGTCCGCCGAAAAGGTGCTGATTCAGACGCCGGTGTACAATATTTTTTTAAACTCGATTATTAACAACGGCCGTCAGGTGTTGGAAAGTCCGCTGGTTTATGAAAACGGCTGCTACCACGTTGATTTTGACGACCTCGAGCAAAAGCTCAGCGACCCTCAGACAACGCTGATGATTCTCTGCAATCCCCACAATCCCGTGGGCAAAATTTGGGATGCGGGCACGTTGGCACGCATTGGCGACCTCTGCGCCAAGCACCACGTCATCGTCGTCGCCGACGAGATTCATTGCGACCTCACCGAGCCGGGCAAGGACTACGTGCCCTTTGCCTCGGTGTCGGCGACCTGTCGCGACAACAGCGTGAGCCTTTGGGCGCCGACCAAGGCCTTTAATCTGGCAGGCTTGCAGACAGCGGCGGTGATGGTGCCCAATCCGGTCCTCGCCCACAAGGTCTGGCGCGGGCTTAACACCGACGAGGTCGCCGAGCCCAACGTCTTTGCCTGTGGCGCCGCCATTAGCGCCTTTACGGCAGGCGCGCCCTGGCTCGACGCCCTGCGCCAGTACATTAGCGACAACAAGCGCGTGGCGACAGATTTTATCAACGAGGTGCTGCCGATTGTGCGCGTGGTGCCGTCGGAGGCCACCTATCTGTTGTGGCTAGATTTCAGCCTGTGTACCGATGACGCGGGCGAATTGGCGGATTATTTGCGACGGGAAACGGGCCTGTATCTGTCCGCAGGCAGCCAATACGGCGCAGCTGGTGCGGCATTTTTGCGAATGAACGTGGCCTGCGCGCGTTCGCTCTTGGAGGATGGCCTCAACCGCCTGGCGTTGGGTGTGATCGCCTATTGCACAGGACAGGATATGCTGGTTTAGATAGAGATTGGAGGAAGACATTATGAAAATTTTGGTATTAAACGGTAGCCCTCGCCCACAGGGCCACACGGCAGCAATGGTCGAGGCCTTTGCCTGGGGTGCCGAGGAAGCGGGGCATGAGGTGACGGTCATCGACGTCTGCAAGAAAAAAATCGCCGGCTGTCTGGCTTGCGAATATTGCCACACCAAAGGTAATGGCAAGTGCATTCAGAATGACGACATGCAGGAGATTTATCCGCTGCTTGAAAGCTCGGAGATGATTGTCTTTGCCTCGCCGGTGTATTATCAGGGCTTCACCGCCCAGCTCCAATGCGCCATCCACCGCATCTATGCGCTGGACAAGCCGAAGGGCCTCAAGAAAACGGCGATGATTCTGAGCTCCGGCGCGCCGGATGTGTACGACGGCATTTTCTTTGAATACAAGAAATCCTTCCTGATTTATTTGGGCCTCGAGGACATGGGCGTCGTCACCCAGTGCAGCGCCGATAATTTTGAAGCCAAGCTCCAGGAAGCCAAAGCCCTCGGCCAATCCCTCAAATAGCATCCCAACCCACGCGCAGCGACCAACGTTGCGCGTTTTTTATGGGTAGTATCCTTGCGGTAACCATGGCACAAAAAGGTGCGTACTTGTCGCCGCACCGCGCCCGCGCTATGATAAAACCATCGATAATAGAGTGATCGGAGGAGACCATCATGTTTTTTTCTAGCCCCAAAGTCGCCGCCCCGGGCATCCAGCCAAAAGATATTCGCCGCCTGCGCGAAGCGCTAGATGCTGCCGATGCCGTCATCGTCGGCGCCGGTTCAGGCCTTTCCACATCCGCAGGCTTTGACTACAGTGGCGCGCGCTTTCACAAATATTTCCAGGATTACATCGACCGCTACAGCCTTGCAGATATGTACAGCGGCGGATTTTATCCATTCGAGACCCTCGAGGAATTCTGGGGATTCTGGAGCCGTCACATTTATGTCAACCGCTACATGGATCCGCCCAAGCCCGTCTATGACAAGCTTCTGCAGCTTGTGACCGACAAGGATTATTTTGTCCTCACCACCAACGTCGACCACTGCTTCCAAAAGGCAGGCTTTGACAAACGCCGCCTCTTTTACACTCAGGGCGATTACGGCCTCTGGCAATGCAGCAAGCCTTGCCACCAGAAAACCTACGACAACGAAGAAACCGTCCGCGCCATGGTCGCCGAGCAGAAAAATTGCCAGGTGCCAACAGCGCTCATTCCTCGCTGCCCCGTCTGCGGCGCGCCCATGGCCATGAACCTGCGCGCCGACGATACCTTCGTCGAAGACGACGGCTGGCACCGCGCCGCCATGCGCTACCAGGATTTTATCCAGCGCCACCAAGGCCTGGACATTCTCTACCTCGAGCTCGGCGTCGGCGCCAACACCCCCGCCATCATCAAATACCCCTTCTGGCAAATGACCATGGCCAACCTGGGCGCCACCTACGCCTGCATCAATTTCGGACAGGCTGTCGCCCCCGACGACATCGCCCACCAATCCATCCTCATCAACGCCGACATCGGCGACGTCCTCGACGCCCTCGCTTGCGAAAAATGAAAAATTTCGCTTTTCGAAAGCGAGCAGCAAAAATGCCCATACAATAGACGGGGCTGTCTATTGTATGGGCATTTTCATGTGCGTCTACGCCATAAAAAAGTCGTTCATCCTGTCGACCAAGGCACTTTGTAGCCAGCCTGACGCGATGATTCTGCCGTCTTCTATCAATACAAGATAATCGCAGCATTGTTTGATGAGTTCAGGGTCGTGGGTGATGATGAACTGGGTTTTCCCCTTTGCCTGCATATTTTTTATGGCCTCGGCAACATCGATCATCCTTGCATAATCTAAACCGCTGGTGGGCTCATCATAGACGAGGATTTGCTTATTAGACGCGAGGGCACAGGCGACAGAGACGCGTTGCTTCTGCCCGCCGGAAAGGGACATGGGATGCACATCCTGATAGTGGTCCAGATTGAGTGAGGCTAGAATTTGCAGGGCCTTTTCTTTTTTTGCGTGCGCTTCGTCGTGGCTTTTTTCCATCGACAAAAGAATCTCGTCTAAGACACTTTCCGTAAACAGCTGATGATTCACATCCTGCATGACAAGGTAACAGGTGTTGATGCGCGCTTTCCAGCTGAGATTGCGTCCACAAAATGTCATTGTGCCACGTGCTTTCTTTTCTAATCCGCACATACATCTGCCAAAGGTCGATTTGCCTGCGCCGTTTTTTCCGATCACTGCCACGACGCTTCCGCAAGGAATGGATAAGGATAGAATATCGAGATTTTTTTCCTTGTCGTAGGCAAAAGAAAAATCTTTGAAATCAATCATTTCCGTATTTTTGGCTGGCAAGGCAGATAATTTATCAAAAGAGATGGTGCGTGCTCGTAAGCCCATGCTGGCCAGCGTATCAGCAGGAATCGCTAAAAATTCCTGAATAGAAATATCCTGGTCGATGCGGCCATTTTTCACGTAAATGACACGATCCACAATATCCATGAGCCAGTAGAGCCGATGCTCAGCAATGACGATGGTACAGCCCGCGTCTTTCCACTGCTTTATAATGCCAGCCAGCTCATGGATCGCTGCTATGTCTAGGTTAGAAGAGGGCTCGTCCATGACCAGAATTTGTGGAAAGAGGGTTGCCACAGAGGCGCAGGCTATTTTTTGCTTTTGTCCGCCGGATAACGCAAATAAACTTTTGCCAAGTAGCGGCGTTAGGTTTAGTTTGTCGACGATGTCTTCGAACCGTTGATAAATTTGCGCCTTTTCCATCCCAATATTTTCGCAGGCAAAAACAATTTCAGAATCAGTCTGCACCGTATAAAATTGCGATTTGGGATTTTGAAAAACAGAGCCTACAAAGGGCGTGAGCTCATAGAGCTCGCTATTTTTTGTATCACGGCCACAAACGGTGATCTCACCAGAAAGCGTGCCCTCATAAAAATTGGGGATTAGGCCATTGATCATGCGCGACAGGGTTGTTTTTCCGCAGCCGGAGCTGCCGCAAAGTAAGACCACCTGGCCCTTGGGAATGTGTAAATTGATATGATGCACGCCGACATCGGACCTCGCATTGTGATATACAAAGTTGACTTGATTCAGTTGTATCATTACATGCACCAGCTCCTATCGGTAAATGATATAAACAATAAGGCAGCAAATCGTTGCAAAAAAAGCAATGCCATCTCGCCAGGTAAAGCCGATGGGGCAGACATTCGTCCGTTTTATTGGTGCGTTTAATCCCCGTGTGAGTGCCGATGCAGCCAAATCGTTCCCAATAGAAACGATGCTTGTCAAGAAAGGCACCATGCGGTATTCAAGCATTTTCATAGGATGTCGTATAGAACCAACCTCGCGCATCATCATCGCGTCTCTTACATGGCCGTACTCTTCGATAATGGTTGGAAAGAAGCGAAACAATACAGAAAAGGGCATGGAAATCTTTTTGGTGACATGCATCCGATCCATCGCCGCCACAAACTCACTGACAGTTGTGCTCACAATCAAGAAATAGCCCATCATCATTCCCGGCAAAATTTGCGTAAAGAGCGCAATCATTCCCGTAAACAATAGATTGACGATGTTTGGCAGGTAGGGAATCAATAGCTTTGGCACCAAGGATGAAAATACATACATCCCCAAATAGTAGAGCGCCATTTTATATTTCTTCAACACGATCAGGAAAACCAGCGGCAAGATGGCAAAGAGGAGCTTTATGGCGTCAATCATCGGTGAATCAGAAGGTGCCAACATGACAGAGGACACCGTCAGACACAAAAAAATTTTTGTTCGTGGATCCAAATAGAGCTGCTTTGCTTTTGCTGTTGTATCGTAGATATCGCTTATCATCGTGCCACCATTTATACCAAACCGCTTTTTTCAAAATGCTTTTTCATGACCGATTTTCCGATGAGGCCGCCGATCACGCCTGAAATAAAGCTGCCGAGCACCATTGCCGGGAAAACCCAGCCAGTCGTTAATGCGCCGTGTACCGTGTTCACATAGGCATCGCCATAGGTGACAGCCGTCTGAGAAAGCCAAGCCTCGCTGGCAGAAATCCAGTGGATGTAGTTCCCGCAGATGCAGGTGGACAGAATTCCGTAGCAAACAATGGCCATGTTTTTGCTCGAATATTTCGCTGCCTTGAACAGTAATTCGCAAATGACGCCGACAACAATCCCCCAAATCAACAGGTCGTAGCCCATGCCTGTCAGGATCATGACCAGACCAAAGAGAATTTCAAAAATCAGCAGCATGCCAGCCTTTTTAACCTTTGTAAAATACAGCATCATCGGAATACCACCGATCACCGGAAGGATGATTGGCAGCAGTATAAACCCAATGGGGATTAATCCCACAGTACAAGCAATTGCGATGACAATGACCATGTAAATTGCTGTAAAAATGCCGATGTTAATAAAATCTTTCCCGTTGAGTGTCGCTGTTTTGTTTTGCATCGTAATCTCCTCCGTTGCGATCTAGGATTTTTTGCGTTATTCTAGGTTAGAGAAAGCTAACCATATCGTATAGACTATACGTCTTTCGATTTGAAAACAATAGGAAGGCGGAGGGTTTGGCCGATGCCAAAAGCGATTTGGTCGATTTCAAAAAAGAAGGTGATGCGTTGTGGACGCGAGATTTGAACAGCTGTGTTTGGGACATTTACCGCAATTAGGTTTGAGGCCCGCAGATAAAGGGCAGGAAGCTAAAAACGGTGTTGGCTTTACTTTTGTGCCAGATCCAGAAATTGGCGAAGGCTATTTATGGACCTACCCCATCAATTCTGCATGCTCGCTGACTGTTTATGATATTATTTTTTATCAAGACATTTCGTTTCGCTGCCATCATCCGGCCGCATTAACGATTGCCGTGAGCTCACCGGGGAGTGTGGAGCCTGTGCTTACAAAGAGCTGCCATCATCCGGAAAATCTTGTAGGCTATTTCTTAGAGGAAGGCATTTTTTCACACACGATTCCCAAGGGCACACCGGTGAGAAGCATTGGACTGGGATTGATGCCGGAATTTTGGCAAGAGCAGCTACCGAATTTATTGGCGCAGGACACCTCTCAGGTGTTCAATGCTGCGTGCGCGTTGGATGGCACAGCGACAATTCCTGAGGTCGAATGGTTGCTGCATCAAATGGCATCTTATGTGCCAACATCCAAAACCGCCGCTTTGAGATACGAGGCAAAAATATTTGAGCTCATATCCGCTCTTTTAGAATGGCGAATGTTGTCTTTGCCCATTCCTGTCAATCAACGTATTTCTGCAACCGACCAGGAAGTCATCCAAAATCTCAAGCATTATCTGAGCCAAAATTACGCTGCACAGATGAACCTGCAAAGCCTGGCGCAAATGTGCTATATGAGCAAATCAAAAATGACCGCGCTTTTTCGCACCATTTATGGCATGACAATCTATGATTTCATCTTGAATTGTCGCATCGAACGGGCAAAGGAATTATTGACCGACCGTCGAAAAAAGATTAGTGAGATCGCACTTTCCGTTGGCTATGAACACCCAAGCAGTTTTTCGGTGGCTTTTCATCAAAAAACCGGTCTCACGCCAAGTGCATTTAGAAAACAGTGAGAAGCTTGGCGCGGGCGTGCACGCCATGAGCAATGAAGGTGTCGCCATCAGGGTGCTCCTCACTTTCGAAAAATGAAAAATTTTCGAGTTTCGAAAGTGGGCAGGACATCTTCGGTTAATAAATTGTGGTGCGATACGTTATGAACATGATATAATAGGAAAAAGTTTTCATAATTTTCTATGATAGGAGATGTTCGCGATGAAAAAATGGAGAGCGTTGTTTTTAGGAGGCGTGCTGGGCCTGCTGTTTACCGCTGTGCCGGCTTGGGCCTATGGACCGTATGTGGCGGTAGACGGTCTGCTATTTGAAATGGGCGCGCCGGTGACGGTGCATGCCGACGGCGAATATGTGGCGACGGATGTCCAGCCCTATATCAAGAATGGACGAACTTTTTTGCCGATGCGCGCTGCTGCCGAGGCTGTCGGTGCCAACGTGGGCTGGGATGGTAAGACACTCTGTGTGACTGTGCAAAAAGGTGAGACGCTGGCTTATTTTTTTGTCGGCAGCCGTACCTATTACGTCAATGACGTCGCACTCACAGCGTCTGTGGCGCCAGAGAATAAGGACGGACGCATTATGGTGCCGATTCGTGATTTTTCAGAAGCGGTACAGGCGACAGTCGATTGGGAAGGAAGTACAGCTAGCGTCGAAATTTACACAGGTGGGCCAGTTGCCGAAGCGCCGCAGCTGCCAAGCAGCATTCCTGATGATGTGCGATGGTTGATCCAGAAATATTACGTGCAGGCAGACGGACAAGGCGCTGGAAGCTGGATGACGAGCGATTTGGAGAATTCGGCTCTACCAGAATACAACCGCTTGCCTGGCTATGAATTTGTCCTTATTTCCAAAATGGCCAATGGCACGAAAGCGGCGACCGTGATTCGATATGAGCATCAGCCATTTATTGACGGGATTACACAAATTGGGGTCAAGGTTTTTGCTGATTGTAAAATAGATAGGCTATTAGGAGAGACGTTGATTGAGCCCGAGTATCAGCCAACGTATTATTTTGGTCTGCCGATCGAATTTCAGGTGAAAACCATTCGTCATTTTGTTCCGAGCGCCCAAAATTTGCGGCTCGTTGGCACGGCGACGGATTCTTTTACAGGACCGCAGATTGGCAAATATCCTCTTCCTGTGACGCCGTGCGACGTTTTATACACAGCGCTCTAATCGCTCGCATTTTGCGAGCGGTGGGGAGGGCGTTCGACAGCTTTTTGCGAGCGATCGTAGGGAGCTGTCTTTTTTTGTGCAAAAGTGGCTTGGTGGCGCGGAATTATTGAGTTTTCCCCGGCAAACTGTGGAAAAGTCTTCGGAAAACCCCAGAGTTTTCCACAGAATCCGTGGAAAACTCAATTTTTGACGGGGAAAACTTTGGCGAAAAATCCCCGGAGCCGGTTTCTACCGCTGTGGAAAATGTGGAAAGCGTTTGCCGGCGAGCTTGGGAAAACTTTTTGCGCCGGGAAATAGTCATGGATAAAAGAATATAATAAAATTTCCGACAGTTTTTTGGCGCGTGGCTGTTGCTTTTTCTTGATGAGACATCTATGATGGAGATACATTCACGTCGACAAGGCGTGTTCATCCACAAGGTAGAAATTGTAGAACGGAGGAATTCGGATGAAAATGAAAAAATGGCTCGCCGGGGCGCTTCTCGGCAGTATGGTTGTACTTGCAGGCTGTGGCGGCGGTAACGCCGATTCGGCAGGTGGCAGCGCGGCGTCTGAGGCAGATGCTGATGCGCTCCAGGTAGGGATTGTGCAGCTTGCAGACCACGAGGCGCTGGATCGCGCGCGTGAGGGCTTTGAGGACGGACTTACGGATGCCGGTTACACCATCGGCAAGGACGTGGTCATCGATTTCCAAAACGCGCAGGGCGATCAGTCCAATCTCGATACGATTACCAAGCAATTTGCCAGTGACAAGAAGGATTTGGTTTGCGCCATTGCCACCCAGGCGGCGGTGCAAATGGCCAGCGCCAGCTCTGAGATTCCGATTGTCGGCACGGCCATCACCGATTATGTGGCAGCCAACCTTGCCAAATCTGACGAGGAGCCGGGGGGCAATGTCACCGGCACCAGCGATATGAATCCAATCGACGACCAGGTGGCGCTGATGCAAAAGCTCCTGCCGGACATTAAAACCGTCGGCATCATCTACAGCTCCTCGGAGGAAAACTCCCGCATTCAGGCAGAGCTCTTCAAGAAAAGCTGTGACGCTGCGGGTATCGACGTCGAGGAAATGACCATTTCCAATGTCAACGAAATCCAGCAGGCGGCCACGAGCCTCATTGGCGAGGACATTCAGGCGGTTTACGTGCCAACGGATAATTTGCTTGCTTCGGCGATGACGACCCTGACAGGTGTCACCGACGAAAAGCAGATTCCGGTATTCGGCGGCGAAATCGCACATCTGTCGGGCGGCGCACTGGCGACAGTGAGCGTCGATTACTACGAGCTCGGCAAGCAGACAGGTACCATGGCCGCAGAGATTCTCAAGGAGGAAGCGCAGCCAGCCACCATGCCAATTGAAATGCCGGAGACGACCACTACAGCCATCAACAGTGCAGCGGTCGAAAAGCTGGGCATCACCGTGCCGGATGATCTCGCAGAATATGAGAAGGATTACTCGGCAGAATAAACAAATCGCGACAAATCATATAACGAAGGGCTTGAAAGAGAGTCCTTCGTTTTGTTTGTTTATTCCGAAAATAAGGATTTGCTTTGAAGATGTGGGCGAACGCCGTGCGAGTGTGGTATAATAGCTCGTAGGTGTTTTGCGGCATCTTATGGTTTTGTATAAGATGGAGGACATTATGGAACTCGTATTATCCACTGTCGCGCAGGGGCTCCTGTGGGCAGTGCTCGCAATTGGTCTGTTCATCACCTTCCGTATTTTGGATGTGGCGGATCTGACCATCGAAGGCACCTATCCCCTCGGTGCGGCCATCGCTGTGATGACCATCAGCGGCGGCCAGTCACCCTTGTTGGCCATTTGCTTTGCCTTTCTCGGCGGCTGTGTCGCCGGGGCAGTCACCGGATTTTTGCACACCAAGCTCAAGATTCCAGCGCTTCTTGCCGGGATTTTGACAATGATCGGGCTCTATTCGGTGAATCTGCGCATCATGGGCAAGGCGACGGTGTCGATTCTCGGTCAAAACACGGTCTACAGCTTTTTTGAGGAAAGCATGACCAAGGTTATGGCGACCTTTACCGTCGGGCTCATTGTTACGGTGCTGGTGTGGTTTTTCTGCTACATCTTTTTTGGCACCGAGCTTGGCGCGGCGATTCGTGCCACTGGCGACAATCCGCAAATGATTCGCGCCCAGGGCATCAACACGGACGTGACCATCATCCTCGGGCTCATTCTCTCCAATGGCTTTGTGGCCATTACCGGAGCGCTCTTGGCCCAATCCAACGGCTATGCAGACGTCGGCATGGGCACCGGGACCATTGTCACGGGTCTGGCGTCGGTGATCATCGGCGAGGTCATCTTTGGCACACGCAGCTTCAAAAATTGGCTGATCAGTGTCGTCCTCGGCTCGATTGTTTATCGCGGCGTGGTGGCCTTTGTGCTCTGGCTCGGCATGAATCCAAACGACCTCAAGCTTCTCACGGCCATCATTGTGGCAGTGGCGTTGGCCCTGCCGCTCTTGAAGTCGCGTGTACAAAAGCTGCGTGCCAAGGTATGAGGAGGATTGCGCCATGCATATGATCGAAATCAACGCCATTGAAAAAACCTTTAACCCGGGCAGCGTCAACCAAAAGCGCGCCCTAAACGGCCTGAGCCTGCAGTTGGACGAGGGCGATTTTGTCACCGTCATCGGTGGCAACGGCGCCGGCAAATCCACCATGCTCAATGCCATTGCCGGGGTTTTTCCTGTTGACAAAGGTGAAATATTTATTAACAATATCAATGTAACCAAGCTTCCTGAACACAAGCGCGCTGCCTATATTGGCCGCGTTTTCCAGGATCCAATGATGGGCACCTGTGCGCACATGCAAATCGAAGAAAATCTCTCGATGGCATCGCGCCGTGGGCAGCGTCCAGGCCTGCGCTGGAGCGCCCGCGCCAAGGACCGCGAATTTTTCAAAAAACGCCTGTCCATCCTGGGCCTGGGCCTGGAGGAGCGCCTGACCGATCGCGTCGGGCTGCTCAGCGGCGGCCAGCGCCAGGCGCTGACGCTCCTTATGGCGACGCTCAAGCGGCCGGACGTGCTCCTATTGGATGAGCACACGGCGGCCCTCGATCCAAAAACCGCCGCCAAGGTGCTCGAAATCACTGACCAAATCGTCCAAGAGAACAATCTCACCACCATCATGATCACCCACAATATGCGCGACGCCATTGCCCATGGCAATCGGCTGGTGATGCTTGATAGCGGACGCGTGGCGGTGGACATCAAAAAAGCGGATTATCCAAATCTGTCCGTTCAGGATCTACTAAAAATGTTTGAGAAGGCAAGCGGTGACGCCATTCTTAGCGACGGCCTGCTCCTTTCTTAATAAAAATTCTTATGAGGTGAAGAAAAGAAATGATCGTATTAGTCATGAACAGTGGGAGTTCTTCCCTGAAGTTCCAGCTCATCAACATGGACAATGGCGAAGTCATGTCCAAGGGTCTTGTAGAACGCATTGGCCTCGGCGGCGTTGCCGGCTTTGAAGTAAAGGCCAAGGGCGAAAAAATCAAAAAGGATGTTACTGCAGACAACCACAAGCAGGCAGTGGCACTCGTCGTTGACGCACTCACCAAGGGTGACTTGGCCGTTGTTGACGACTTCAGCATGATCGATGCCATCGGCCATCGTGTTGTGCAGGGTGGTGATTCCTTCCCTAAGGCAGCGGTTGTTGACCAGCGCGTCAAGGACCTCGTCAAGGGCTACGGCGTCATGGCACCTCTCCACAACTATGCAGCTCTCGCCGGCATCGAAGCCTGCGAAGAAAACATGCCTGGGATTCCATCGGTGTGCGTATTTGATACCTCTTACCACATGACCATGGACCCAGCACACTACATGTATGCCATTCCATACGAAGATTACGAAAATCTAAAGGTGCGTCGTTACGGCGCCCACGGCACCAGCCACAAATACGTTGCTCGCGAAGCAGCCAAGGCCCTGGGCCGTCCAATCGAAGAACTCAAGATCATCACCTGCCATCTTGGCAACGGTGCCAGCATCTCTGCCATCAACGGCGGCAAGATTGTTGACACCTCCATGGGCTTCACCCCTCTCGAAGGGCTCGTCATGGGGACCCGTACCGGTGATATCGACCCAGCAGCCGTGCTCTACATCATGAAGCACAAAGGTCTGTCCCCAGATGAAATGGACACCTACGTCAACAAGCAGTCCGGCCTCCTCGGCGTCAGCGGCCTCTCCAACGACTTCCGCGACATCGAAGGTGCCATGGACGAAGGCAATGAACGCGCTCAGCTCGCTTACGACATGTTCGTTCTCCGCGCCAAGAAATACATCGGCGCTTACTACGCAGAGCTCAACGGCTGCGACGCCATCGTCTTCACCGCTGGTATCGGCGAAAACGACGACCGCGTCCGCGCTTCCATCTGCGCCGACTTTGACGCCCTCGGCATCAAGCTCGACCCAGCCAAGAACGACGGCTGCCGCGAATTCCGCGATGTCAGCACCGACGATTCCAAGGCACGCGTCCTCGTTATTCCAACCAACGAAGAATACGCCATCGCTTCCGAAACCGTCGAAGCCATCGCCGAAGCAAAATAATTGCATCCATAAAAAATCTCCGCCCGTGCGCACGAGCGGAGATTTTTTTGCAAGGAAAAGGCACGGTCCAAAGAGGGCCGTGCCTTTGTTTTTTATTTGGCAGCTTTTTCGCTACGCAGGGCTTTGATGATGCAGAGGTACATGAGGATCGACAGACCAAAGAGCAGGTAGAGGGTCCACTGGGTGCCGGTGGCGGTGCCCAGGGCGATGTCGTTTGGATGCGAGGCCTGGCCGAGGGCGACGATGGTCGAGCCGACGGCGGTACCGATGGCACCAAAGAGCTGCTGCAGGGTGTTGATGACGGCGGTGCCGTCGGCGTAGCGTTCCGGTGGCAGGCTGCGCAGGGCCAGCGTTGTGGAATTGCCGAAGGTGAAGCTCTGGCCGAGGCAGAAGATGACAGCGATGGCCATCATGATTTTGTAATCGACGTGCACCATAAAGAGCATCTCAAGGAGCAGATTGAGGACGATCATCGTTGCCCCAAAGAGGATAGGCACCCGCGCGCCCAAGGTGTCAAAGAGGCGGCCGCTGAAGGGGTTGAGCACGGCGCCGATGATGCAGGCTGGCAGCACAATGATCCCGGCGATGAAGGTCGAGACGCCGCCAGAAAGCTGGAAAAGGTTTGGAATCATAAAGCCGCGGGCCAGCGTGAAAAATTGAATCAAGAGAATGGCGATCAGGCAAAAGCTGTAGCGCGCATTTTTGAGAATCGAGAGATTGAGCAGCGGGCGCTGGCGACCATCGCAATGCTTGACAAAGGCTGCCAAAAGGGCGACGGCGACAATGAGGAGCACCCAGATGATTGGGCTGGTGAGCCCCAGGTGGCTGATGTTGCTGAGGGCATAGATCAGGCTGATAAAGCAGAGGGCGATGAGCAGGAAGCCCTTGAGATCGAAGGGCTCCTTTTCGATGGCCGAGGATTGGCGGATGCAGGTGAGCCCGCCGAGGCCGGAGATAATGAGAAACGGCATGAGGCAGAGGAAAATTTCTCGCCAGCCGGCAATGCTCACAATAAAGCCGCCGAGGGATGGCCCCACAGCAGGCCCCAGGGCGATGGTCAGCGAGGCAAAGCCCATGATCATGCCCGTGTTTTTGCGAGGCACCTGCTCGATGATGATGTTAAACATCAATGGCAGGGTCATACCGGTGCCAATCCCCTGGAGAATACGGGCGATGATCAGCACCAAAAACGATGGCGACCACATGCCCAAGAGGGTGCCGACAATGAAGATGGCGACGGCAGCACCAAAGAGGGTCTTGGTGCGGAAGCATTTTTTCAGCCAGGAAGATGTTGGGATAATAATTGCTAGCATCAAGAGATTGATGGTGGTGACCCACTGAACGGTGGACGTGGGAATGTTGTACTCGTTCATCAGGGTCGGGAAAATAACATTCATGGCTGTTTCGGCGCAGATCCCGGTAAAGGACATGAGACCGGCGGAAATAATAGAAATAATCAGGCGGGCGTCGAGCTTGCGCTCAAATTCATTTGGATTCATGGTTGATATCAAACCTCCTCGTTGGTTAAAAATGTGTGGTTTTTGAGCAGGGCCTCGGCGCGGGTAAAGACGTCGATGGCCGTGCGCATTTCCTCCTCGGTAATACCGGATAGAAGCGCCGAGAGCTCCTTGTGAAATCCGGCAACGTGGCGTTTGTAGAGGGCTTCGCCGTAGTCGGTCAGGCAGAGGCTCGAGGAGCGCTTGTCGTGGGCGTCGGGCACCTTGGTGAGGGCGCCGTGGGCTTCTAGCTCCGAGACCATGCGCGTGATGCTGGGCATGGTATTATCCAGCCGCTTGGCAATGTCGCTGGTGCGCACCGTGGGCTGGATGTCCTGTACCTGGTGGATGGCGTCAAGAATAAAGACCTGGCGCGGCGTCATCCAATCGGGCAGGGGCGGCAAATATTTGATGATGCGCTTGGCGGCATGACAGGTGTCGAGAAATTCTCGTGTCAAGGTTGCATTCATACCATCTCTCCTCTCGATTTCATTTACCGAAGGTAATTACCAAAGGTAAATTTATTTTAGTGAGTGCGCAGAAAATTGTCAAGGCGCAAAAAGATTGTCACAAGAGCAAAAATCTTTTTGCAACTTTGCGCCGTGACAATTCGTGGTATACTAACGGTAGAAAATTTGTTAGGAGCTGATCATTTATGAGAAAAGATTTTGGCGTCAAGCCAAGTGTGTATCCAGAGCCAGTGTTCATCCTCGCTGCCTATGACGAAGATGGCACGCCACAAGCCATGAACGCTGCCTGGGGCGGCATCCGCGCCGCCAACCAAATTGCCCTGTGCGTCAATCCCGGCCACAAAACCGTCAAGGCCCTCTTGGCCAGCGGCGCCTTTACCGTGAGCATGGGCCAGGCCGATCAAGCGGTGGCCTGCGATTACGTGGGCTCTGTCAGCGGCAACAACGAGCCAGACAAATTTGCCAAATCCGGCTTCCACGCCACCAAGAGCGGCGTCGTCAACGCGCCCCTCATTGACGAGCTGAGCTACGCCCTCGAATGCACCGTCGCCAGCTACGACGAACCGAGCCACGTCCTCATCGGCGAAATCAAAAACATCAGCGTCGACGAGCGCGTCCTCGATGCCGAGGGCAAGGTCGACGTCGACAAGCTCGCGCCAATCACCTTCGATGGCAACAACAAAAAATACTATCGCCTCGGCGAATGCGTCGGCGATGCCTGGAGCATCGGCAAAAGCCTGAAATAAGCCAGGGCACAAAAAAGAGCACCCAGCGCGGGTGCTCTTTTTGGTTGCTAAGGAAAGACTATTCGTCCTTGATGCAGGCAAAAAGGGCGTCATCATCGACGTTGGCCTTGGCATCGGTGTTGTCTGGATTGGCGGCTGTTTCTGTCTGCTGGATGTTTTTCGCTTCATCCTGATGGGTGGATTTTTTTGGGGTGGTCATGGTATCGCCTCCTTTGTAAGGTGGGTTATTGCTTGTCTTCTATCGTGTAAGGCGCGCGGGTTGGTCGTGGCGCCGGGGCAAGCATTGGGTCGTCGGTGTAATCGAGGGCAAAGAGATCGTGGAGATCGTCCATGGTGAGCTTGGAGATGACGCCCTCGTCAGAGGTGATGACGGCGTCAGAGAGGGCCTGCTTTTTCTCCTTGAGCTTGAGAATTTTTTCCTCGATGGTGTCCTTGGTGATGAGTCGGATGACGTGGACGCTTTTTTTCTGGCCGATGCGGTGGGTACGGTCGGTGGCCTGGTTTTCGACGCTCTGGTTCCACCATGGGTCAAAATGGATGACCGTGTCGGCGCTGGTGAGGTTGAGGCCGATGCCGCCCGCCTTGAGAGAAATGAGAAAGACGGGGATTTTTTCTTCGTTGAAGCGGTTGACGAGGGTCATGCGGTCACGGGTCGGCGTCTTACCTGTGAGGGTTAGGTATTTGATGTCGCGCTTTTCAAGCTCGGGCGCAATCATGTCAAGGACGCTCGTAAACTGGCTGAAAATGAGAATCTGGTGGCCCGCCTCGACGCGGTCCTCGGTGACCGACAGGCAGAGCTTGAGCTTGGACGACGGCTTGTTGAAGCCGTCGAGGAAGAGGGCTGGTGAGCAGCAGACCTGGCGCAGACGCATGAGCAGCGTCAGCACGCGCACCTGGGATTGGCCCGTCGGGTGGTTGGCGATTTCCTCGATGAAGGCCTTGTGGCTGAGGGCAAGCTGGGTGTGGTAGATGCGGCGCTCCTCCTCGCTGAGCTCGGCATAGAGGACGGTGTCGATTTTGTCCGGGAGCTCGGTGAGGACGTCGCTTTTGACGCGGCGCAAGACAAATGGCGCAATCTGGCGCTTGAGCTGGTCGAGGCGCGTCTTGTCCTCGTAGCGGGTGATGGGCACCTCGTAGAGATTGCGGAATTCGCGCCAGCTGTGGAGATAGCCCGGCAGACAGAAATCCATGATGCTCCAGAGATCGGCGAGGGAATTTTCGATGGGCGTGCCCGTCAGGGCAAAATGGTGGTCGCCGTGGAGGCTCTTGAGGCTCTTGGTGTTTTGGGTGTAGGAATTTTTGATGTATTGGCCCTCGTCGGAAATAATCGTGTCGAAGGTCATCGGCTCGTAGAGGGCGGCGTCGCGGCGTAGCGTGGCGTAGCTGGTGAGAAGGACGATGCCAGCGGGCACGTCGGTGAGCAGGGCCTCGCGCTCCTTGCGATTGCCGACGATGATGCGATAAGGGAGGCTCGGCGCAAAGCGCTTGAGCTCCGACTCCCAGTTGTAAATGAGGGACGTCGGCATGACGATGATCGCACGGGAGGCGGGATTTTCCTCGTAGCGATGCAGGAGGTAGGCGATGGTTTGGAGCGTCTTGCCGAGGCCCATGTCGTCGGCGAGAATGCCGCCAAAGCCGAGCTCGGCCAGATGCACGAGCCACTGATAGCCCACGAGCTGATAGCTACGCAGCGTCGCCTGCAAATCCTTGGGCACGGGGACGTCCCTGTCTGCGCCGTGGGCAATGTCGTCGGCCAGGGCGCGGAAGGCCTCGCGGCGGTCAAATGCCACCGTCGGCGCCATTTCGGCAAAGACGTCCAGGGTCAGCGCCCGGTAGAGAGGCAGCGCCACCGGCGCATCCTCGGCGAGATTTTCCAGCGGCACATCGCAATCCTTGAGGAGCTCGCTGACGGCGCGCACCTCGGGATTAATGATGTCGATGTAGGATTCGTCGGTGAGGCGGATGTATTTTTTGCCGGCGCGGTAGGCCTTGAGCACCTCCAGGAGCACCTCGCGGCCGTAGACCTTTTCGTCAAAGCTCAGCTCGAGAATGCCGTGGGTCACCGTCGCCGACAGATGTGGCGCCTGGGCGCGGCGCGGACGCACGCGGGAGAGAGTGTTTTCGATGTCAATGTCGGCCAAGGGCATCATCTCCGGCAGGCCCTCGTGAAGGAAGGTGTAGACGTTGTCCTCACCGGCCAGAAGCCACTCGTCCTCGTTGGTGGAAAAATGGTATTTGGCCAAGAGGGCGGCAAAGGCGTTTTCCTTTTCGACGTCGCGCAAAAGATGCGGCGGAATATCACTTGCCACCAGAGGATTGAAGCGCGCCTTGCCATACTCAAACTGGAGCAGGCCGCGGATCGTGTTGGACTGGGGATAATCAAGCCGCAGATGGATGGTCAGCGCCTCGGGCAGGTGGCTCTGGCGCAGGGACGGGTCGATCTCGAGATTCACGTAGGGCGCAATCTGCGGCGCCACCCGCGCCATGAACCGCGTCAGCTGCTCGCCGTTCAAGACAAGCGCGTTGTCGGCCGAGCGCACCGTGCGCAAGAGTGGCAGCACCAGATGCTGATAGCCCTCGCTTGGGCGCATGATGACCTTGTCGTTGTAGAGATAGGAATACTGGCTGTTGACGAGAATCTGGTAATCGTCCATGACGACGCCCAGGAGATACTCATCGCCGGAGCGGGCGACGATTTGCACGCTCGTCTCCGGCGTCTGCGCCACCATGCGAATGCGTCCGGTGGAGCCATCCTGGCGATGGGTGTCGATTTCGCCGCCGTGCTCGGCCACATAATCAAAGAGCTGGTCGAACTGGTTGTGGCTCAGATGGAGGTAGCGGCCCACCTTTGGCAAGCGGTCCAGACTCGATTTGTTGCCGTAGCAGAGCCAGTCAAAGGCGTTGTCGATGAGGTTGAGATAAAACTGGCTTGGCTGGTCAAAATTTTCGCGGCAATGCTTGAAGGAGAGGTGCTTGCCGTAGGTGACCGTCTCGCCCTTGAGCAGGTGGTTGTGAAAATCCGAGATGCTCTTGAGAATGTAGGATTTTTTTGGCGAGGCGAGGTGAAATTCCAGGCAGAAAAATTTGCTGTAGGGGTCAAAATCCAGCGTCGGAATGAGCGACACCAAGGAGGTGCCAGCGCCGTCGCCCGTCGGTGAAAAGCCCTCCTTGGGATCGTAATAGGCCAAGAGCTCTGCGATGGCGCCCTGGTCGGTAGTGGATTTTGTCGGCACGAGAATTTCTGAGAGGGCGCGCACCAGCGCCACTAAATGCTTGCAGAGGGTCTTGCCCTCGGCGCCCTCCTTGCAGGTGCAGTGAAAATTGATGAGGTTTTCGCCGCGCATGACGAGGAAGGGCTTTTCGCCAAACACCTCCGCATCCGCCATAATCGTCGACGAATAGGGCAGGGTGCTGCCCGGCACGTGATCCACAGAATTGATCTTGAGGTGCTGGACCTTGCCCAGCTGATAATACGCCAGCCCCTGGCTGATGGTTGCCTTGTTATCGGTATATTCATAAATCAAGTCACGAATGGACATGAATGGGACGCCTCCTTTTTTGAACAGTATAATATTATAGCACAATCTTCATATAATAATGCGCGCTGGAAAAAATTTCCCGACAAAAAATTTTCGGCTGCGGACGACGAGCGAAAAATTTTCGCGCCTTGGAAATTTTGCGGCGGTGGGTTAATATATGAGCAGTGGTGTTGGACAATCTTGACACTTTCTTAACCAAACGTAACCTCCACCACATCATTTCGCTAATCACAGAGGATATAATATAAAACGTATTCAAGAGGAGGATTTCTCAAATGGATTTTTTGAGCCTGGCAAGTGGCAGCAAAGGCAATTGCTATTATCTCGCCGCAGAAAGCGGCGCGCTTCTGGTGGATTGTGGCATCAGTCTCAAGCGCTTGGAAGCCGCCGTCGCCGCGCAAGCGGGTAGCATGGATGCCATCGGTGGAATCCTCATCACCCACGAGCACCGCGACCATATTTCCGGGCTGGGCCCGCTCCTCAGGCGCTACGCCATTCCTTGCTACGCCACAGCGGCGACCTTGGATGCCCTCACAGAAAAGCTCATTGGCCGCGTGGACAGAAACCTCTTTCACGCCATCGACGATGGCCCGCTGAGTCTCGGCGACTTTGACATTCACTGGAGCCGCACGAGTCACGACGCCGCCGATCCTGTGAGCTACCAGATTCGCTACGAGGATATGAAGGTGGGCATGCTCACCGATGCAGGCGTCGCGAGTGACGACAACCGCGAGGCCCTCTACGACAGCAACGTGCTCCTCGTCGAGGCCAACCACGATCTCGAGATGCTGCGTAACGGCCCCTATCCGGCGCTCCTCAAGCGCCGCATCGCAAGCGACCATGGCCATCTCTCTAACGACAGCTGTGCGCAAATGCTCACAGACGTCATCGGCCCCCACACGGAACACGTCGTGCTCGGCCACCTCAGCGAAAAAAACAATCTGCCGGCCTGCGCCTATCAGACGGTCTACGACCATCTGCAAGAGCAGCCACCGGCGGTGCGTCGCCTCAGGCTCTGGGTCGCAGGGCAAAAATTGCCACTTGCCTTGTCTCTTCACGCATAATAGACTCATCATGCAAAGGAGATGTTTATCATGGAGAACAACAACCTGAACAATAATAGCTTGAACAACAATAATAACCCGTCTCACAATAGCAATTCCGATTACGTGCGCATCGAAAGCGCCTTTTCCGCCCGTGACCAGCGTCGCCCAAGCGAAAGCGACGACACGACCCTCGCCCAGCCGGTGGGCGGCGTCTACGAGCGCGTCTACAATGAACGCACCCACGCCAGCGCTGGCGAAAGCAGCGGCGCGCAAGCAACTGGCGCGAGCCACAGCCAGCCGCAGGGACAAACCGCTGGCGGCTCGACCACCGTCAAAACCAAGCATCACAAAAATTCCGGCCTGATGAAGGCTGTTGCCGCCCTGGTCATCGGCGCCGTCATTGGCGGCGCAGCCGGTGGCGCCGTGGGCTACGGAATGGGCGACCGCGATAGCAATAGCGGCAAAATCACCGCCGTTTCCTCGAGCGGCGCGAACCAGACCCAGAAGGTTTCCTACAGCGAAAATGGCGACATGACTGTCTCGAGCATCGCCGAAAAAGCCATGCCGGCCGTCGTCAGCGTCTACAATATTGCAAACAACACGCGCCAGAGCATTTTTGGCAGTAGCTCTCAGAGCGCCGAGGGTCAGGCCCAGGGCTACGGCTCGGGCGTTATCATTAGCGCCGACGGCATGATCGTTACCAACTACCACGTCATCGAAGGCTCTGACAGCGTCGTCGTCACCACCAGCGATGACAAGCAATACAAGGCCGAGGTTCTCGGCACCGATTCGACCCTCGACATTGCCGTGCTCAAAATCGACGCCAGCGACCTGCCATATGTGGAAATTGCCGACTCGGATCAGGTCAAGGTTGGCGATTTGGCTGTCGCCATCGGTAATCCGCTCGGCAGCGAATTTGCCAACACCGTCACCGACGGCATCATCAGCGGCGTCGACCGCAAAATCTCTAGCGAAAACGGCGACCTCGGCCTGCTCCAGACCAACGCCTCCATCAACAGCGGCAACTCGGGCGGCGCCCTCCTCAATGGCCAGGCCCAGCTCATCGGTATCAACTCGATGAAGATTCAGTCCAACGGCATGACCTCTGTTGAAGGCATGGGCTTTGCGATTCCTTCCAACGTCGTCCTCGATTTTGTCAACAGCGTCAAGGATGGCTCCTACACCAAGAACAGCACCAAGAAGGCTTGGATCGGCATCAGCGGCTACAGCCTCGATGAAGGCATCGCCAGCCAGGTTGGCACCGACGTCACCGAAGGCGTCCTCATTGCCAGCGTCACCGACGGTGGTCCGGCTGCCAGCGCAGGGCTGGAAATGGGCGACATCCTCACCAAGGTCGATGGCAAGGAGATCAAAAGTTTTGAGGATCTCTCTGATTACCTCAGCGAAAAATCCCCTGGGGATGAAGTCACCTTCACCGTCAACCGTGTCGGTCAGACCGGAGAGGTCAAGGTGACCTTAGGCACACAAAGCAGCGAAAGCTAAAAAATCGGCAGGCGCGGACAATCTGGCATTGACCGCGCCTGCCTTTTCATATTAAACTAAGAGTACGAATATTGACACAAAAGGGGTTTTATCGAATATGATTATTTTTTACCAGATTCCGGATGACAGCAAGGCCGAAAAGCTCAGAGAAATTCTCGCCGCTGACGGCACCTCACACATGTATGTCTACAAGGAAGCGGCTGGTCACACCATTGGCGAGCTTTTCGCCGGTGACACCATCGCCAAGGCCCATCCGGACGCGAGTCTGCCAGAGGATCCCGGCGTGATTTTTAACGCCAACGACACGAGCCACGAGGAAGCCACCAAATTCCTCGAAAAGCTCGCAGAAAACCAGATCATTTTTGGCTACCAGGTGCTGGCCGATGAGAGCATGATGGATCTGCCTCTGGGCGATGTGCTCGTGGGCCATCGCGACTATCAGCAATTTCTGGGCAAGCTCGCCTTCCTGCAGCAAATGATTGACGGCTGCGGGGCGCTCAAGCAGGAAAGCTACGACCCTGACAAATGGAGCGATCTCAAAATCGCCGTCGCTAACGCCAACGATTTCCTCGATGCGGTTGTCAACGACACCGACAGCCAGTTTGACGAGATCGATCCAAAGGACGTTGACGGCCTCATCGTCAAGCTCCAGAGCGCCATGCAGCGCCTCCTCAATTAGAACTTATCTCCCGCCGCGCGCATTTCTTTCTGGCTGGCTGAGTGCGTGCGGCAATCATTCATCTCTTTTTCATGGCAAATGTGGCTTGTGGTGCGGCTGGCACCGCAGGCCACATTTGTATTTTGCGACAAATTATTTTTATCGCCCGTCCGTTGACCCGCGCCGTTTTTTGTCCTATCATATGAAATGTGAACAACGTTCATTATCGGCGGCTGGTGACTGCGACCCCAGCCGCTGTCATGGAGGAGGGGTTAGAATGGTTCGCAACAGAACCCTGCTACTGTTGGCCAGCATTGTCTGGCTCATGGCGGGCTTTAATATTGTGCGCATTGGCTTTGGGGCCTATGCCGATTATTTGTCGGTCTTTGATATTGGCTGCTCGCTGGTGATTTTTGTGCTCTTTTGGCAGATGTTTAGCAAGCTCGTCAACAAGCACACCCGGCGCATCAGCAGCATGGACGACGAGAAGCAATATTTCTGGCGCTTTTTTGATCTCAAGAGCTTTTGCATCATGGCCATCATGATGGGCGGTGGCATCACCATCCGCACCGCCCACCTGCTGCCGGATGTCTGCATCGCTGTATTTTATTCGGGGCTGGGCGTGGCGCTTTTTCTCGCCGGCGTCAAATTCGCCGTCAAGTACGTGCGCCAGGGCGCCGAGGCCTGAGCAGAAAGGAGTGCATCATGCCAAAACATATTCTCAACGAAGAGGCCATCATTAACGCCGGCAAGACCTTCATCGCCAAGGAGGGCTTTGGCGCCCTGAGCATGCGCGGCTTCTCCGAGTCCATGGGCGTGGCGGTGGGCTCGGTGTACAATTATTTTCCATCCAAGGGCGCCCTCATGCGCGCCATCATCGCCAGCATCTGGGAAGAGATTCTCGCGCCTCTGCGCAATCTCGACACCTGCACAAGCTTTGCCGAGGCCGTCGCCTGCCTCGTGGCAGTGCTGCGCGAGGGCGAGGAAACCTATCCGGGCATTCTCGCCCTGCACGCCGATCAGCTCCCGGGCAAGGAGCGTAGCAAAGGCCGCGCCGAAATGAACGCCCGCTTTGACGCTCTCAAGGCCCACATGCTGACGCTCCTTGCGGCCGACGCGCGCGTGCGGCCAGGCGTCTTTGGCGACGGCCTCACCCCCGAGGCCTTCATCGACGACATCCTCACCCTCGCCATCGTCCACCAAGCCCAGGACAAGGCCAGCGACCACGCCCTGCGCAAGCTCGTCGAAAACGCCATCTACTAAAAAAGCCAAGGCATCCACACTGGATTGCGCCCAGTGCAAGTGCCTTGGCTTTTATTTTGTTTTTTTCCGCAGCCGCCGTTTTTCGCGCAGGGTGGAGACGACGTGGCGGATGGCGGCGGTGGGGTGGATGTAGAGCATGCGTGGGGCGGCGTAGCGCATGACGCGGCGGATGGCCTCGCGCTCGGCGGGGCGGTAGCAGTGGACGGGGCAGTTGGAGCAGAAGGTTTTTTCTTCCATGAAGGGGCAGCGGTCGCTCTGCTGGTGGGTGTAACGCTCGAGCTTTGCGCACTCATCGCAGAGGGCACCCTTGGTGTGGTGATGGGCGTGGCAGTAGAGGGCGATCATTTCCGAGACCATGGCTTTTTCGCGCGCACGCTTGCTGTTGGTATCTTTCACGGTCAGTCTCCTTTCAACAAATTTGCTTTTAGTATACGAAAGATTGGCGCTCGCCGCAAGCGGTACAAATCTTGTGCCAGCGCGCCGGAGACGATATACTAAAGGGAGAACAGATTGCGCAGGCTGCAGATTCAAGGAGGAATTTGCCATGAAACAATCGACAAAAATTCTCGTAGGACTCGCCGTGCTGGCGACGCTGGCCATTGGCTGGCTGTTTACGCCGCTCTTGGGCTTTGTCTTTGTGGTGCTCGTGGTGGGGGCGTGCGCCCTCTATTGGCACGCGGGGCCGGATCCCGAGCGTGGCGACACGCCGGTGGCGACGATCATCGACCCGATGACGGGGGTGCCGGATTTTGAGGGCTACCGCCCAATGGAAAGCGAGCTGCCTCAGACCCAGCCATCGGCAGAGGTCTTTGAGCAGACGACGACAGCGGCCACTGACGACGCAACGTTTTTGCACAATCTCGTCGCCAGTGCTGAGCACAATACCAGCGATACCAAGGAAGAGGGGTAATAATATGGAAGCATTTGAATTTAGCCTACCGACAAAAATCATCATGGGCAAGGAACGCTACGACGAGGTCGGCCAGTGGTGTGCGCCCATCGGCAAAAAAGTCCTGCTCCACTACGGTGGCGGCTCGATTAAGAAAAGCGGCCTCTACGACCGCGTCCGCGATGCCCTCGAGGCAGCGGGCTGCGAGGTCACTGAGCTTGGCGGCGTCAAGCCCAATCCGCGCATCGAGCTCGTGCGCGCCGGGGCGGCGCTGTGCAAGGAAGCGGGCATCGAGATGATTCTCGCTGTCGGCGGCGGCAGCGTCATCGATTCGGCCAAGGGCATTGCCGCCGCAGCGCTGGCAGATTGCGACGCCTGGGATCTCTACACGGGCGCCGCTGTGGCGGATGCGGCGCTACCTGTCGGCGTGGTGCTGACGATTCCTGCCGCTGGCAGCGAATGCAGCGCCGTCAGCGTCGTCACCAAGCAGGACACCCACGACAAGCGCAGCTTCCACAGCGATCTCGTGATTCCGCGCTTTGCGATTCTCGCGCCGGACGTCTTCACCACCCTGCCACGCAACCAGATTGCCAACGCCACCGTCGACGTCATCAGCCACGTCCTCGAGCGCTTCTTTAGCGACAGCACCCACGTCACCCTCACCGATCGCCTCTGCATTTCCACCGTCGAGACGGCGATGCAGCTGGGGCTCTGGCTTTACGACCATCCTGAGGATGTCGACGTCTGGGGCGAATTTGCCCTGACGGCCAACATTGCCCACAATGGCGTCCTCGGCCAGGGACGCATCGAGGATTGGGGCACTCACGGCATCGGCCATGAGCTCAGCGCCTTCTATGATATGGCCCACGGCGCCAGCCTCGCCATCGCCACGCCTGCCTGGATGCGCTATGTTGCCCAGGAAAAACCGGCGCGCTTTGTGCAGTTTGCCCGCGAAATCATGCACGACTACGCCCAGGACGAGGCCCAGCTCATCGAGAGTGCCATCTCTGATCTCGAGGCCTTCTTCCATCGTCTGGGCCTGGCCACGCGCCTGAGCGAGGCAGACCTCGCAGGTGCCGACCTCGAGGCCATGGCACAGAGCGTCGTCAAATACAAGCCACGTGGCCAGTTCAAGAAGCTCAGCGCCGAGGATTGCCTGCGCATCTACGAGCTGGCGCGCTAAACGTCACGACAAAAGGGGGACAAGGGGGACGTGACCGAACAAAAGAATTCTTATTTTCACAGCTTTTTGCTCCTGCTCACAGCGACCATCTGGGGTGTGGCCTTTGTGGCCCAGAGCGTGGGCATGGATTATATTGGCCCGGCGACCTTTGTGGCGTCGCGCAGCGTCGTCGCCGTCGTCGTGTTGACGCCGTTGGTTTGGCTCCTGCGCCGTCGCGAAACTGTCGCACAGCCGAAGGAAAAAGCCAGCCCGAGCGAAATCCTGCGCGGCGGGGCGATTTGCGGGGCGCTGCTCTTTGGCGGCATGCTCACCCAGCAGGTCGGCATCATCTATACGAGTGTCGGCAAGGCAGGCTTCATTACCACCTTCTACGTGGTGCTCGTGCCGCTGTTGGGCGTCGTCCTCGGGCGCAAAATCGGCTTGCGCATTTGGCTCGCCGTGCTCTTGGCAATCACCGGGCTTTATTTTCTCTGCATGCGGCCCGGCGGCTTTTCCATCGGTCTGGGCGACGCCATGGTGCTCGTGAGCGCCTGCTTCTACACGGTGCAAATCACCTGCGTCGACCGTTTCGTCACGCGCATCGACGGCGTCCTCCTGAGCTACATGGAGATGATCGCTTGCGCCGTCTTGGGCCTTCTCGCCGCCTTCCTCCTGGAGACGCCGAGCTGGCCCGACATCCTCCGCGCCGCGCTGCCGATCCTCTACGCCGGTGGCTGCTCCAGCGCCCTCGGCTACACCTTCCAGATCATCGGCCAAAAAGGCGTCTCGCCAACGGTGGCGGCGTTGATCATGAGCCTCGAAAGCTGCATCTCCGCCATCGCCGGCTGGCTCATCCTCCACGAAGTCATGAGCGCCAGGGAAATCACCGGCTGCATCCTCATGTTCGCCGCCATCCTCCTCAGCCAGCTCCCAGCCAGCACCTGGCAACATCTCCACCTGCGCAAACGCGAACACAGCTAAAGATGACAAAAGCGAACCCCGGCGGTTCGCTTTTTTGTCATAGTGGATATTTATCGACGCTTCGTCCCGATTTCATCGCATTTCGTCCCGCATAGCAGATAATTCTTAAATTATGGTTTATAATAGGGAATAGGATGAAAAGGAGGAGGGGAAAAATGAAAATTGCCATTTGCGATGATGATTCGGCGACCTTTGCTTGGATTGAGGAAGCCATAGAGGAGAAGCTCGGTGCAGAGGTCGAGTGTGAATTCTATGTAGACAGCCAGCTGCTGCTGGAGGATTTTCGAGGGGGCCAGCGCTATGATGTGTATTTTTTGGATGTATGTATGCCAAAGTGTGATGGCATCGAGCTGGCGGCCGCCATTCGGCGCGCCGATCCGCAAGCATTGATTATTTTTGTATCAGGCTACGAAGAGTATGGCTATGCCTGTATCGCCTGCCAGCCCCTTTGCTTTGTCAAAAAAAGTAACTTGGATGCTGATCTTGACAAAGCGTTAAGGGCTGTTTCAAAAACGCTGGCGATGAGAGAAAAACGCCTAGCTTTCAAAAAAGGGCATGGAAACGTGTTGCTTTCGTGTATGGAGATTTTGTTTATCAAAGGCAGCCGCAACAATTACGAGGTCCACACCACAGCAGGTGTCTACAATTTTTATGGCACGCTGGCTCAGGTGGAGAAAATTCTGCCCGACTATATCTTTGTCCGCTGTCACCGTTCCCACATTATCAACATCCACCATATCAAAGGGCTGGGGCCGCGCGGCGTTTGGATAGATGGCAATGATGACCCACTTCCTGTCAATCAAAAGGGCTTGGACCAAATTAATTGCCGCCTTGGAGAAATCATCAGAGCGCGCTAGGATAGGAAATGATCATCGGCGTCACGCATTCGCTTGACGCACCATGGATGGACGCGCAGGTGCTCTTCCTAAGAAAATAATATTGTCATGACACATGCAGCGATGCGCTCAAAAGCGCCGCTGCAAATTTTTTACCCATTCGTCCTGATTGAATGATGTCTCATCCTGCAAAGAAAATATTGCGAATTTTGCATGATATACTTGAGATGAAGACGGTGTCTGTGCTCGGGAAGAATCTCGAAATATGAAAAGGGTGGCCTGCGATGAAAAGCACAAAAATACATGCGATGGTAATTGTAGTAGTATCTTTGCTACTATGTGCTGGGGTGTATTCTGCAACTGCTGTGGCGCAAAAGGCGCAAGAACAGGAAGAGAAAACGATTATTAGTGAAACCTCTGCAACATTGGTGAAGTATGATTACGAGGCTTTGTTAATGGATGCGCCGGTTATTGTAGAAGCCCGTACAATCGATGCTTCCGAGCCCTTTCAGATTCAACCTGTAGGTGGAGACGAAAATGCGAGAAGCAATTTTGTGGATTATACCATCGAAGTGGAGGATGTATTCCGAGGAAATATGAGCAGTGGTGATACCTTAGATGTCCGCATTGAAGGCGGCAAGGTGGGGAATCTCGATGTGCGTTTTCATGAGGCGCCAACACTGCATATGGGCCAATCGTGTCTGCTGTTTTTGTACCAGCCAAAAATGGGCGCAGGGTACAATACAGAAGGTGACTACTATTATGTGCTAGGATTGGAACAGGGGGCGTTTCATCCTGTCGAAAATGGTGACAAGACCGTCCAAGGTTATCAAAATGATTTGGGCAATGTGATAAAATTAGAGACGCTGACAAAGGATATCACAGAACTCAGCAAGCAAAAGAATGTATCAGTTGGAAATGAGAACAGGGTGTATGAAGAATTTTTGGCAAATCAGAAGGCTAATTTGGAAAGTGGATACATTTCAAAAGAAGAGTATGATCGCTTGCTCAGTGACGCGAGAGAATATGCAACGATCGTTCAAAAGAATTAGTGCATTTAGAACGCGCGTGTTTTTCGGCTTGCCAGAGGTTACTAAATGAGGGGGGTAACTGCGATGTTTAAGCATTGGATGAAGGCGACTGCGGTGGCTGTGTTGCTGGGGGTGTCGGTGCTGGGCTGTGGGGCGCAGGAGGAGGCTGCGGTGTCTACGCAGGCGGAGGCGCGCTACGAGAAAATTTCTGACACGCTTTATGTTGATGATGCAGCGGTGCGGGTGAATGACGATCAGGCTGGGGACGCGAAGCAGATCAAGGACCAGGTCGAGAATTTGGTGCTCCGTGTGCTGCATGCGTCCTACCAGGGGCGGATTGGTACGGTGGATGGCGATTTTATCAAGGCGCCGGGACTGGAAGCGGAGCTGGGCGCGCGCATTGCCTACCTCGCCCAAAAATATGATGATGCGGAGTTTGCCAACACGGCGGCTTATCTGCGGATCAACCATTTTGACATCCAAGACGACGCGGCCAAGGTCATCTGCGATGTTGCCATCAAGGATCCTGAGACAGGCGACGTCAAGGTAGAAAACCACGAAGGCTATGTCTTTGTCAAGGACGGGGATCACTGGTGCCTGATCAACGACATTGTCGATACGGGTCGTGGCGGCGCGAAGGTTTTGGAGGCCCTGGTGGAGAACACAAATCCGACCGACTGGAAAACGACCTACTCCTACGAAAATCTCAAACGCAGCGACTACGAAGACGCGCCGGATTTTGTTGCGTTCTTGAGCGACGATGGCATCACCGCCGATCCAGAAAAAGTCAGCGCCGACGCCCAGTAGTCCAAGCTTACGTTATTGTCGAAAAAATATGGGTCATACGCAAAAGCCCTCTCTACACAGGCTGCCTGTGTAGAGAGGGCTGATTTTTTTTGCAAGCAATCAATGCTTCTTCTTGTGCTTTTTCGCGCGGGATTTTTTGCAGGTGCAGTCGCCGCCGTCGGCTTTGTGCCGTTTGCAGGTGCATTTGCGTTTTTGGTCGTGGTGTTTGTCGGATTTTTCTTTGTGGCCGTGGTGTTTTTTCTTTTTGCAGGATTTGTCTTTTTTGTCGTGCTTGTCATGTGTCTTTTTCTTGTCGGCCTTGGCCTTGTCTGTGTGAGCGACATCCTGGCGCACCTCTTCGATGAGGTGGTCGACGACGTCGAGCTGGTCGGCGGCGGATTTGGCCATCATCTGGGCGTAGAGGTTCATGGCGCGGTCGACGCCGGGCTGCATGTGGTCCTCAAAGAGGGCGTGGAGGTGCTCCATATTGTAGAAGGTGTCGCAATAGGTGCTCAGGCGTTGATTGAGGCGACGGATGCGCAAATATTGCTTGGCTTGGCGATAATCGGCCAACGGGCTGAAAAATTCGAAGAGGTAGCGCGAGGTTTTGCAGAGGGCGCGCAGGGCTTCTGTGTCAGCGAGGTTCGTGAAGTCGGTGGAGAGCACTGCTTCCTGAACGAGGTGATAACGGCTGATGAATTGCTCACGCACGAGCTGCTCTAGTGGCTCTGTGCGCTGGACGGTCATCAGCGCAGCCATGATCAGGTGCAGGGCTTCGCTGTAGGCGGCTTCGCTTTCCGGCTGGCTCAGCTGGTCGCAGAGATCCATGACGGCGGAATTTTGCTCGACGACGAGGGCGTCGGCCAGGGGTGCCAGCTCGAGCTTGCGGGAATTGTGGATGGTTTTGAGGATGGCGTTGATGCTGCGCAGTTCCTCGAGGTCCTCATAGAGGGAAAGGTAGTGCTCCTCGGCCAGCTCAAAGCTCTGGCTCGTGCAATAAGGCCGCAAAAATTCGATCAGCGCATACTGGGAGCGCAGAGCCACGCGCAAGCGGCTGAGCGCCTCGCTGTCGTCAGGATCATCGAGAAAATGGTCGCGGGCCTCGATGATTTTTTTGTGCTGATTTTGGATCATCGTCTCGATGCCGATGCCCATTGGCACCGTAAAGAGCTTGAGGTCGGCCATTTTGCCAAAGCTCAAATCGCTGATGCGGATGGCGTCGCGGGGGCGCTGGGGCGCGAGATAGAGCATCTCGCCGCGGCCCTTGCGAAACATCACGTCCATGCGCGTCATTTCTCGCAGCCAGTTGCTGAGATAGGGCTCGTGGCCGATGACGACGATGGTCATGCCGTGGTCGAGGGTGGAGAGTGCTTGGCAAAAGGCGTCAAAATCCCCTTCGGCGAGAAAATCCTTGACCTCCGGAAAAATATGTGGCGTGTAGCGACAGAGCACCTCTGCCGTTTGCAGGGCGCGGGTTTTTGGCGAGGTCCAAACCTCGCAGTGGGATTTTGTGTTCAAAAAACGTGCCAATGAGGGATAGGCATTTTCCAGCCGCTCGCGACCGTTTGCGGTCAGGGCACGGTGTACATCTGTGTGATCATAGGAAGCATCCTCTGCTTGGCCGTGGCGAATCAAAATTAAACGCATGGCAGGTTCCTTCTTTCTATATTTTGACTGTCGTGATCGGTGACAATTTGTTTGAAATTAGTATACCATTTTTTCACGTCTGGGGAATCCTCTCGTATAAAAGATGGGCTTGTGCAACATATAAAATATTTTTACGCTTTTTTCGCCATTTTCTGACAACTATTTATTTATTATTGAGGACCTTTTTGGTATAATTTATTGATAACAGGAAAGTAATGTCAATTGTTGTTAAGACACCGTACAGACACCGATGCGTTTGAAACATGTTTGTTGCAAAAGAGACATACCTCCTGCTACTTGCATGGAAAAATTACAAAGATAAGGAAGGGTCCTATGAAAATTCATTTGTTTACACAATGCATGGTGGATATGTTCTATCCACAAGTAGGTATTGCTGCTGTTGAAGTATTGGAAAGACTTGGCTGCGAGATTGTCGTTCCAAAGAAGCAGGCTTGCTGCGGTCAGCCGCTCATCAACTCCGGCTACATCAAAGCTTCCAAAGCTGCAATGAAAAACACCATCGAAGCCTTCGAAGATGCAGAGATTGTTGTCAGCCTCTCTGGTTCCTGCGCATTTGCGATCAAGCATGAATACCCACATCTTTTGGCTGACGAACCACAGTGGGCTGTTCGCGCACAAAAGGTTGCCGACAAGTTTGTCGAATTTACCGACTTCATTGTTAATACCCTTGGTGTGACTGATGTTGGCGCCACCCTTAACAAGAAAGTCACTTTCCACAAATCCTGCCACGCCACCCGTCTGCTCGGCGTCAAGGAACCACCTCTGACCCTGCTGCAAAATGTCAAGGGCCTCGAATATATCGAAATGGAAAAGGCAGACCGTTGCTGCGGCTTCGGCGGGACCTTCTCGGTAAAGCAGCCTGATATTTCCGAGCAGATCGTTGCCGAAAAGGCACAGACCATCATCGATAGCGGTGCAGACATCGTTTGCGGCGCTGACCAAGCTTGCCTCATGAACATCGCCGGTCGTCTCGACCGTCTGCGTGACCGTGGCGAGCTGCCACGCGATATCCGCGTGATGCACATCGCTGAAATTCTCAACTGCCGCTAAGTGATAGGGGGATAAATAATGGCAATTCTTTATAATTTGAACGGCAAGGAACAATCCTTCCAGGAACGTGTCAAGGATTGTATTGCCGACGATTTTAAGCATAAGGCGATTACCACTGCGACGGACGTCTTCTATGGCAACCGTTCTGCGCGCGTTGCCGAAATTCCTGAATGGGAAGATCTGCGCGAAGAAGCACGCCGCATCCGTAACCACGTGCTTGACAACTTAGATTATTACCTGGCCCAGTTCGCTGAAAATGCCGAAAAGGCTGGCTCCAAGGTTTACTTTGCCCAGACCGACAAGGAAGCTGTGCAGCAGGTCATCGAAATTTTCGAAGCCCGCGGCGCCAAGAAAATGGTTAAGAGTAAGTCCATGATGTCCGAAGAAATCGGCATCAACCACGCACTCATCGACGAAGGCGTTGAAGTGTTCGAAACCGACTTGGCCGAAATCATTCTCCAGCTCAACAACTGGAACCCACCAAGCCACATCGTTGTTCCTGCCCTGCATTTGGAACGTAACGCCATCCGTGACATTTTCCACAACTATGGTTACCAGGGCGACGAAGACCCAGAACGTCTGACCAAGTTCATCCGTGGCTTCATCCGCGAAAAATTCCTCAATGCCGATGTGGGTATGACCGGCTGCAACTTTGGTGTTGCCGAAACTGGTTCCTGCACCCTCGTTACCAACGAAGGGAACGGCCGCATGAGCTCCTCTGTGCCTAACACCCAGATTGTGCTCATGGGGATGGAACGTATCGTGCCAAGCTTCGAAGCCCTCGATGTGCTCGTGGCACTCCTCGTTCGTAGCTCCGTCGGTTCCAAGATTACGTCTTACTTCTCCCTGACCACCGGTCCTCGTCGTGCCGACGAAGTCGATGGCCCAGAAGAGCAGCACATCATCATCATCGACAACGGCCGCTCCAAGATTTTGGCCAGCGAATTCCGCGATATGCTCCGTTGCATCCGTTGCGGCGCCTGCCTCAACATCTGCCCAGTATACCGTCACATCACCGGTCACGGCTACGGCTCCATCTATCCAGGTCCAATGGGGATCGTTCTCACCCCACTGCTCGTTGGTTATGACAAGGCCAGCGCCCTGCCATGGGCATCCACCCTTTGCGGCGCTTGCAGCGACCATTGCCCAGTCAAGATTCCTCTGCATGAGCTGATTTTGCGTCATCGCCAGATCCTCGTCGAAGAACAGGGCTACGGCGCTGGGATGCAGAACCTCGTCTTCAAGGCTGCCGGTGTTGGTCTGGCCCATGCCGGTCTCTACAACATGGGGACCAAGGTTGGCGCACGCGTCATGCCACTGTTGGCCAAGGACCGTAAGTCTCTGAAGGAAAATGTCAGCCTGCCAGTTGTCAAGAACTGGACCCAGTCCCGCGATATGGACGTTCTGGCCAAGGAAAAATTCAGAGATTGGTTCAAAAAGCACGAAGCAGAAAAGAAAGGCGGGAAGTAATCCATGTTAAACGAACAGCATAAGCAAGCATTTTTGCACAACGTTTCTCTCGCCCTCGGCCGTAACGAAGTGCCAAAATCTGTAGAACCATACGATTTCACCAAGGGCCCTCAGCATCATGTCATGAGCGAGGTCCAGACCGATGACGAAATCCTCGCACGCTTCAAGGTAGAATGCGACAAGCTCGCCATCCAATACACCGAAGTAGATCCATCTGGCCTCAAGGATGCCGTCATCAAGGTCCTCGAAGATTACGGCGGCGGCAAGGTTATTTGCCCAGACGTGCCACAGATGGAAAAATACGGCCTCAACGAAGCCTTCGCTGAACTCGAAGGCAAGGACGGTCTCCACTTTGTCAAGTGGGAACCGGCCCGCGGCCGCGAATACAACATTGACAACGCCCAGGATGCCAACATCGGGATCACCTTCCCATGGATGGCCATCGCCGAAACAGCCACCGTGCTCCAGGAATCTGTTGCCGGTTCCGGCCGCAGCGTTGGGCTTCTGCCAATCACCCACGTGGCCATCGTGCATCGCAGCACCATCAAGCGCCGCATGGGCGACACCATGGTTGCGCTGAGAAAGCAATTCCAGGATGACCCTGCCAACTTCCCAAGTGCAGTGGTACATATCTCCGGTCCTTCCTCCACCGCCGACATCGAGCTCGTGCGCGTGGTCGGGGTTCACGGCCCTGTGAACGTGACCTACATCATCGTGAATGACTAAGTCACATCAAACAACAATCGAAATGCCTGACACCGTTGATGTCGGGCATTTTTTTCAGGATGAAGGCACCTATTATTTTGGCAAAGCGAGTCTGGCAGATCTGGAGGCGCTCATCGACATGCGCATCACCTATCTCCAGGCAGAGCTGGGCGCGCTTGACGCCCAGGCGGAAGCGGAGACGCGCCACCAGCTGCGGCCTTTTTTTGAGCGGCATGTGGACCTGGACCTGCTCATCTATGTGGCGCGCTGCGACGGGCGGATTGTGGGTTCAGTCTTTCTCATGCTCTACGAGCACCCGCCGCGGCCCGACCGTCCCATGGGGCGACACGGCGTCGTCTACAACGTCGTCACCGTAGAGGCCCATCGTGGGCAGGGCATTGCCACCAATCTTGTGCAGATGCTCCTGATTGCCGGGCGTAGCCTGGGGCTGGACGACATCTCCCTGCACGCCACCGCCCAGGGCAAGCCCATTTATAAACGCTTGGGCTTTGTTGAGGATGCCTGCGATCGCATGGTGTACAAATTCACATAAAAAATTCCCGGCGTATCTGCGGATGCGACCGGGAATTTTTGAGTGCAAACAAAAAAGCAGCCTCGCGGCTGCAAGAAAGCGGATGAAGGGAATCGAACCCTCGTATGCAGCTTGGGAAGCTGCCGTTCTACCATTGAACTACACCCGCAGGCTTTTTTGAAAGCACTGTTATCATATCAAAAAGCGCGGATGCTGTCAAGGATAATCCCGCAAGCCCTGGGCGCACAAAAAAGAGCGGCGCAGGGCCGCTCGTGATTATTTGTCGCGCATGTGCACCGGTGGGAAGAGGCTGTCGCGTCGGTCGGCGATTTTGACGTATTCCTGGCGCGGTGCGATGCCGTTGTAGGCGGGGCGAATGATTTTGCTGTTTTGGCAGAGCTCCTCGAGGCGATGGGCACACCAGCCGCTGATGCGCGCCATGGCAAAAATCGGCGTGTAGAGCTCCTCGGGGATGTTGAGCATGTCATAGACAAAGCCGCTGTAGAAATCGACGTTGGCGCTGACGCCCTTGTAGATTTTGCGGCGTTCGGCGATGACCTCGCCGGCGATTTTGTCAAACTTCATGTAGAGGTTGCACTCGTCCTCGCGGCCCTTTTCCTTGGACAGCTTGTAGACAAAATCCTTGAGCACCATGGCGCGGGGGTCGCTCTTGGAATAGACGGCGTGGCCCATGCCGTAGACGAGGCCCGTGTGGTCAAAGGCTTTTTTGTCGAGGAGCGCATCGAGATAGCGATGGATTTCTTCGTCGCTGTCCCAATCCTTGACGTGGCTCTTGAGATCCTCAAACATGTGGCGCACCTTGATATTGGCGCCGCCGTGGCGTGGCCCCTTGAGGGAGCAGAGGGCACTGGCGATGGCCGAATAGGTGTCGGTGCCCGTGGAGGTGACGACGCGGGTGGTGAAGGCCGAGTTGTTGCCGCCGCCGTGGTCGGCGTGGACAATCAGACAGAGGTCGAGAATGCGCGCCTCAAGCTCGGTGTAGGATTTGTCAGGACGGATCATATAGAGGAGCGTCTCGGCCTGAGAGAGGTTTTTTGGCGGCACGTGGAGCACGAGGCTGTTGCCGTTGTGATAATGGTCGTAGACGCAATAGGTGTAGGCGGCGAGCATTGGGAAGCTGGCGATGAGCTGCAAGCACTGGCGCATGACGTTTGGCAGGCTGATGTCATCGGCGCGTTCGTCGTAGGTGTAGAGGGTGAGGATGGAGCGGGCCAGGCCGTTCATGACGTTGTTGGCCGGTGCCTCCATGATGATGTCGCGGACAAAGCCGTCAGGCAGCGTGCGATGGCGGCCCATTTCCTGCTGGAAGAGGCCCAGCCGCGAGGCGCTTGGCAAATCGCCTGTGAGCAGGAGGTAGGTGATTTCTTCAAAGCCGAAGCGCTGGTCCTCAATGATGCCCCGCACCAAATCCTCCACATCGTAGCCGCGGTAATAGAGCTTGCCGTCACATGGCTGCACCTTGCCGTCGACCTTTTCGTAGGCGTGGATGTCGGCGATATTTGTCAGCCCCGCCACGACGCCCTGGCCGTTGATGTCGCGCAGGCCGCGCTTGACGTTGTGCTCAGCGTAGAGGGCGGGATCAATGCGCGAATTGCGCTCTAATTTTTTTGTCAGCGAATGGACACCCGGGGTGATGCGTATAAAATCATGTCTATTCATTGAAGCACTTCCTTTGAAAAAAATTATAAATCTATCGGGTCGTTTTGCGAATTTTTTAATAGTTAGGTTCCATTATAACATATAAAATGTTTAGACTTCTATACTAAGAATGTTAAATTTTTCACATTCCATAAAAATCCGACAACAGGCCGCGGGCTGTGTTTTTTTAAGGTGGGCATTTATCACAGCGATAGGCAGCAGCTGGCTGTTTGCGGCCGCTAATGGCCCCTCAAGTATTGACCCCCCATGGATAATAGGATAAAATAAAAATAATGCTGATAGAGGAGGTGACGTCGGCTCTGGCCGAAATCTATGGATAAGATTATTGTGAGTGGTGGCCATCCATTAAATGGAACGGTTCGCATCAGCGGCGCGAAAAATTCTGTGCTGCCAATTATTGTAGCCACCTTGCTGTCTGAGGGTCGGTGTGTATTAGAGGATGTGCCTCGCCTGGCCGATGTTCAAATTATTAAGGATGTGCTGGGCTCTTTGGGGTCGGAGGTATCCTTTGAAGAAAATACGATGATGGTTAATGGGGCCACCGTGGACAAGGTTCAGGCACCCTACGAATACATCAAAAAAATGCGCGCATCGGTGCTCATCATGGGGCCGCTGTTGGCGCGATTTGGGCGTGCGGTGCTGAGCCTGCCCGGTGGCTGCGCCATTGGCGCCCGACCAATCGATTTGCATCTCAAGGGCTTGGAAACCTTGGGCGCACAGATCACCATTCGTGACGATGAGGTGATTGCCGAGGTGCCAGGTGGCAAGCTCAAGGGTGGTCATATTTTCCTGCGTGTGCCAAGCGTGGGCGCGACAGAGAATCTGATGATGGCAGCGAGCCTCGCCGACGGGGAAACGACCATCGAAAATGCGGCAGAGGAGCCGGAAATTGTCGATCTCGCCAACTTCCTCAATGCCATGGGTGCCAGGGTGCGTGGCGCGGGGACGGGCATCATCCGTATCAAGGGTGTCGATGTTCTTCATGGTGCGTCGCATGCGATCATCCCTGATCGTATCGAAGCGGGCAGCTATCTTTTGGCAGGGGCGCTACCGGGTAATCGCGTCACCGTCTCCAACTGCATCGCTGATCATCTCCTGCCTGTGCTGGACAAGATTCGCGAAAGCGGCGCCACCGTTGAGATCAACAACATGGCCAATACCGTCACCGTCATCGGCGGCGAGCGCATCAAGCCGGTGGATGTGACAACGCTGCCATATCCGGGCTTCCCAACGGACATGCAGAGCCAGTTCATGGCTTACATGACCTTGGCCGATGGCACCAGCCAATTCACCGAAACCATCTTTGAAAATCGCTATATGCACGTTGATGAGCTGCGCAAAATGGGCGCAGACATCAAGGTCGAAGGCCGCAACGCCTTTGTCAAGGGCGTGCCAACGCTCTACGGCGCCAAGGTGCGCGCCACCGATTTGCGCGCCGGTGCAGCGCTGATCATCGCCGGTCTCGCCGCCAAGGGCGAAACGACCATCGGCGATCTCTATCATCTGGATCGAGGATACGAGGATTTGATTGGCAAATTCCAGAGCCTCGGCGCCGTCATCCAACGACTGGACGATGGGACCTGATTCATTGCACAAAAAAAACGATGAGATTTTCGTCTCATCGTTTTTTTGTGCGCATTTTTAGCGGATGGTGTCGCGCATGTAAATCTCCTGGGTGTCGAGCTTTTTCCAGAGGATGTCATTGCCATCGATGACCATGTAGCTGCGCGGCGAGTCCTTCTTGGGAATGGTCGTCGAGCCGGGATTCATGTAGCGGTGGCTGAGATACTGCTCGTCGGCCGGAATATGGGTGTGGCCGTGGAGGAGAATCGTCTGAGCGTTTGCGATCGGTGGCAGGTGGTCGTTGTTGTAAATGTGGCCGTGGGTGACAAAGAAGGGCACGCCCTCGATAAAGAGCTGCACATAATCGGCCATGCAGGGGAAGTCGAGCATCATCTGGTCGACCTCGGCCTCGCAGTTGCCGCGCACGGCGATGATTTTGTCCCCCGCGCCATTGAGGAGGGCAGCGACGGTTTTGGGATCGTATTCATCAGGCAGATTGTTGCGCGGGCCGTGGTAGAGCAAATCGCCCAAGAGCACCAGCACGTCGGCGTTTTCCTGGCGGAAGCGTTCCAAAAGCAGGCGCGTGCAGTGGGCGCTGCCGTGAAGATCCGATGCGATAAGATATTTCATAGGTCAATCCTTTCTATTCGTAGCAAAATTTACGGCGTTTCCTTGTGGGGATGGAATTTGAGCACAAGGACAATGGCCAGGATGATAAAGAGGCACAGCGCCAGGTACATGTGCGCAAAGCCGATGCGTTCGCTGAGCACGCCCGCCAAGAGGGCGCCAAAGCCGATGCCCAAATCAAAGCCAATGAAGAAGGTGCCGTTGGCGGCGCCAAATCGGCTCTGCGGCGCGTTCATGACCGCTAGGCTCTGCATTGTCGTCTGCGCCCCGCCAAAGCCGGCGCCGTAGAGAAATCCGCTGACCAAAAGTGCCGTGAGGCTCTCGGCAAAGCCCAAAATCAACAGCGACGCCAGCATACAAGCAAAGGCCGGCATCGTCGTCCTGGTGACACCAAAGCGGTCGACGGCGCTACCGATGCACAGGCGCACAATGATCAGCCCGATGGCGTAGAAGGTGAAGAAGACGCCGATGTTTTCCATGCCCATGGTGATCGCATAGAGGGGCACATAGGTGGTGACGGCGCTCATGGTGAGGGTGATTACCGCCATGATCACAGCCGGGAGAACGGCAGATTTTTCGATGATGGCATCGCGGCCCTTGGGCTTTTGGGTGACGCGGCGCACCGGTGGGCCGAAGGGATAGAGCATCCCCAGCGCCAGGGCGCAAATGAGAAAGCCCGTGCTTACGTAGATCATCCCTGAAAAGCCCATGCGGTCCATGAGATCCACCGCCAGCGCCGGTGCAAAGGCCAGCGCCACCGACATCGAGAGGCCAAAGATGCCCACGCCCTTGCCAATCATCTGGCGCGGAATGACGTCAGTGGCCAGGGTGCTTGTGGAGGTCGAGGCAAAGCCCCAGTCGACGCCGTGGACGATGCGCAGGAGAATAATGAAGAGCACCGTCGAAACCAGCGAATAGCTCCAGATGAGCACCACCAGCGCCGCCATGCTTATAAAGAACACCATGCGTCTGCCGAAGGTGTCGAGAATATCCCCGGCGATCGGCCGCACCAGCACCGAGCCAACGGTGAAGACGCCGATGCACAGGCCCGTCGTCGATTCGCTGATGCCAATCTGCTGAAAATAAATTGGCAGCGACGGGTTGATCATGTTGAAGCTGAGAAAGATCAGGAAGTTGATCGCCATGATCATAATAAACGGGCGGCTCCAGAGTTTACTGGCCATTGTCGGTTCCCTCCTCAGTGGTGGATGCAGCTTGGGTGTTTTCGGTGGCTTCGGTCGTGGCCTTTGGACGGGTCATTGGATCAAAGCGGGTCAGGTTGTATTCATTGATGAGAGAAATCAGTTTGGACGCGTAGCTCGGATCGGTGGCGTAGCCCCCTTCCTGCAGGGCGCGGGCGGCGATGGCAGGCGAGGCGGCCTCGACCGCGTCGGCAAAATGGGCGTTTTGGGTGAGGAGCTCGGCGTAATCCTTGAAGCACTCGGACGGGCTGCTGTAAACGCAAAAATCGTCCTTGATTGTCGTCTTCTTGCCGGAATAATATTCGGTCGTCGTCAGGCGCACGCTTTTGTGGTGGCCGTGGACCTTGATGCCAAAATAATTGTTGTAATCAAAGGAGAGCTGGGATTCGCCGTATTGGCTTTCCAGTGCTGCCTGGGCGAGCATCACCGAGGGATAGACGCCGTAGGTGTGGTATTTTTCGGCAATCGGCCCGAGATAATCAAAGAAGCTTTCCGGGTCGCCGACTTGGTAGCTGGCTTCGGCATTGGCCGTGTAGGTTTTTTCGGGCTCCACATAATCGGTCAGGCCGATGAGATTGAGGGCGCAGAGCATGAGAAAGACACCGACAGTGAAAACGAAAAGCCGCATGACGCGATCGTCGTAGTGGGTCTTTTGGCTGCGGGCTGGCTTTTTTGCAGGGGTCTTTGTAGTAGTGGGCTTTCGTGAGGTCGCAGATTTTTTCTTAGCACGTTGTGAAGTAAAAGGCGGTGCGCTTTTTTTTCGAGAGGCCTTTTTTCGAGGGCTCATTCACAAATGCTCCTTTCTCTTTGAGGTCATCCAATAATTATATCATGAAAGAGTTTTTTGAGCAAATCTCTACGCAAAACTGCTAGTCACTGATTTGCTGTTGAAAGCTGGGGGCCCATCGCATAGAATAGAGAGAAGATTATCCGCTGGAAAAATTGAGAGGAGCGAAAACCATTGACCATTGAGGAACGCCTGGAAAAAGAATTTGCGATGCCTGTCAAGCGCGTGGAAAAAACCATCGCGCTTTTGGACGACGGTGCCACGGTGCCCTTCATTGCTCGCTATCGCAAGGACGAAACAGGAGGGCTCGACGACCAGGTGCTGCGCGCCTTTGCCGATGCGCTGGAGGGCTATCGCCGCATCGAGAGCCGCCGCGCCGATGTGCTGCGGCTGATTGACGAGCAGGGCAAGCTCACAGATGCGTTGGCTGCAAAAATTGCTGCCGCTACCCAGATGACCGAGCTTGAGGATCTCTACCGGCCGTATCGGCCCAAGCGCAAAACCCGCGCCAGCATCGCCGAAGCCCGCGGCCTCGCGCCCTTGGCAGAGGCTTGGCTCGCTGGCGCAGATGGCGCGAGCTTGAGCGCGCAGGCGGCTGCACTTGCCGATGCAAGCGACGAGCTTGAGACGGTCGAGGCTGCCATTGACGGCGCCTGCGACATTCTCGCCGAGCGCTTGGCCGACGATGCCGACATACGCGCTCAGCTCCGCGACGCCATGGCCAAGCATGCCGTGCTCACGACCAAGGCTGGCAAAAAGCCCGATCCCCTCTACGACAACTATCTCGACTACAGTGAGCTCCTGGCCAAGATGGCCGCCCATCGCATTCTCGCCATCGGGCGCGCCGAACGCGACGAGGCGCTGATTGTGCATCTGGACACCGACGAGGAGGCCGCCGTCTACGTCCTCTACAAGCACATTTATCGCAAGGGCATGGCCTGGCAGACGCGCCTCCAAGACATGTGCCGCGATTGCTACAAGCGTTTGCTCAAGCCGTCGCTGGAAAAAGAGGTGCGCAAGGCGCGCACAGAATGGGCCGAGGATCAGTCCACTGTGCTCTTCCAAAAGAACCTGCGCGATCTCCTTTTGCAGCCGCCGGTGCGCGGTCACGTGGTGCTGGGCTTTGACCCCGGCTTTGCCAACGGCTGCAAGCTTGCCGTCATCGACACCACCGGCAACGTCCTCGAGACCGTCGTTATCCATCCCTTCCGCAAGAGCAAGGGCAGCCGTGCCCGCGCGGAGGACGTGCTGCGGGATCTCATCAGCCGCCACCACGTGAGCCTCATCGCCATCGGCAACGGCACCGCCTCGCGCGAAAGCGAGCGACTCGTCGCCGAGCTCCTCGAGGGGCAGGATGGCTGCGGCTGGTACATTGTCAGCGAGGCGGGGGCGTCGATTTATTCGGCCTCGCCCCTTGCCGCCGAGGAATTTCCCGACCTCGATGCCACCCTCCGCAGCGCCGTCTCCATCGCTCGCCGCGTCCAGGACCCGCTGGCAGAGCTCGTAAAAATCGACCCGCGCTCCATCGGCGTCGGCCAGTACCAGCATGACATCGACCAGAAAAAGCTCACCCACGCCCTCGACGGCGTCGTCGAGGACTGCGTCAACCACGTCGGCGTCGATCTCAACACCGCCAGCGTTTCGCTCTTGTCCCACGTCGCTGGGGTTAACAACACCCTGGCCAAAAACATTGTCGCCTATCGCGACGCCAATGGCAATTTTGCCAGCCGCAAGGCCCTGCTCAAGGTGCCAAAGCTCGGACCGAAAACCTTCGAGCAGTGCGCCGGTTTTCTGCGCATTCCCGACGGCACCGAGATGCTCGACAACACCCAGGTCCATCCCGAAAGCTACGACAAGGTCCGCGATATGGCCGCCCTCTTTGACTGCGCGCCATCGCCGGCCCTCGCCGAAAAAGCCCGCGCCGCCATGCCTGTGCGCGCCCTCGCCGAAAAGCTCGCCCTCGGCCCACAAACCCTCGCCGATATTCTCGACGCCCTGGAAAAGCCGGGCCGCGATCCCCGCGAGGATTTGCCCCAGCCAGTGCTGCGCCACGACCTCCTCCGCCTCGAGGATTTGGAGGCTGGCATGGAGCTCGAGGGCACCGTCACCAACATCGCCGCCTTTGGCGCCTTTGTTGACATCGGCCTCCACGAAAACGGCCTCGTCCACGTCTCCCAGCTCGCCGACCGCTACGTCAAGGATCCCCTCACCGTCGTCCGCGTCGGCCAAGTCGTCAATACCCGTGTCCTCGACGTCGACCGCAAACGCCGCCGCATCAGCCTCTCTATGCGCGACGTCAAACAGCCGGAATAAAACGCACGCAAAAAAATCCCTTCTGTCGATGGATTGACAGAAGGGATTTTTGCGTGGTACGTGTTAGTAACCGCGCGTGAAGGTGACGCGGCTTGTGAGGCCTTGGTCATTAGAGTAGGCCTGGACACTATAGCCGATGAACTCGGCGACGAAGCGGATTGGCACCATGGTGCGGCCGTCGCTATTGATATACGGCACGGCGTCCATTTGGTAGACCTTGCCGTCGATGGCGTAGTGGTTGTAGCCGACAGACATGGTCAGGACGCGGTCGTCATAATAGGTGGTGATGGTGCGGACGCTGTTGTTGTATTCGACGCGCGCTCCCAAGAGCTCGCCAATGGCGCGGAATGGGACGTAGGTGCGGCCGCCTTTGACGACAGGTGCCGTGTCCATCTGGATCGGGCGATCGTCGACGTTCATACTCGTGGAGCCAATGTTGAATTCAACGGTGCGTGGCCGGTAAACGTATTCGCTCAGAGGCACGACCACCGGCTGATCACTCAGAGAGCAACGCAGCTCGAGGGTGGTGCTGTCTGTGGCCTGGCCGTTGATGGTGAAGCGAGCGATGCCGTTTTCATCGGTGCGCACCATGACGTTGGAGAGGGAGACGATTTCCGAGGCCGTGTTGAGATAGACGGGAACGTCAGCGCCGACGTTTGTGCCATTAGATCGCAGGAGCTGGAGCTGGACCTCGGTTTTGACGGTTGTGCTCGTATCCAAGGAAATCGACGAGGAAATCGTCTGGTTGCGCGGATTGTTGATGGCAAAGGAATCGGCGCTGAGGCCGCGGATCGTGCTCGAGACGACCATGATCGCCACATCAGATGCCGGTGTGGCGTCGATGATAATGGTGCGATGGGCCGCGCTGCCGCCCGTCAGCTCAAAGGGCCAGTAGTTGGTGACGTTGTTGGGATCAATGTTTCCCGTCGGCATGTAGAGGGCGTGGAGCTCGTAGCTACCCGAGGTGGTCAGCGTCAGGCTGAAGCGCTGGGATGTTTTGAGGGAAGCGGCGTCCATAATGAGCACGCCCTGGCGGCTCGTCTGGTGGATGTAGACCTTGCTTGCAAGGGAGCGATCGACGACGTCGAGGTCTGTGACGATCTCGTCGTTTTCATCGGTGGCCCAGATGTAGACCTTGCCCGGGGGCGTGGAGGAGATGGCGTTTCCGGCGGCATTTTTGAGCTGGATTGTCACTGGAAAGCTGTGGTACGGATAGGCGTGGGTATTGCTGGCGCCGGTGGTGATCACCGATTGGTCCGGGGACGCTTCGTAGTCGACGGCTTCGGCCGGTTGGATACAGCCAGCGGTGAGCAAGGCGGCGACAAAGGCGAGCGCCGCGAGAAATTTTTTGTGCAGGATTGTCCCTCCCGTTTGTTATTATTTCTCCATTTTAACAAATCTTCCGCTATTTTTCGTTGCAATATGATGTCAAAAAAAGACGAACCATTTCCGCAGGGCAGAAATGGTCCGTGAATATTAGCTGATTTGTTGGATAAAGAGGGTCGTCTTGTCAGGCATGAGCGCCGATTTGCCATAGCCGCTGATGTAGTAGGAATGGTCGTTGGCGGCGTAGGTGCCGGCAAAATAGCCCTCGTCCATGCCGTAGAAGCTGTAGCCGCTTTCGTTGGCAGGGGCATCGCCGATTTCCAAGGAGATGCCGAGGATGGCCGAGAGGTCCTCGACGGTCATGCTAGATGGCGCATTCTGGATGACAAAGCCGAGATCCGCCCAGACGACGCCAGTGGCTACGGCGGTGTTGGATGGGAAGGTTGGCATGTCAGGAATTTCGACGGTGTATTTTTTCTCTTCGGTGGTGTCGTTGTCGCTCTCCGAGGAAGAGGACGACGAATTGTTGTCACCTGCGGTCGTGCTATTATCGGAGCTGGTGGTGTTGTCATCGGTGGTTGTGGTGCCGGTGACAGGCGTCGTGTTGGTCAGCTTGACGAGCTTGTAGCCGTCTTCCTCCTGACTCACATCAGCACTCAGAGGCACCGTGTCGCCGGTGAACTGCACTGCAAAATTGCCACCCTTGGCGCGGAAGACGATGTATTGGTCGTCGCCGACGACGCTCAGCGCCCCGGGGCCATAGACACCCGCAAGTTCGGCGTAGGTCTTGCCGATGATGTTGAAGGCGTCGGGATTGACGACGACGTTTTCGGTCATGCTGCCGTCTTGGCCGACGCGACCGGCCGTGTAGCCCGATTCAAAGATCGGATTGTTGACCAGGCCGCCGTCGGTATCCTTGGCCGAGGAAAGCTGCAAGCGGTTGGAATTGGTCAGCACAAAGACGTAGGAATCGCCGGTGGTTTCATCGGTGAAGGTGTATTTGTTGTCCTGGAACTTGAGGGGATAGACCTTCTTGCCGATGGTCCAGCGATACTCCTTGTCGCCGATTTTCTCGATGACACTGCCTGTGTTATAGTGGCGCCAGTGGCCGACGATGGTGTCCTCAGGCAAAGTCGTGTCAGGGGCGATGGTCGAGGCGTTCTTGACCTGCTCGGTCGGATCTTCGGGCTCGTTGACGCCGAGGTAGTTGAGAAAGAGATAGACCAGCGCCAGCGCTGCGAGAATCACACCGATGACCAGAGCCACAGCCGTGAGGATTTTTTTGCGCTTGGCCTTCTTGCTCAGGGGGGCATCCTCGTCCCCATCCTCCAGAGAGGCGAAGTCGTCATCCTCTGGCGACCAGTCGTTGTCTAACGGCGCATCGCTACCTGCGCCGAGAAGCTCGGCGGCACCTGCGGACGCGTCTGCGTCTGCGGATTCTGTCGCGTCTGCATCTTCCGCGGACGCCTCGGCGCTTTTGGCGGCAGGCTTCTGATAGGACAGGCGGGCGTCCTTGTCGAATTTTTCGCCGATGCTATAGAAGAGCGGACGATCCTTTTCGGGGATGTCCGACAAATCGTCGTCATCGTCCGCGTGCGCAGCATTGTCCAGGGGCGGCATCAGGCGCGTCAAATCTGCCGAATCGTTGGGCAATGGCTTGCCGCATTTTTCGCAGAATTCACCCTGCTGGTTCTCTGCATTGCAAAAGGGACATTTCATATGATCATCTCCTTGTGAGAGAGTGGTTTTTTGGACATATACGTCATTATCCCAAAAATGCCACTACAGCGCAAGTGGCAGGGAAGTTTTGCATATCCAGATATGGTAAAATTCCCGAGCCGCGTCCGCTGCCCGCGCGCGAAAAACATGGTATACTAGAATTAATTTTACTAGCCTACAGAGAGGAAGGATTCTTATGGAAGAAAAAAATATCACGCGCTCCTGCATCGACTGCCACGTCGTCAAGTGCCGTCGCGGCGACGACGGCCAGGGTGTCTATCCGGATTTTTGCCTCACGACCCACACTGATGCGGCGACGAAGGATCGCGCCATGGCGGCACTCATGAGCGAGGAAGAAAATCGCATTGCCGTCGCTGCTGCCGAGGTTGAGGCCGAAGGCTACGGCCGCCGCACCCGCGTCGAGGAAATCATTCAGTTCGCTCACAAAATCGGCGCCAAAAAACTCGGCATTGCCACCTGCGCAGGACTCCTCGCCGAATCCCGCACGCTGGCAAAAATTCTCCGCGCCAACGATTTTGAAGTCGTCGGCGCCGCCTGCAAGCTCGGCGCCACGCCCAAGGTCGAGATTGGCATCCCAGCCTATTGCGAGTCCAGCGGCGTCAACATGTGCAACCCCGTGCTTCAGGCAGAAATTATGAACGACGCCGCAACCGACCTCAACCTCATCGTCGGCCTCTGCGTCGGCCACGACAGCCTCTTTATCAAGCACTCCAAGGCCCTCGTCACCAGCGTCGTCACCAAAGACCGCGTCCTCGGCCACAACCCCTGCGTCGCCCTCTACCAGGCCGACAAATATTACAAGCGCCTTCTAGAAAAGCAGGAGTGGGAGGAGTCACGGACAATCTGACAAAATAGGGCTGGTAACTCCCGAAGGAATAGGATAAAATGAAATAGTATCTATGGCTTTTTATGACAGCAAGAGAGGGGATACGATGAAAACAAAAAAACAATGGATGACGCTTTTTGCGATTGGGTTGCTTTCAGCAGGGATTTTGGCAGGCTGTGGCAATGGAGATACAGATGCTACCACCAATGCTGGCAGCAGCGCAGTCGAATCGGTGCAAAATGAAGAAAATACAGATACCATCGGCGAGGTCAAAAGCAACGATGGTGAAACCCTGTCCCTTGAAATTTACAAAAGCAACAAAAAGATCACCAACTATATGAACATGGATGGTGTGACCTTGAAGGCGACTAATAAAACCACAGACATTGATATCGAAGACGATGCCGTCATCGAGCGTGTCGAAGGCGATGAGATATTGCCAATTGACGCAGAGGACATCGATGCTGGAGATATGGTCGCCGTCAGCGAAAATAGTGATGGCACACAGCGTATTGTCGTTTTTGTCCATGGCGAAAATAACAACAACAGTCAAATCGTCACGAGTAATGAAACCGACAACGATGACCGCGACACAGAAGATACTGACGACAGTGAAGATAAAGATACAGATGACGATCAGAACAGTGATGACCAGAACGCCAACAACGGCACAGATGCAAACGGCAATACAAATCAGGGCACGAATGGTCAGGATGCCAACAGTGGTCACCAAGGTGGCAACAACGGCGGTACGACCGTCAATCCTGGTGGCACGGGCGACCAGGGCGGCACGTCTGGCGGCAATGCCGGCAATCAGGGGGGATCAACAGTGACCCCTGATGGTGGCAGTGGCGGTGGCACATCTGGCGGTGGAAATGCGTCGGGCAGTGAAAATACCGGCACTGTTGTTACTGGCAATTCGAATTCGTCCTCAGCACCAGGCACAAATACCGTCACCAGTGGCAACACCACGACAATCGAATAATTTGCAAACAAAAATCTCATTCACCAGCGTCGGTGGATGAGATTTTTTTGAGGTGCGAAAAAACGCCGTCCTGCGTGTGCAGAACGGCGCTGTGCCTGTGGATTTATGCGAGCTTTTCGTCGAGGCGGGCGGCGATGGCATCGAGGAAGGCTTCGGAGGTGACTTCGTGCTTGCCGTCGATGGTGGACAGGGCCATGAGGTCCTTGGTCATGGTGCCGCTTTCGATGGTTTCGATGGTGGCTGCTTCGAGAGCGTCGGCGAATTTTTGCAGATCGTCGAGGCCGTCTTTTTCGCCGCGCTTGCGCAGTGCGCCGGTCCAAGCAAAGATGGTGGCGACAGAGTTGGTCGAGGTCTGCTCGCCCTTGAGGTGCTTGTAGTAATGGCGCTGTACGGTGCCGTGGGCGGCTTCGTATTCGTAGTAGCCCTCTGGGGAGACAAGGACAGAGGTCATCATCGCCAGGCTGCCGAAGGCGGTGGCCACGAGGTCGCTCATGACGTCGCCATCGTAGTTTTTGCACGCCCAGATGAAACCGCCTTCGCTACGAACCACGCGGGCCACGGCGTCATCGATGAGGGTGTAGAAATAGGTGATGCCGGCTTCTTTGAAGCGGGCCTTGTAATCGCGGTCAAAAATTTCCTGGAAGATATCCTTGAAGCGATGGTCGTAGATTTTGGAGATGGTGTCCTTGGTGGCAAACCAGACGTCCTGCTTGGTGTCCAGCGCGTAGGTAAAGACGGCGTTGGCAAAGCTTTCGATGGAGGCGTCGCGGTTGTGCATCCCTTGGATGACCCCTGGCGCTTCAAAGGTGAAGATTTCTTTTTCTTCGGTGCGTCCGTCGGCGTAATCGACCTTGAGGCTGGCGGTCGCCGGGCCGTCAACGCGCAGCTCGCTGTTTTTGTAGACATCGCCATAGGCGTGACGCGCAACGGTGATTGGTGCCTTCCAGGTGCGTACGAATGGATGGATGCCGTTTACCAGGATTGGCGCGCGGAACACAGTGCCGTCGAGGATGGCGCGGATGGTGCCGTTCGGGCTCTTCCACATTTCCTTGAGCTTGTATTCCTCAACGCGGGCAGCGTTTGGCGTGATGGTCGCGCACTTGACGCCGACGCCGTATTTTTTGATGGCCTCTGATGCTTCCACAGTGACCTTGTCGTCGGTGGCGTCGCGGTGCTCAAGACCGAGGTCGTAGTATTCGCTCTTGAGATCGACATAAGGCAGAATCAGCTTGTCCTTGATCCATGCCCAGAGAATACGTGTCATTTCGTCCCCATCCATCTCGACGATAGGTGTGGTCATTTGAATTTTTTTCATCGCTTCAGGACTCCTTTTGTCAATTATCAATATCATGTTATATTTTACTTTAATTGGACGGGTTTGCGCAACTGCCAGAAAAGCACTTTTTTTATTTTTCAAAGATGTTATAATCAAGATAGAATCACAAAGGAGGTGCGCACATGAAACACACCCATTCGCGCAGATTGGCAGCGGCGCTGATTTTGTCGCTGGCGGTGACGAGCCTGCCGGTGGCTGCCGAAGAAAATACCGACCCGGCGCCCCACGAGGAGCAGGGCGAAAATGCTGGCGACGTGCAGGTCACCACGCCGACCTCGCCGTATAGTGACGGTCATCAGGAGGCTGACGGTCTGCCAGCAGTCAGCGGCATTCTTCTCGTCAACAAAAAGCATTCGCTACCAGCCGATTATGCGCCATGCGGCCCGGATCAGAGCAACACCCTCTATGGTGAGGCCGATCAGGCGGCCAAGGATTTTATCGCGGCAGCCAACGCCCAGGGCTATTCCATGTACATGCTCTCCGGCTATCGCAGCTACAGCGTGCAGCGGGATCTCTTCGCCCGCTACGCCGCCCAGCACGGCGAGGAACGCGCCAACACCTACTCGGCGCGTGCAGGTCAGAGCGACCACCAGACAGGCCTCGTCTTTGACGTTGGTGACAATGATCACCCAGCCAACAATCTGGAAACGTCCATGGACCAATTCCCCGGCACCCAGTGGATGATGGCCCATTGCGCCGATTACGGCTTCATCGTCCGCTTCCCAAAGGGCAAGGAAGCCATCACCGGCTATCAATATGAGCCATGGCATTATCGCTACGTTGGCAAAAATGCCGCCAAGGAAATCATGAGCCGTGGCATCACCCTCGAGGAATTCCTCGGTGACACCGACAGTGGCGTCGACAATGGCCGTCGCATCGCCATCGGCCGCAACGACAATCGCCTCAACGTCGACGGCGCCTATTCAGAGGTGGCCAGCTACAACATCGGCGGCAACAATTATTTCCGCCTGCGCGATCTGGCGACCATCCTCACAGGAACGTCTGCCGCCTTCAACGTCGGCTATGACTCCCAGAGTCGCCATATCACCCTGACCAGCCACGCGCCAATGACCGAATCGCCGACCCTCGTCAGCTTGAACGGCAACGACGTCGCCGTGCCAAACGGCATCACCGTCCTCGCCGATGGCGCGCCGGTATTGCCAGCGGCCTACAACATCAACGGCTTCACCTATTTCAAGCTGCGTGATTTGGGCCAGCTCCTCGGCTTCACCGTCGATTGGGACAGCGCCTCAAAGAGCATGGTCGTCACCACCCAGGCCGACGCCCTCTTGACGACGCTGCTAGAGCCGGTCACCATTCGCTAAACAACAAAAGACCGGACACGCGCCGGTCTTCTTTTTCTAGAAAATCGTTCGAAAGGAAGGATCATCATGTTTGATTTGGATCACATTGGAGACGAGCTCGAAACCGTTCTTGAGCAAATGGTCGAGCGGCAAGCGCCCCAGGACGACGACATCTTCGTCATCGGCTGCAGCACCAGCGAGGTCTGCGGCAAGCGCATCGGCAAGGCCGGTAGCCCGCAGGTGGCAGAAATTTTCTTCCCAGTGCTGCGTCGCTTTGCCGCCAAGCACCATCTGCACCTCGCTTTTCAGTGCTGCGAGCACCTCAACCGCAGCCTCGTCGTTGAGCGCGAAACCATGCGCCGCTTCGGCCTGACAGAAGTCTGCGCTGTGCCCCATTACCACGCCGGTGGCTCCATGGCCAGCCAAGCCTATCGCCAATTCACCCATCCCGTCCTCGTCGAAGGCGTTCACGCAGGCTACGGCCTCGACATTGGCGAAACCATGATCGGCATGCACATGCGCCCCGTCGCCGTGCCAATGCGCCTGGCCCAACGCAGCATCGGCGAAGCCCGCGCCAACCCAAGCTTCTCCCGCCCACGCCTCATCGGCGGCATCCGCGCCCGCTACACCCTAGAAGACGCCGACCACTTCGGCGAAGAGGCATGAGCTAGTGGAATTTGGCGATGAGATTTTTCGCCTTTTCGAGGTAGATTCGTTGGAGGGGTGAAAAATCCAAATCGCTTCGGTAGATGAAGCCGACACAGACAGAAATATTGTTGGAGATCAGTATCTTGACAAATTTATCAGACGGGGTAGCCTGAGACTCGAGATAGAGCATATTGCCGAGGTCGTCCTCGACCATCTGCTCCTGCAGAGGAATGCTATCCACGTGAATGACAGGCGCCTTTTCGTCGTAGAAGGCGATGAGCTGGGAAAACAAGGTGGATTCCGACGATGCGTTGAGGATGATCGGGTATTTGATAATTGTCGACATAGACAGGGATTTGTAGCCTGCCAGCGGCGATTTGGCATCTGTAAGCAAGCAATAGTGGGTGCTGCTCAGAGGCAAAAAGGTCAATTCCTCCGGCAGCTCAGTGAGAGAACTATTGTCGGCCCGAAGCACCGGCAGCACGCCAAAGGTTGCCTCCTTATTCAGGACAAGATCGATGACATCATTGTTTTTGGCAGAGATGTAATTGATCGGATTGTCAGGATAATTCTTTAGAAAATGGCTGATGATTTTTGGAAAATAATAGCGTTTGATATTGGCGTTGAGGGCGACGCTAAGAGAATCCGGTGCTTCGATTTGGCGAAGGAAATGATTGTAGATTTCTTCGTGGAGCGCCATGATTTTTGCGACACGTTCATAAAAATATTGTCCATCCTCCGTCAAAGACACCCCGCGCGGGGTGCGAATGAAAAGTGCCGTTTGGAATTCCTTTTCCAACTTTTTCATGGAGGTACTCAGCGCCTGCTGAGAAATAAACAATTCTTCGCTGGCAGCGGTGAAGGAATGTAGATCTGCGATTTTTGAAAAATAATAGAGCTGTTCGAGACGCATGTATTTTCCTCCTCAAAAATAAATTTAGAATCACATTTCATATGAAAAAGCGTACTGCTATTCCGTTGGACGATGACGGATTGGCAGTACGTTTTTTATTTTTGTAATAAAGCTGGCTTATTGTGAGTATAGAATTGTCGTCAGAATCTTGTCAAGTATTTTATCATCTGCCGTCCGCGATGACGAATACATACAAATAAAAGATATCCAAAGGATTTGTGGGTAACACATACACAAAAATAAGTACTGTTTTTCATAATAATAAATCTGATTTATCATAAAGCCATGGAAATGACACAGAAGGATTTACCTAAGGAGGAGACATTATGAAAAACAAAGTATTGGTTTTGGGCGTTGACGGCCTTGATCCACGTTTGGCAAAAAAATACATGGACAAAGGCGTCATGCCACACTTCACAGAATTTATGAAACGCGGCTCTACCAGAGAAGACCTGGTCATGCTCGGCGCGATGCCAACCATCACGCCACCACTTTGGACGACGCTGGCCACAGGTGCCTATGTTGGGACCCACGGCGTGACAGATTTCTGGAACCCACATCCAGACAAGCTGGACACATTGGTGTACTCTTTTGACTCCAGAAATTGCAAAGCCGAGCCACTTTGGAACGTTTTTGCAGAAAATGGTCAAAAGACCTTGGTCTTCCACTGGCCAGGTTCCTCTTGGCCTCCAACCTCTGACAGCCCAAATCTTCACGTTGTTGACGGGACCCAGCCATCGAATATTAACGTGGCTGTTGGGACTGTTGAATGGGGACAGTGGATCGAAGCCTCTGGCGACATCAAAGAAGCTCACGTATTTGAACACGAAGACGATGGCTCCGGTGTTGGCTGTGTGCTGACGGACATCGACGTAGCAGAAGCCGAATCCAAATCTAGCGCCGGTGCAAAAGCCCTTGACCAATCTCTGAAACAGAAAACCCTCGTCAACATGATCATGAACGAAAACGAAGGGGAAAACGCAGGCGCATCTCATCCACAGCTCTACGATAACAAAACCACCGTGCCGCTCAAAGATGCTAAGGGCTGGGCAAACGCACCGGAAGGCGCCAAGGAATTCAACATCCTCATCAGCGGTGGTATGGAACGCCGTCCAGCGCTGGTCATCCCAAATGCAGACGGCAAGTTTGAAAAGGTCGCCATCTACAAATCGAAAAAGGCCGAAGAACCAATCGTTGTTCTCGATCAAATCGGCGTCGTTGTCAACGACATTTTTGATACCGTTAGCAAGGACGGCGAGCACGTCGATGTTGTCCGTCAGGCCATTTTGGTTGAGCTCCCTGAGGATGGCAGTAAGGTTGAAATCTGGTATGGCAATGCCATGGAAACCAACAACGACACCCTCTTCCATCCAAAATCCCTGCTCAAGCAAATTCAAGAAAAGGTTGGCCAATTCCGAAGTATCGGCATGATCGTTGGTAACTCGCCAAACGCCGCCAACAAGGTGTACGCCCCACTCTGGGAATCCTACACCGAATGGCAGGCCGAATCCATGAATGCCCTGATCAAAGAAAACGACTATGACATCGTTTTCTCTCACATCCACAACGTCGATGCGGCGGGCCATATTTTCTGGGAGCTGGCAAAATATCGTCCACACGTCAAGCCTTACGACGAAACAGATATCCAAGCTGTCATCGAACGCTTCTATGTCGACACCGACAGATACCTCAGCCGCTTCATGCACCTGCTCGACGAGGGTTGGGACATTATCATCACCTCTGACCACGGTCTCGTTTGCTCCGAAGAAGAAGAGCCAGCCGTTCCAATCGGCGATCCATTTGGCGTCAACATCAAGGTCATGGAAGAACTCGGCTATACCGTCATGAAGAAGGATGAAAACGGCAATGACCTGCGCGAAATCGACTGGAGCAAAACCACCGCTGTCGCCCAGCGCGGTATCTACATCTACATCAATCTCAAGGGCCGCAACCCAGAAGGGATTGTCGATCCAGCCGACCAATACGAATTAGAGCGCAAGATCATTGACGATCTTTACAACTATCGTTGGAATGGCAAACGCATCGTTTCCCTCGCTGTGCGCAAGAAAGAAGCGCTGCACTTTGGTCTTCAAGGTGACAATGTTGGCGACATTATCTACTTCAACGAAGAAGGCTTCAACCGCATCCACGGGGATTCGATCTCGACCTATCAGGGCTATGCAGATACATCCGTATCGCCAATTTTCTTGGCAGCAGGTCCAAACATCAAAAAAGATTTCATCACGGACCGTGTCATCCGCGAAGTAGACGTTGCACCAACCGTTGCCGTCCTCGGTGGCGTACGCATGCCAGCCGACTGCGAAGGGGCACCGGTTTACCAGATTCTTGAAGATGAATAAGATTTTGTAAAACAATATAAATGGTTTTGTTTTTGGGGATGGGAGACATTCTCATCTCCAAAAACAGACTTTTTTCAAAAAGAGAAAAGGGGTGTTATATCATGGCTGGAGAAGGCGTACAAAGC
>JAUNGU010000061.1 GCA_030524315.1 Peptococcaceae bacterium
TGACCGTAGAACTCATTGCGCCAGTTGCAATGGAAGAAGGTCTGCAGTTCGCTATCCGTGAAGGTGGCCGTACTGTAGGTGCTGGTACCGTTTCCAAGATCATCGAATAATTCTATTCGCATAAGATTAAACCCGGAAAACCCTCGCGTTTTCTGGGTTTTTTCGTGCGTGACGATTTTTTGAAATATTTGAAAGCTGTGTTATTTATTTGTGAACGTCTTTGCAGGCGCAGGTTGCATCGGGGATTTCCTTGTAGAAAAAACGGGCTTTTTATGATAAACTTGTACTGTCAAAAAACGGCATTGCGTATGTTTTACAGCTTTTGAATACACACACCGTCATGATGAGATTTGGGGGCTTAGTATGAAAATAGAACAACTGGAATTTCTCATTGAGGTTGTGAAAGCGGGCTCTATCAATGCAGCCAGCAAAAAAATCTTCATTTCCCAACAAAGTCTGAACCAATCTCTTCGCAATTTAGAGGATGAGATTGGCTTTGATGTGCTCAATCGCACAAAAAAAGGGGTCACCCTGACTGAGCGTGGGCGCGAGGTGTTCAGCGCCGCTCAGGCCATTGTCGCACGCTATGATCAGATGCTACGACAGATTTCGGAATACAAAGAGGATTCGACGGACGTCATCAGCGGCAAGATGAATGTGCACGCCTCGCCAATGATCAGCGTCTGCATTTTGCCAGTGGTTTACGTGGACTACAAGCACAGTTTTCCGAAGGTGCAGCTCTATTGTCAGGAGCGCTATCAGGATGATATCATCAAGGAGGTCTCGGAAAATCCCGGTGATGTCGGCTTTGTGCTCGTGGCCAACACCCTCAAGCAATTCTTCGACAAAATCCCGGACAACGTCGAGCTCTCCCTCTTGGCGACCTATCCGATCTATATGGCCATGTCACCGCGTCATCCCCTGGCGAGACAGCACACCCTGTCCCTCCAATCGATCAAGGATTATCCGTTGATTATTTTTGAGGCCGGTGGCATTCAGGGTGAGCATGCGCTACAGGATGAGGTCAATATGCACATCCTTTTGAGCACCAACAACACCAACATGACTCGAGAGCTCTTGAGCGAAGGGGATGCACTCATGTATTCCTATCCGCCATACGTGACGCGCGGGGCGTTTCCGGATTGCGTGCACATTCCGCTCAACACCAAAAACATTGTTTTTGAGCTCTACATGGTCCACAATAAGGAAGCCAATCAACAGCAACGGCGCTTGATAGATAGCTTCAGCTCAATTTTCCAACAGTATCTATAATTTTGCAATCGGTCAAGGGTGACAGCCTTTGGCCGATTTTTTTGTGAGCGCTGAGAGCGCTGAGAATCTTGACGCATAAGAGCGCTTTGGGCTACAATAAAATCAATGAAATCGATCAGGAGGGATCGTTGTGACATTATCAGAAGAACAGGTCAGCCTGTTAAAAAATAATCTCATCACCTGGATGCAGGAACGGCTGCAGGCCATTGGCGCAAAGAATGCCGTTGTCGGCATCTCCGGCGGCAAGGACAGCGCCACGGTGGCTGCGCTGGCAGTGGCTGCCTACGGGCACGAGCATGTCATCGGCGTGCTCATGCCCGACGGTGCGCAGAGCGACATTGCCTATGCCGAGGATCTCTGCGATGCCTTGGGCATCCAGCATGAAATCATCAACATTTCGCCGATGACCAGCGCTTTTAAGAGCGCCCTTGGAAATTCGGCGCTCATCAAGGATGGCATCAGCCGACAGACCCAGCTCAACATGCCGCCGCGCGTGCGCATGACTTTGCTCTATGCTGTGGCCCAGAGCTTGGATGCAGTGGTCATCAACACCTCCAACCTTTCGGAGGATTGGGTCGGCTATGCGACCATGTATGGCGACACGGCGGGCGCCTTTTCGCCGCTGGCGATGCTCACCACCGATGAGGTCATCCAGCTGGGGCGGGCGCTCGGGCTTGAGGAGCGTTTCGTGACCAAGCCACCATCCGATGGCCTCACTGGCAAGACGGACGAGGACGTGCTCGGCTTTACCTATGACGATCTCAATGCTTACATTCGCACCGGTGAGGTGAGCGAGGATTTAAGAGCGCAGATCGATGCGCTCCATAAAAAGAGTCGTTTCAAGTTTTTGGGCATCGAGATGTTTAACCCGAACTATCCGATTGTTGCTGAAGATATTGCCCATATTTATCAATCCTAAGGAGGGGCGAACATGGCGAGAAAGAAATTTGAACAAGGATTCAAGGACAAGGCAGTGGCCTATTGCCAGGAACATTCAGAGAAAACCATCAAGGCATGCGCCGAGGATCTGGACATTGGCTACAGCACCCTAAGACGTTGGATCGCTCAGAGCGAGGAAAAGGCCGAGGCGGTCGCTGCGCCGGCAGACGTGACGCCTGAAAAAGAAGCGCCTGCAAAGCCAGCGCAGGAAGTCGAAGCGCCGGTAGTAGAGAGCGCTCCTAGTGAAACGGTAGAACAAGCACCAGCCAGCGAGGAGGCGCCAGAACCGGCAGCCGACCCTGTGTCCGCAGAGCCACTGCAAGAATCAAAGCAAGCCGAGCCTGAGCCAGAACCCCGTGTCGAATACACGGCGCACTCAACGTGGCAGGCACCGGCTACTCCTAGCGAAAGCAAAAACCGCGATCGTGTTGCAAAGCTGCGCGACCAGGTTGAGGGTGCTCTTAAAACAGCAGAGAGCACTTTGGAGGAAACGGGCCGGCTCTTGAGTCTTTACAAGAAAAAATACGCCCTCAAGCTTGAAAAGGCCAAGCTCAACCGAGAAAAAGAGCGCCGCAAAAAATAATCGGTGCAGTGATGTAGGAAGGTGGAACGAGATTGAGCAAACGTGCAAAGAAGCTATTGACCGCAGTGCTCCTATTGGTGGCGGGCTTTGCCTGCTTCGCCGCCTTTTCCTTTGGCGCTGGGAGCGCCTTTGGCATATTGGCGATGCTCGGTGTGGGCGCAGCGGTGTATTTTATGGTGACAGGCTTTGCCCCGGCGCAAAAGAAGCCCTACTCGCCAATTTATAAGGACCGCCGGTCGCAGGCAAAGAAAAAGTAAGCAGATGGATTGGGGTAGAAGATTTTGTGGAATGTAATGTTTTTTATTAATAGCATTGTCCTTGGGGTGGGGCTGGCAATGGATGCCTTTTCGGTGTCTATTGCCAATGGCTTGAATGATCCCGCCATGCGAAAAAAGCGGATGCTCCTCATCGCCGGCACCTTTTCGTTCTTCCAGTTTCTCATGCCAATGACCGGCTGGATCTGTGTGCACACGATTGTCAACGTGTTCCGTTCTTTCGAGAAGCTGATCCCGTGGATCGCGCTGGTTCTTTTAGCCTTCATCGGCGGCAAGATGATCCTCGACGCCCTGCGCGGCGAAGAGGAAGCGGTCAGCGGTGCGCTGGGATTGAGCGCCCTCTTTATGCAGGGGGTGGCGACGTCGATTGATGCGCTCTCGGTAGGCTTTGCCATCGCCGATTATGGCCCGCTCATGGCCTTTGTCTGTGCGGTGATCATTGCAGTAGTGACGTTGGCCATTTGCCTGACGGGGCTTGTCATTGGCAAAACCGTCGGTGCCCATTTTTCGAAGGGGGCGCGCATCTTTGGTGGCGTGATCCTCATTGCCATCGGCATCGAAATTTTTGTCACAGGGATTTTTTGAAATAAGATAAATATTGCAGAATTATTCGCGCTGAGTGGTCTCGGCGCGATTTTTTTGCACACTAGATATGCAAAAATTTGTTTATGATAAACTGTTAAATAAATTTAACGAAAAGTACCGATTTTTCCGCATTTTTTTTGGATTTTCATTGACAAATGCTATTAGCAGATGTAAACTATATACAGTTAGTTAGAGCTAATCTCTTTTAGTGTGTAGAAAGGTAGATGACATCAATGTCAAACATGGAATTAAACGCAGATGGAATGGTGGGACAAGCCACAAACGCCCAGGTGAAAATGCAGGGGATGCGTATTCCATTGAATCGTGCTGAAAAGAATACAGAATACACCGTGGAAAAGGTTTCTGGCAAAGATGAGACCAAGAAGCACCTGAATGACTTAGGTTTCGTGACTGGCGAAAAAATCATGGTTACAAGTGCTCTTGACGGTAACATCATCGTTACTGTAAAGGGCGTTAAAATCGCTGTCGGAGAAGATCTGGCTAAGCGTGTAACAGTAATTTGCTAAGGATGGAGGAAGAACGAAATGGCTAAGCGTACATTGAAGGAGCTGAGTCCGGGGCAAACTGCAAAGATCACCCAAATTGATGCAGAAGGCGCGCTCAAGCGTCGTCTCATGGATATGGGGCTGACCCGCGGCAGCACAGTCACCTTCCACAAGGTGGCACCTCTTGGCGATCCAATTCAGATCACGATTCGTGGTTATGAACTGTCGATCCGCAAGGACGAAGCAGAACACGTTATTGTTGAATAAACGATAACGTTTGTTTTTTGGCATCAGGTTAGCAAAAACTAATCTGAAAATTAAAAAGAAGGGACGGGACGAAAGAAAAATGATAAGTATTGCATTAGCTGGTAACCCTAACAGTGGTAAAACCAGCTTGTTCAACGAGTTGACGGGTGCACGTCAGCACGTTGGTAACTGGCCAGGGGTAACCGTAGAAAAGAAAGAGGGCCCACTGAAGGGACATGATGATGTTACCATCGTCGACTTGCCAGGGATTTATTCCATGTCTCCATACACCTTGGAGGAAGTCGTCAGCCGTGACTACATTATGAATGAACGTCCGGACGCCATCATCAATATCATCGATGCGACCAACCTGGAACGTAACCTCTATCTCACCACTCAAGTGATGGAAACCAACACACCGATGGTCATCGCTTTGAACATGATGGACCTCATCGAAAAGCGTGGCATCAAGATTGACACCAAGAAGCTTTCCGAAAAGTTCGGCGGCTGCCCAGTTGTTGAAATTTCCGCACTCGAACGCAAGGGGATCGACAACCTGATCACCGTTGTTCTCAAAAATGCCAAAGAGAAAAAGGCGCCAAAGCCAGTGAACTTTGATGCCGACGTTGAAAAGGCGATTTCCGACATTCAGGACATCTTTAATCTCAAGGATGATGCTGGACGCTATTATGCTATCAAATTATTCGAACGCGACTCTGTCATCACTGAAAATTACAAGATGGCCAGCGATCAGAAAGAAAAGCTTCATGCGATTCTGGCTGATGTCGAAGAAAAGCTCGACAACGACACTGAAACCATCATCACCAATGGCCGCTACGATTACATCGCCGAAGTGATGCCATCCATCCAGAAGAAGAAAGTTGCCAAGAATGAACAGACCATGACCGACAAAATCGACAGCATTGTCACCAACCGTTGGTTGTCCCTGCCAATTTTCGCAGCGATCATCTTTGTTATTTACTACGTATCCATTACCACCATCGGTTCCTATACCATCGACTGGGTCGGTGCATTCTTTGAATGGATCTCTGGTGGGGTTGAAACCTTCCTGACCAACATTGGCGCTGCTGATTTCCTGATTGACCTCGTCATCAATGGTATCATCGCCGGGGTTGGCGCGGTACTCGGTTTCGTACCACAGCTTATGATCCTCTTCTTCTTCCTGTCCTTCCTTGAAGGTTGCGGTTACATGAGCCGTGTTGCCTTCATCATGGACCGTGCATTCCGTCGCTTCGGTTTGTCTGGGAAGAGCTTCATTCCTTTCATCATCGGTACTGGTTGCGGGGTGCCAGCAATCATGGCAACTCGTACCATTGAAAACGAAAAAGACCGTCGTCTGACCATCATGACGACCACTTTTATGCCTTGCGGCGCGAAGTTGCCTATCATCGCCCTCTTCGTTGGGGCACTGTTCCCAGATCAGCCATGGTTGGCACCTTCCTGCTACCTCATCGGGATTGTAGCCATCATCGTCAGCTGCATCCTGCTCAAGAGAACCAAGGGCTTCAGCGGCGAACCAGCACCATTCATCATCGAATTGCCTGAATACCGTCTGCCAAAGCTCAGAAACGTTCTCTCTATGATGTGGGAAAAGGGTAAAGGCTTTATCATCAAGGCCGGGACCATCATTTTCGTTTGCTCCGCAGTCATCTGGTTTGTCAGTGGCTACAACTGGACCCTCCAGGCTGTAGATCCTGAAGATTCCATCCTCGCTGCAGTTGCAGGCGTCATCTCCCCAATTTTTGCACCAATCGGCCTCGGTTCTTGGCAGGCGACTGCCGGTACCATTTCCGGTCTGGTTGCAAAGGAAAACTTGGTATCTGTCCTCGCGGTTATCTACCATGCTACTGGCGATGGTTCCGAAACAGACCCAAGCCTCATCAGCAACATTCAGCAATACTTCACTCCAGCTTCCGGTATGGCGTATATGCTCTTCAACCTGCTCTGCGCACCTTGCTTTGCAGCCATCGGTGCCATCAGACGTGAAATGGCAAGCGCCAAGTGGACCTTGGCAGCGGTTGGTTACCAGTGCGGCTTCGCATATGTTGTTGCCTTCATCGTTTACCAGGTCATGAACGCCATCATGTAATAGCTGATTCTTCTCGATTTTATAGAAAGGAGCGTGATTTATATGACGCTTGGAACATTGTTTACCTTGATTGTTGTGGTTGCCCTTTATGCTTTAGTAGTTCGCTACATGTGGCGCAGACACAAGAGTGGCAAAACAAGCTGTGGCTGCGGTTGCAGCAAATGTGCACACGCTGCCTTAAACCAAGACAGCTCCTGTCAAGGACATAAGTAAAATCTGAGAGATGAAAAGTCATCTGTCACCAAAAGTGGCAGATGACTTTTTTATTTGGTCGTGGTATAGTTAACCCAAGCTTAGTATATGTTATGAGAAAAGAGGGAAGAAGGATGGAAGAAAGCATTCATACCATCAGCGCTGCCTATCAAGAGAAAAAACAGCTCCGAGAACGTCTGGAAGCGCTCAAGGAAGAAGAGGCCAGCGCCAAGCAATCTGTGCAGGAGGCGCAGATTCGCTGCCAAAAGGAAAATCTCGATGTACGTAAATTTGAGTCCAACGATTTCAAGCAGTTTTGGTTCAAGCTGCGCGGTCAGTACGAGGCGCGTGTCCTTGAAAACAATGAAAAATCTGCCGAAGCCATGCGCGCCCTGAGCGATGCCGAAACCCACGCCTATGACCTGGGCGTAGAGCGTCGCATGATTGAGGAACGTCTGGAAGGCCTGGCCGATATTGACAAACGTTACGAAGAGGCGCTGGCCAAGCACATTGAGCACCTGGATTATTCGGTGCACCGGGAGGAAATCATCGGCATGCAGCAGAAAATCTCCCATGACGATTACCAGATCAAGCTCTTGGAGGAGGCTCAGGATATTCTCGCCCTCGCCAAACGCAAGGCCGAAGAAGTGCGAGACGATCTTCACAGGCTCGCAGAGGATGATGGGGCAGGGCTCCACGAGGATGATAACCTGCAGATCAAGTTTATCTCGGCGCTGTCGGTGGTGCGCATCCAGCTGCATCAGCTCCGGCAGATATTGGACGGCATCGATGCGCTTGAGGTCGAGGCCATCGATATCAAGGACAACCTCAGCGTCAGCAGCGTGGATCTGTTTTTTGCGCCGGACACGCCAAAAGTCCGCGCTATCAACATCGAGAAGGCCGAGCACGAAATGCGCGTCCTCCTCGATGATCTCACGCGTGGCGCCGATATTTTGCCAGCGCTTCTGGATGAGCTGCACAAAACCCAGCAAATGCACCAAGAACAGCTGGAAACCTTCATCAATGACACCGTGGTCTGAGGGCCACGGTTTTTTCTTTGCAAAAATATCGAAGAAAATTTTCAAATACTCAAAAAACTTATTGTCAAATCCTTTTGAGTCTTTTAATATATAGATAGAGAAAATTTATTAATATCTATACGTGAAGGAGGGAGTCTTATGAAGGCTTACAACAGTAACATTATTAGAAACATCGCCGTGGTTTCCCACGACGGCGCAGGGAAAACCGCTCTGGTGGAATCCATGCTCCTCATGTGCAAGGGCGTCGACGCCGTTGGACGTGGCAAGGACAACAAGCACATTCTCGATTTTGAACCAGAGGAAATCAACCGCAACGTCACCATTCAGCTGGGGATGGCCCCTTGCGAATGGAACGGCTACAAGCTCAATTTTATCGACACCCCGGGCTACTCGGAATTTTGCGGGGAAATTTCTGAAGCATTGCGTGCCGCCGATGGGCTGATGCTCGTCGTTTCGGCAGAATCGGGCATCCAGGTGGACACGGTGCGCGCTTGGCAATACGGCAAAACCCTATACCTGCCACGGCTGATTTATATCAATAAAATGGACGTTGAAAACGCCGACTTTTTTGGTAGCCTCGAGGGCATGCGCGCAAGCTTCGGCAAATCGGTCATGCCGCTGCAGGTGCCAATCGGCGAAGGCAAGGATTTCCGCGGCATCGTCGATATTCCAACGATGAAGGCCTACGAATGGCAAAATGGCGAGCGCGTGGAATGCGAGATTCCGGCCGAGCTTAGTGATCGCGTTGCCCAGGTTCAGGATATGTGCATGGAGGCCGCCGCTGAAGGCAGCGACGAACTTCTCGAAAAATACCTCGAGGGCGAACCACTGACGACCGAAGAGATTTACGAAGGGCTCTACCAGGGCATGATCAACGGCCGCGTCTGCCCTGTGCTTTGCGGCAGCGCCGTGTCTCACATTGGCTCACGCCTGCTCCTCGATACCCTCATCAAGTACATGCCCGATGCCACCAAGGCGATCCACGAGGCGGTCAATATTGACAACAATGAGGAGATTCTCGTCAACTACGACGACCCATTTTCGGCCTTTGTGTTCAAAACGACCCTCGACCCATTCTCGGGCAAGCTCAGCTATGTGCGCGTCATCAGCGGCACCATCGAGGAGGGCATGACCTTCTACAACACCACCGCCGACAGCGAGGAAAAAATTTCGAAGATGTTCACCCTCATCGGCAAGCAGCAGACGCCGATCCAGAAAGCGTCTGCTGGCGACATTGTCGTCATTCCAAAGCTTGACGGCGTGCGCACCGGGGACACCCTCGCCACCAAGGACTTCCCTGTGAAGTATCCGGCGATTGACTTCCCGCCGTCCCTCTACACGGTGGCTGTCAGCGCCGAAAACAAGGGCGACGAGGAAAAGCTCGGCACCGCCCTCAACAAAATCGCAGAAGAGGACCCAACCTGCGTCGTGCGCAAGGATGCCGAAAGCGGTCAGCTGCAGCTGTCGACTATGGGCGAGGTCCATCTCGACCACATTCTCACTAAGATGGAGCGCAAATACGGCGCCAAGGCCGTCCTCGGCAAGGTCTACATCCCGTATCGCGAAACCATTCGCGGCAAGGCCTCTGCCGAAGGCAAGCACAAGAAGCAGAGCGGCGGCCATGGGCAATACGGCCACGTCATGATCGACCTCGAGCCAACGACCGATGGCCAGGATTTTGAATTCGTCGATGCCATTGTCGGCGGCGCCGTGCCACGCCAATTTATTCCAGCCGTCGAAAAGGGCGCGCTTGAAACCATTGCCAAGGGCGTCATTGCCGGGTATCCGCTGATCAACGTCAAGCTGACTCTTAAGGACGGCTCCTACCACAGCGTCGACTCCTCGGAAATGGCCTTCAAGGTCGCCGCTGCCCAGGCCCTCAAGAAGGGCATTCCAGAGGCCAAGCCGGCCCTGCTCGAGCCCGTCTATGCCGTCGATGTCACTGTGCCTGAGGCCTACATGGGCGACGTCATCGGCGACATCAGCGCCAAGCGCGGCCGCGTTCTCGGCATGGAGCCGGGCGAGGAAGGCATCACCACCGTCAAGGCGCGGGTGCCATACGCGGAAATGCTCGAATACGGCATCGAGCTGCGCGCTATGACCCAAGGGCGCGGCAGCTTTGATATGACCTTCGACGGCTACGAGGAAGCGCCAGCCAAGGTCGCCGAAGCCATCATCAGCCAGTATCAGGCCAAGGAAGACGCATAAATCATCGATTACCCACAGACGACACCCGCGTGGTGTCGTCTGTTTGACTGTAAAGGAGGAAATGTTTTGCACAAGGGACAGACATCAGATGCCGCCGAGCATGTGCAGCTGCGCGTCATCGCCCGCGCCCGCACGGCCTTTGCGACAAAATTTGGCGCGCCGCGCCAGAGCGGGCTCGTCGAGGGGCTTGAGAGCCGCATCGTTTTTGAGCCGGAATTTCGCGTTAGAGAGGCGCTGCGCGGGTTAGAGGGGTATGACTATATCTGGGCCCTTTGGTCCTTTTCTGAGGCCATTCGTGACGACTGGTCGCCAACGGTGCGGCCGCCACGGCTGGGCGGCAATGTGCGCATGGGCGTTTTTGCGACGCGCTCGCCTTACCGGCCCAATCCGCTGGCATTATCGTCGCTACGCCTGTTGCGCATCGAGGAGACGGCCGATGAAGGATGCGTCCTCGTCGTCGACGGCGCCGACATGATGGACGGCACGCCGATTTACGACATCAAGCCATACCTGCCCTTCACCGACAGCCATCCCAACGCCCGCGCCGGCTTTGCGGCAGAAAAGCTCGCCGACCAGCTTGCCGTCGATTTTCCCGAGGCGCTGCTTGCGCGCCTGCCAGCCCATCTCAGAAGGGGCGCCACCCGCATGCTCGCGCAAAATCCCAGCCCCCATTATAAGCACGACGCTAGCCGCGTCTACGGCCTCGCCTTTGCAGGATTTGACCTGCGATTCACCATTGATGGCGCACAGCTCACTGTCGTCGATGTCGTTTCAGAGACAGGCGACGAGGCGCCGTAAATCGCGGCGTCATTTTTGCAAAACCGTGTTGACATGCAGAAAAAATCCGTTATACTAAACAGCGAACACCATACCAAAGATGCGAGGAGGAGAAAAAATGGTTCTGGACCAGGTAAAGAAAAGTCTGTCTGAAATCTTGAGCTGTGATGCAGACAGCATTGACATGGACACCGATCTGGCGAAAGATCTGGGCGTCGATTCCATTGATTCTGTAGAGCTGATCATGGAAGTCGAAGAAATCTACGACATCCACATTTCCGACAAGGACGCCGCTGAGCTCACCACCGTCGGCGACGTTGTCGAATACATCGAAGAACACATTGGTGAATAATTGCCGACAAAGACTGAACTTTCACAAAAGCCCGCCAAAAATTTTTGGTTTGAATAATGTGGACAGTTGGCGTATACTAATACTATCAAGTACCACGATAACTTTTTATAAAAGGAGAGGTTCAACAAATGACTGACATTTGGGAAACACTTGAAAATCGTATCAAAGGCAAAAATATTACCATCGTCTTTCCAGAAGGCGAAGACGTGCGCATCCTCGGCGCCGTTGCGCGCCACCACAAGGATGGCCTGATTGTGCCAATCCTCCTGGGCAATCCTGACAAGGTCCAGGCCGTTGCCAAGGAAAACAACATCGATATCGCTGACGTGCAGATCATCGATCCAGAAAACTACGCAGAATACGACGACATGGTTGCAAAATTCGTCGAACGCCGCAAAGGCAAAGCCACCGAAGAAAAGGCACGCCAGCAGCTGCTCGACCCTAACTATTTTGGCACCATGCTCATCTACACCGGCAAGGCTGACGGCATGGTCAGCGGCGCCTGCCATTCCACCGGCGACACCGTGCGCCCAGCGCTACAAATCGTCAAGATGAAGCCAGGCTGTTCCCGCGTCAGCGGTGCCATGGTCATGCTCAAGGGCGAAGAACGCTACCTCTTTAGCGACATCGCCATCAACATCACCGTGGACGCACAGGCCATGGGTGAAATCGCCGTTGAAAGCGCCAAGACCGCAAAAACCTTCGACATTGATCCAAAGGTTGCCCTCTTGAGCTTCTCCACCATGGGCTCCGCCGTTTCCCCAGAAAGCGAAAAGGTTGTCGAAGCCACCAAGATCGCCAAGGAACTCGCACCAGAGCTTCCTATCGACGGTGAGCTCCAGTTTGACGCCGCCTTCGTACCAAGCGTTGGCGAACGCAAGGCCCCAGGCTCCAAGGTCGCTGGCCACGCCAACACCTTCATCTTCCCAAGCCTGGAAGCTGGCAACATTGGCTACAAAATTGCCCAGCGCCTCGGCGGCTTCGAAGCCATCGGGCCAATCCTCCAAGGCCTGGCAAAACCAATCAACGACCTCTCTCGCGGCTGCGATGAAGAAGACGCTTACAAGCTCGCCATCATCACCGCTGCTCAGGCTGTCGCTGAATAAGACAAAGCGCCTAGATTTATGAACGAAAAAACTCTATGTGAATGGACCGCCCATTCACATAGAGTTTTTCTTTTTGAATTTATTTTTTGGCCAGAGACATTGGATAGGAGCGTTGGGGAGAAAGCTTGTTGGCAAAATAGGCGCTGCTCAATAGAATCACGACGCCAATCGCAATAGGAAAGAGGACAAAGCCATAGCTGGCATGATTCAATACGGCAACGATGGCTGTCGCGCCGCCGGGTGGATGGATCGTATTGCTAACCATCATTAAAAGAATGGTACAGGTCACAGAGAGGGTGACGGCATACCAGGTTTCGCCCAAAAGCTGGTAACAGCTGGTGCCGATGAAGGCGGCAATGAGATGACCGCCGATGAGATTGCGCGGTTGTGCCAGAGGAGAAGAGGTGGCGCTATAGAGCAGTACCGCACTGGCCCCAAAAGGTGCGACGAGCAGGGGATAGTCGGACGCATAGGTCAAAAAAGAAATAAGCCCGATTCCACCCAAAATACCGATAACAGTGGATAATAATTCCGCCCTAGAGATTGCGTGAAAATGCTTCATGAACAGCCCTCCTTAGAAAAGAGTGAGGTAGCGTGTAGCGCTGGGGCCGTTGGTGACA
>JAUNGU010000062.1 GCA_030524315.1 Peptococcaceae bacterium
CCGCAAAACGGTCCTTATCACAAGAAGAAGCTACATGGTTCATGGTGGGATTACAGGTAAGGCTACCATCTGGAGCAAGGAGAAGGCAAATCCAGAAGCCTACTTGCCCGTAAAATCGTCGGATCCTCGATTGTCCGATGTGACCAAATATGGTGGGGTTACAGCTATTGCCAATGCCGCCTATGCGCTCGTGGAATATGAGATCAAAGGGAAGGTTGTCCGCAGCCTTGAAGGGGTGCCAATTTATTTGCAGGCTGAGTCTAAGGATGATCCGGTTTTGGCGGAATATCTATGGAAAAAGATACAACTTGAGAACAAGAAAAAGACCGTGGATCACCTGGAAGTGAAGCTTTATCCGGTGCGACAGCGCTCGTTGGTGAGAATTGATGGCTACTATTATTATCTTGCAGGGGCGGCTGGAGATAAGATCTATTTAATCAATGCTGTACCTGTTTATCTAGAAAAGAAGTGGGTGGATTATATTAAGGTTCTTGAAAAAGCCATAAGTCGTGAAGCCTACGGGACAGAGGATAACAAAGCTAGACAGGTGGTGACACCGGAACAAAATGATGCCTTGTACACGCATTTGCTAGGTAAATTCATCACAGGTATTTTTGCGCAACGCAAAGCGTCGATTATGGAGACCATTGCCAGTGGACAGCAAACGTTTGGGACATTGGATGCAAAGGATCAGTGCTTTATTCTATCCCAGATCATCAATTGGATGAATACCAGCACACAGACGGTTGATTTAACGTTAATTGGGGGTTCGAAGCATGCAGGGATGCTTACCGTCGGCAAAAAAATCTCCAACTGTAACGAAGCCATTCTCATTGAACAATCAGTGACGGGGCTCTATGAGCGTCGCATTAACCTGAAAAGCCTATGAATAATCGAGTGATCACAATTCAAAACTGTTTCAAGCTGGATTTTCATATGGGATGCATGGTGGTGCGTCAAGGCAATGTGAGCACAAAGATTTTTCTCAAAGAGATTGACATGCTTATCATTGAATCCACGGCTGTATCTATCACTGCGTGTTTGCTCAACGAACTGGTCATGGCGAATGTCAAGGTGATTTTTTGTGATAAGAAACGTCAGCCTTCTTTTGAAATGCTGCCATACTACGGTGCACACAATACGAGCCTGCGCATTCGCGAGCAAATCGCCTGGCCAGATGAGACGAAGCAAATGGTGTGGGCGGCGATTGTTGCAGAAAAAATCAGAAAGCAAGCTGCCCTGCTAAAATCATTGGGCTTGGATGACCATGCTCTTCTTGAACAATATGCCGAGGAGACCCAGATGGTTTCGAAAAATGATTTTGAGGGACCGGCAGCACGGGTTTATTTCCGAGCGCTGTTTGGAGAAAATTTTACTCGGGGACGACATGCAGAGGATGCGCTCAATGCCGCCTTGAATTATGGCTATCAAGTGCTTTTGGCAACTTTTAACCGTGAAATTGCCGCCAAGGGATATTTAACTCAATTGGGGCTATGGCATGATAGCCAGCTCAATCCCTTTAATATGGGTTCAGATCTCATGGAGCCATTTCGTCCCTTGGTGGATGCAGCTGTCGTTGCGCTCTGGCCAGAACAGTTTGAAACTACAGAAAAACAAGCCATTCTTGCTGTCTTAGATCAGGGGGTGATGATTAACCATCGCAAGGAAAATGTGACCAATGCCATCAAAATTTACGTCAATAGTGTCTTTGACGCCCTCAATGAAGGAGATGACACCATGATCAGGTTCTACGAAAATGATAAATAGACACATGAGAGTATTTATTATGTTTGATTTACCCGTTGAGACCGCAAAACAACGAAAAAGCTATCGACACTTTCGCAAGTATTTGATTAACGAAGGTTTTATTCAAGAACAGTATTCTGTGTATTCCAAGCTGGTGCAGAACTCCGCGGCTGCTGACGCCGTCAGTGCAAAGATTCGCAAGAATAAACCGCCAGAAGGCGTTGTACAGCTCTTTTGCATCACAGAGAAACAGTATGCCAAGATGGAATTTATTGTCGGCGAGAGCAAAAATGATATTGTAGCAACGACGGAAAGGTTTATTGTGTTATGAAGCTTTTGTATCATGAGTATGGTCTAGAATGGACACTCAGAGAAAACACGGTGCATCGCTTGATCATTGAGCATCCGCAGGTCTATGGGGATTTTTTGCAGACACTTTATGATCAATGTGACGGGGAGGATGGAGATATCGTCCTTATGGAGGGTGCCAAATCCCTATCGTTTAAGAAAAAGGTAGCCTTGATTCTGGAACCATTTTCATTAAAATTTGACGCGGCTAATTTGATGAAAGCCTTGTATGAAGAATTATCCGGCATCGTCACAGAAGAACAGCACACAGAATACACCATGCTTCGAAGTGAATTGCAGAGATTTATGAACTTAGCCATGCAGAAGTTGCCTTATCCAATGGATTTTAATGATGAACCAGCGTTAAAAGATTTCTTCAAATTCATGAATTTGCGCTTCGATTATGCGTATGAAACCTTGGCCGAGAAACTCTGTGGCTATTTGTCACTGTTAGCTCAGCTGTGTCATATCCAAGTGGCTTTCCTCGTAGATTGTGACAAATATTTGACCGCTGCGGAGCTTGCCTTATTGCAAGAAACACTTCAGTATCATAAAATAATACTTATACAGATCGAAGACCGTCAGCGGTCAGAGATCCTACCAGAGGAATCCTGCTGTATTATTGACCATGATTTCTGTATCATCCACAATAATCCAGAGGAACTTCTCTAGTGCATTACTTATTGAACAGTACAGCATGACCAACATGTAACGGTTCGGCGACGGCAGGCAAGCTTGACTGCATTCATGCAGAAAAGTTTGTCTGCTTGAGAACCTTGTAATTTCGATAAGGTACAAAACGCGTGCATCATCCGCCCGATTTGGCACAAAGCTTGAGAACCTTGTAATTTCGATAAGGTACAAAACTTAATTGGCGCCACTGCAGAAGAATCGCTGGCTTGAGAACCTTGTAATTTCGATAAGGTACAAAACGAAACCTTCGACAAGAGCAACGCTGCGCAGGCTTGAGAACCTTGTAATTTCGATAAGGTACAAAACTCATTTTTGAGCGAAAGTCACTGCCTTCTAGCTTGAGAACCTTGTAATTTCGATAAGGTACAAAACAACCATTGCACGGTTAGGAAAGTTGTGGGAGCTTGAGAACCTTGTAATTTCGATAAGGTACAAAACAATGGCAGGTGTTAAAATTGGAGACTTTGTGCTTGAGAACCTTGTAATTTCGATAAGGTACAAAACGATAAATGGTAATTCTTCATGATAGGGCGGGCTTGAGAACCTTGTAATTTCGATAAGGTACAAAACGCAAATAAAATGCAACGAGAATTAATGAACGCTTGAGAACCTTGTAATTTCGATAAGGTACAAAACGATGAGGATGTGATGAAGGCGCTGCACCAGCTTGAGAACCTTGTAATTTCGATAAGGTACAAAACGAATCTGTGGGAGTCTGGGAAGGCGCTGCGCTTGAGAACCTTGTAATTTCGATAAGGTACAAAACGAGCCTACGCCTTTGAATTGGAGCCCTAAGCTTGAGAACCTTGTAATTTCGATAAGGTACAAAACCGTAAGCGTCAATCAGAGAGATCACCGGTTCGCTTGAGAACCTTGTAATTTCGATAAGGTACAAAACAGTGCGAACGAACGAAGGAAAGCCGGTTGGGCTTGAGAACCTTGTAATTTCGATAAGGTACAAAACCCGAGGTCTATAAAAAGAGCAGAACAGCCTGCTTGAGAACCTTGTAATTTCGATAAGGTACAAAACGGTATCGAGCTTCATCGCTCATCTCCATTGGCTTGAGAACCTTGTAATTTCGATAAGGTACAAAACCCGCCGGACCTTCTTCCCTGTCGCTTCTTGCTTGAGAACCTTGTAATTTCGATAAGGTACAAAACGGGGATGAGCTCATAGGGACGGATGCGCTTGCTTGAGAACCTTGTAATTTCGATAAGGTACAAAACCCCGCGTCCTTGAGTTTCTTTTTATATACGGCTTGAGAACCTTGTAATTTCGATAAGGTACAAAACCGCCCGCAACTTTTCGGCTTGAGAACCTTGTAATTTCGATAAGGTACAAAACTTAGTCAAGGGGGAAGTTGGCGCTTTTTTTAGCTTGAGAGCCCTGCAATTTCGATATGGTATAAAACTAAACCCATAAGTGGCTTATGGCTATTCAGCTTGAGAACCTTGTAGTTTCGAAAAAGTAAAAAACCAGGAGAAGCAAGGTGGGTTCAAAGCTTGAGAACTTTATAATTTCAATAGACATCTCATTCATTACTAGAGATGTCTTTTTCTTGCCAGAGTAACACATGCAGAAACAAGATAGTAGAGCCGCAAATAAAAATGATGTAAAATAAGGGGGACCAGTAATCATTCTCCAGATTTCTGAACTAAGCTGGTATTTGTTGATAATGTGACACACGAACGAACCTGTGGGTTATGGATGCTTGAGAACCTTGTTATTTCATTTTCCAGTCCTCAATCAAAGTGCGAATATGTTATAATCAACCCAACGCGTTGGCGGTTGCTGATGTGGTAGATGCCGGCTTAGTTCAGAAATTTGCTGCAAACTTTCCTCGGCAAAGAGGGATGTTTATTTTTGACGAGTGGTTAGTTGTGGCTAATGTTTTTTGAAAGGAGTATGGTTATGTCTGATATAAATTTTTCGGCGCAGGCGCAGATTCATTTGGGGACGCATGGTGAGGATTATCGCAGTTGGATGTCAAATCCGGTCTTTTTTATGATTGGCGGCGGCGCTGTTGTGAGTGTGCTGCTGGCGATTTTGTCGTTGGCGGTGCTGCATATTGTGCCGCTGGCTGTGGTGTTTTTGGTGATCACGGCGGGGCTATTGGCGATGCTTTGCTGGATGACGTGGATTCGCAAGCAGTATGCCTTTGATGGCGGCGGCATGATGGAGGCGGTGCACCGGTCGGTGCTGGCGCATCTGGATTTTGATGGGCAGGGGCGGCTCTTGGATGTGGGCTGTGGCTCGGGTGCTCTGTCAATTCGCGCAGCCTTGACCTGGCCAGAAGCGCAGATTGTGGGCATTGATTATTGGGGAGCGGTGTATAATTACAGCCAGCGGCTTTGTGAGCGCAATGCGGTGAGCGAGGGTGTGGGCGAGCGCTGCATTTTCCAATCGGGTGACGCCAACAAGCTGCATTTTTCAGACGAGAGCTTTGACGCGGTGGTGAGCAATTATGTCTATCATAATATCGTGGGCGCCGATAAGCAGGCGCTACTCATGGAAAGCTTGCGCGTTCTCAAAAAGGGCGGCGTCTTTGCACTGAACGATGCCATGAAGCCAAAAATGTACGGCGACATGGCAGCCTTTGCCCAGGGATTGCGCGACATGGGTTATGTGGAGGTGCAGCTCGTTGACACGGGCAAGGAGGTTTTTGGCTCGCATCTGCGCGCGTCGCTGATGATGCTGGGACATTCCCAAATGATTGTTGGACGAAAATAAATACAAATGAAAAAGGCTTGGCGCTGTTTCACATGGAAACGGCGCCAAGCCTTTTTTGATTGCTTACATATTTTTGAAATCGACGAGGATGGTGTTGTGCTGGTTGAAATTGCTGCTGATGCTGTCAACGAGGGCGTTAGCCGTGTCGATGGCGGTCATGGTTGGGATGCCGAGGGTGACAGCCTTGCGACGGAAAATGACCGAGTCGCGCTGTGGATCGCGGCCTTTTTTCGAGGTGGAGATGATGTAGTCGATTTTGCCGCTTTCGATGAGGTTGCAAGCGTTGAATTCGTCGCTTTCGTGGATTTTGTTGAGCTCGACAACGTCGATGTTTGGATCGGCGTCTTCGATGGCCTTGGCAGTGCCGCGGGTGGCAAAGATCTCAAAGCCCTGGTAGTAGAATTTCTTGGCGATGTCGGCAATTTCTGCCTTATCCTGATCGCGGACAGAGATAAAGACGCCGCCTTCGCGCTTGAGAGAATAACCGGCAGCCACGAGGCCTTTGTAGAGGGCTTCGAGGGTGGTGTCGCCAATGCCGAGCACCTCGCCGGTGGATTTCATTTCAGGCCCGAGCTGGGTGTCGACGTTGGCCAGCTTTTCAAAGGAGAAGACCGGCACCTTGACGGCCACGTATTTACTCGATGGATAGAGCCCGGTGCCATAGCCCAGATCAGCGAGCTTTTCGCCGAAGCTGACGCGGGTTGCCAAATCGATCATTGGCACACCAGTGACCTTGCTGATGTAAGGCACGGTACGGGAAGCGCGAGGGTTGACCTCAATGACATAGAGCTCATCGTCGTGCACAATGTACTGGATGTTGGTCAGGCCGATGGCTTCCAGCCCTTTGCACAGCGCCTTGGTGTGGTTGATGATTTTATCTTCCATGCGCTTGTTAATATGTGGCGCTGGATAAACGGCGATGGAGTCGCCCGAGTGAATCCCGGTGCGCTCGATGTGCTCGAGAATCCCAGGGATGAGCACATCCTCGCCGTCAGTGATGGCGTCGATTTCGATTTCGATGCCGTTGAGGTACTTGTCAATGAGGATTGGATTGTGCTCATCGTTGGCAGCGATGATGACCTTCATGTATTCCTGAATGTCGTCGTCGCCAAAGGCGATGATCATGTTCTGACCGCCGAGCACGTAGCTTGGACGCATGAGCACTGGATAGCCGATATCGTTGGCCACGCGCAGCGCTTCTTCTTCGGTGAAGACGGTGTGACCGGCTGGACGCTTGATCTTGAGGGTCGTAAGCAGCTCATCAAAGCGTTCGCGGTCCTCGGCGGCGTCGATGCCATCGGCAGAGGTGCCGATGATTTTTACGCCGTAGGCAGCGAGATCAGCCGTGAGCTTGATGGCGGTCTGACCGCCATAGGCAACAACGACGCCGATTGGCTTTTCGATGTCGATGATCGGCTTGACGTCTTCCCAGGTGACAGGCTCAAAATAGAGGCGGTCGGCAGTGTCAAAGTCGGTAGAGACGGTTTCTGGGTTGTTGTTGATGATGATGACTTCGTAGCCCAGGCGCTTGAGGGCCCAGACAGAATGGACGCTGGAATAGTCGAACTCGATCCCTTGGCCGATGCGAATTGGGCCCGAGCCAAAGACGATGACGCGCTTTTTGTCAGAGTGCTCGATGGATTCGAGGGCTTCGTTTTCAGCGCCTTCTTCAGGAGTGGCAAAGACCGAATAGAAGTAAGGGGTTTCGGCAGAAAATTCGCCGGCGCAGGTGTCAACCATTTTGTAGGTTGGTGCCAAGGTCATTGGCAACGGCTGTCCGGAAAGCTTTTCTATGATTTTGTCGGTGAAGCCGAGCTTCTTGCCGTGAATATATTCTTCGTTGGTTAGTGGCGCCGTGGCGCTGACGAGCTTCTTTTCAAAATCAACGAGCTTGACGAGCTTGTAGAGGAACCATTCGTCAATCAAGGTGATGGCGTGGATTTCGTCGACGCTCATGCCGCGATAGAGCCCTTCGTAAACCGAGAAGAGGCGCAAATCGCTTGGCTGGGCCATGAGGGCCTTGATCTCATCGAGGGAAAGCTCGGTGTATTCATGATAACGCAGGGTGTCCTGCTTGATTTCGGCGCCGCGCACTGCCTTCATCAGGCCCATTTCGAAGGAATCGGCAATGGCCATGACCTCGCCGGTCGCCTTCATCTGGGTGCCGAGGTCGCGCTTGGCATAGATGAATTTGTCAAATGGCCATTTTGGGAATTTGACCGCCACATAGTCCAGTGCTGGTTCAAAGGAAGCAAAGGTTTTGCCGGTGACGACGTTTGGAATTTCATCGAGGGTGTAGCCCAAGGCGATTTTTGTGGCGATTTTGGCGATTGGATAACCAGTGGCCTTGGAAGCCAGGGCAGAGGAACGAGACACACGAGGGTTAACCTCGATGACTGCGTACTCGAAGCTTTCTGGATGGAGGGCAAACTGCACATTGCAACCGCCTTCAACGCCGAGGGAGTTGATGATCTTGAGGGCTGCCGAGCGCAACATCTGATATTCCTTGTCGGCGAGGGTCACAGCTGGCGCGATGACGATCGAGTCGCCAGTGTGCACGCCGACAGGGTCAAAGTTTTCCATGGAGCAAACGGTGATGACGTTGCCCTTGGCATCACGAATGACCTCGAACTCGATTTCCTTCCAGCCGCTGATGCATTTTTCAACGAGAATCTGATGAATTGGCGACATGGCCAGTCCGGTGTCGGAAGTGGCCTTGAGTTCTTCGGGCGTATTGCAAATACCGCCACCGCTGCCGCCCAAGGTGAAGGCTGGGCGCACAATGACAGGATAGCCGATCTCGTCGGCATAACGCATGGCCGCGGTCGTGTCGGTGACGACCTTAGAGGCGATGGTTGGCTGGCCGATTTCTGCCATGGTGTCCTTGAACATTTGGCGGTCTTCGGCCTTGTCGATGGTTTCAGGGTTGGCGCCGAGGAGCTTGACATTGTGACGCGCCAGGAAGCCTTCGCGCGCCAGCTGCATGGACAGGGTCAAGCCTGTTTGCCCGCCGAGGGTCGAGAGGATGCTGTCCGGTTTTTCCTTCTTGATGATGCGCTTGATGGTTTCGAGGGTCAGCGGCTCAATATAGACGTGGTTGGCCATGGCTTCGTCGGTCATGATCGTCGCAGGGTTGGAATTGACCAGGACAATGTCGATGTTGTTTTCCTTGAGCGCTTGGCAGGCTTGGGTGCCGGCATAGTCAAATTCTGCTGCCTGACCAATGATGATTGGGCCGGAACCAATAACGAGAACTTTTTTGATATCTGGATTGAGTGGCATAGTTTTAAACCTCCATCATGTCAAAGAAACGGTCAAATAAATATTCAGTGTCCTTTGGACCGCCGCAGGCCTCTGGGTGGAACTGCACGCTAAAGGTTGGTTCATTCAGATAATCGATGCCTTCGCAGGTGCCGTCGTTAGAATTGATGAAGCGTTTCTTGGCGATGGCAGGATCGATGGTGTCGTTGTCAACGGCATAGCCGTGGTTCTGGCTGGAGATAAAAATGCGGTCGGTATCGAGATCACGCACCGGCTGATTGGCGCCGCGATGGCCGTATTTAAGCTTGAAGGTCGAAAAGCCGTGGCTGAGCGCCAAGAGCTGATGGCCCAAGCAGATGCCAAAGGTTGGAAGCTTTGCCCCAGAGAGGGCACGCAACTCACCGATAATATCCTGCGCCTCTGTTGGGTCGCCAGGGCCGTTGGAAAGCATGATGGCATCTGGATGTTGCGCGAGAATGTCCTCGTGGGTGCTTCCTGCTGGCATACGCACGACGGTGGCGCCGCGCTTTAGAAGCTCGCGCTCGATGTTGTCTTTTGCGCCAAAATCCCAGAGGACGATGCGAGGGTGCTGTTTATTATCTGATACAGTGGTTTTTGTTTCTTTAATCGTGACCGATGGCACGGCATCGCGAATGGCAAATTCCTTGAGGCCGTCGGCAGAGACCTTGTCAGGATCGGTGGTCAGCACGGCATTCATGACACCCTGCTCGCGAATGCGCTTGGTCAGCGCGCGGGTGTCGATGCCATAGAGCCCGACGACGCCCTGGCTTTTCAGATAGGCATCCAGCGTGCTTTCGCCGCGGAAGTTGGATGGATGGTCGCAAGGGTCCTTGACAATGTAGCCGCGCAGCGCTGGCGCTGCCGATTCAAAATCCTCAGGAATGATGCCGTAGTTACCAATTAATGGGAACGTCTGGAGAACGATCTGTCCATAGTAGCTTGGGTCGGTCAAGGTTTCCAGGTAGCCGGTCATGGCGGTGGTAAATACCAGCTCCGCGACGACGGTGCCTTCAGCGCCAAAGGATTGTCCCTGGAGAACCGTGCCGTCCTCGAGGCATAAATAGGCTTTTTTACTCAAAAGAATCGAGCTCCTTTACTTAAAAAATATTCACTGTGACTGAACTTTTTTTCATCCTTCCAATTATATAGCAAAAGCAGTTCAAATAAAATAGCGGATTTTACTTAAACTGCTTTTGTCTGGTGATTTTTAGCCGACGCCAAAATCCGTGTTGTTCAAAAGGACGTCGACGCGTGGATTATTTTTAACTTTGTCATAGAGCTGGGTCATGAATAAATTTACAACGCTTTCATCGCGTTTGACCGGGGTGCCGTTGTCGATCATGATGTTGATGCAGATGCGGTCAAAATTGGCCAGCCCGGCGTCAATATCTCCTTGCATTTGCGCCAGCGTCTCGCCGTGGACGCCGAAAAGCAGGCAGCACTCGTTAAAATACTGGGCGATTTCTGCCGGTGTGGTTTCGGCTGGGATGCCCTTGTCAAAAACCGCCTCGCGAAATTTGCCGTCGAAGGTTTCGACGCCGCCCTTGACCTTGAGGGTGATGCCTTCCCGAGCCAAGCGTGCGCGGAAGGGCGCAATTTGCGCGCGCTCGATCCAGTGACATTCGACGTGGAGCTGATGGATGTGCTTGCGCTTGCAGGTGTCGATGAGCTTTTCCAGGCTCGCCTCGCTGAGATCACAAAAGCTCCCTGAGTTGATCATTTCAAGGACGCCGGTTTTTCCTTGGACCTCGTCCATTACCGAAAAATTCAGCACGTCGTTGGCTTTTTGGTCATGAGAAAAATCCAGGTGATAATTGCAAAAGCGACAGCGGCGCCAGCGGCAGCCGTAGCCGCGCAGCAAAATAATTTCGCGTGGATTTTTGTCGTCAATAAAACTGTAGCGCTCGCTAGGATGCGGATCTATCATAAAATAATGCCTCCAGTATGATTCGCGGGCCAAAAATTTTTGGCTGTGTTATAAATTCATGAAAATTACAAAAATAGTCGTATTTTTATGTGACTAGAAGGGAAGTTTGTGTTATATTATAACAAATAAATCCAAATAAAAAAATGCCTACATTTTTATTTAATTTTTGGGAGGAATTCAGTATGAAACTGAGAAATTTATTTTTAGGTGCTGCGATGACCGCTGCAGGTGTTGGTGCGTATCAGAATCGTGATATGCTGAAAGCCGTTGCAAAATTGGAAAAGGTTCAAGGGGATTTATTTACCCGCGTTGAAAACACCGGGAGCAAGTTTGTGTATCTGAGCAAAAACGACGCCCAGGCCGAAGAGCTCTTCAAGGATTGGGTGGCTTACAATGGTTGGAAGGAAGCAGAACGCATTGGCGAAGGCTATTTCTTCATCAATGACAACGAAGACACCCTGACCATCGACCGAGAAGCTGTACTGGGCGGCCGCTTCATTCTCTGGACCGCTTCCGGCCCAGTCGAGTAATTGTAAACGAGGCCATCATGAGCACTTCGTTACCAGCTGATGAAAAAAGATTTGTCATTGTTACCGGGCTATCAGGTGCCGGCAAAAGCTTGGCATGTGATTTTTTTGAGGACATGGGCTATTTTTGTGTTGACAATTTGCCTGTGCCTTTGATTGCGCGTTTGGCAGATTTGGCTGTCCAGGCGGAAAACAATATTCATAAGATCTGCCTCGTCATTGATATGCGTGGCAGACAGTTTATTCAGTCCATTGATGAACAACTGAACACCTTGCGCCAGATGGGCATCGAGTACACGATTCTCTATCTGGACACGAGTGACGAAGTGTTGGTGAATCGCTTTAAGGAAACGAGACGACAGCATCCTCTCAGTGAGGATGGGTCGATTGTCGGTGGCATCGAAAAGGAACGAGAAGCCCTGGCGCATGTACGCGAGATCTCGACCTTTATTATGGATACCTCCGAATATTCCAAAGCGGATTTGAAAAATGCCTTGTTCAAAATTTGGGGCTCAGAAAAAGAAAACATGCAGATCAATATCCAGTCCTTTGGCTTCAAATTTGGGATTCCCATTGACGCCGATATTGTCATGGATGTGCGTTTTCTCAAGAATCCTTTCTACGACCCCGCCCTGCGTCCGCTGACGGGGCGCGATCAGGCAGTGCGCGATTATGTATTTGCCAGCGAGGAGGCCAAACACTTCCTCAATAGCTATTGCAATCTTATTCGCGAGGT
>JAUNGU010000063.1:0-6885 GCA_030524315.1 Peptococcaceae bacterium
GCACAGTCGTGGTACCGCTGTTGTTGTTCGTGCTGCCGCTATTGTTGCTATTATTATTGCCAGCGCTGCCGTTGTTGCCGGTGGTGATTTCTACTGTCTGCTGAGTGCTGTCCCAGTTCACTGTTGCGCCGAGCTTTTCAGTGACGATACGCACTGGCACCATGGTACGACCTTCTGGGGTGAGGTATGGCATTCCCGTATTGCTGTCGGTCTTGACCAACTGATTGTCAATATAGATCTGGATGGTGCCATTTGCAGTGAGCACGGCTGAGGCATCCGAGTCAATGAGAATCGAGCGCGTGGTGCCGTCCCATTCAATGTCGTAACCCAGTGCTTCGCTCACCAAACGCAGCGGCACATAGACGCGACCATTGATATTTTCTGGGCTGCCAGCGCCCACGTTATTATATTGAACATTGTTGATGACAATATTTAAGGAGGATGTTGCATCGGCTTCTGCTGGAGAGATTGCGGCTGTTGTCAGAACAGCGCCCAACACACAAGCAGACGCAAATTTTTTGAATTGCATTGTATCGATCCTTTCTAAATCCATAATAGGCTGTGAATTTCACAAAATTTATGGTATCATACATTTTAAGAAATATCTATTTATATGAAAGGGTTGAAATAATAATGTCAAATCCACAGGTAGAAATTCTCATGAAAAGTGGCAATTCGATGACAGTTGAGTTGTATCCGGATGTCGCGCCAAACACTGTAAATAATTTTTTATTTTTGGCCAACAACGGTTTTTACAACGGCTTGACCTTCCATCGCATCATTAAAGGCTTCATGATTCAGGGCGGCGACCCACAGGGCACCGGCACCGGTGGCCCTGGCTACAGCATCAAGGGCGAATTCAAGCAAAACGGCGTGGAAAATGATTTGCGCCACGAACGCGGCGTTATCTCTATGGCACGCTCCATGCATCCAGACAGCGCCGGCTCCCAATTTTTCATCATGCACCAAAATGCGCCACATCTGGACGGCGCCTATGCCGCCTTCGGCAAGCTCGTTGACGGCTTTGATGAATTGGATCGCATCGCAGGCGTGCGCACCGGCATGGGCGACAAGCCTGTCGAAGACGAAGTCATCGACAAAATGATCGTCCACCTCAACGGCTACGACGCCCAGCCACCAAAGGGTATCAAATAAAATAGCGATATAGCAAAAGGAACGTGAATTTTTCTCACGTTCCTTTTTGTTTTGAAAAAAATTTTGGGAGCCGCTGCTATTTCAGCTCCACAACAATGGTCAGCTTCTCCTGGTCACATTGTGCAGTGACACGACCGCCGAGCTTTTCGGTCAGCGCCTTGACGACGGCGAGGCCGACGCCAGTGCCGCCGTGTTGGCGCGATTGGTCAGCCGTATAGAAGCGGTCAAACAGTCTGCTGGCATCGATGGCGAGCGACGGCTCAATGGCATTTTCGATGGTGAAGACGACGGAGCCTGCGTCTTTCTGGCTGAGTGAGATTTTGACCTCGCCTGTCGAGTAGCGAATGGCATTGGTCACGAGGTTTTGCAAAATCCGTTCAATCATTCTCTCGTCGGAATAAAGGTAGACAGAATGGTCCGGAAGCACGACGCGTGGTTGCAGCCCTTTGGCTTCAAATGCAGGTGCCTGCTCGGAGACAAGATTGATCAGCACATTTGTGAGATTCAGCCGCTCGCGCAGAGGCACCATATCTTTCGTCTCGATGATAGAGAGATCGTAGAATTCTTGCACGAGTCCTGCCATTTGCGTCGCTTTGTTATGTAGGACGTCGACACGCTGCTGCTGGCTTGTCGTGAGCGGCTCTTGTCTGAGTAGTTGCAAGTGCCCAAGGATAACCGTCAGCGGCGTGCGCAGGTCGTGGGAAATATTGGCGACCGCCTCTTGCAGCATCTTTTCGTGATGCATGACAGCGGCAACGGCGCGTCGCTGTTTGTCGTTGTAGCGATTTAGGACGCCGGCCAATGCTTCCAGATCTTTATCAATGAGTGAAATATCCACCATTTTTTCTGAGACGTCTACTGTCAAATCCTGTATTTGCTTTGTGATGTGGCGAATTTGCTGTTTCAGCTGTACATACTTGAAAACAACGAGTACCAACAAAATTGCCGTTGCGATGAACAAGAACTTGATGCCTCCCACCCCCCTTTATCTATTTGAGATCTGTTTTGTCAAAGCTGCGCCATGACAGCACTGCCAGCAGCACGATCCAGCTTAGCCCAACGAGAATGGCCTGGCCGTTAAAAATCGAACCTTCTATGATCACGGCGCGAATTTGATAGAGTGGCAAAAAGGCCATAGGCCATTTTAACATCATTCCATAGCCAAGATAAAGACTGAGCACAAAAGTGGTCAGCGCTGTGGCCCCCATTGCCTTTGCTGCGCTGCGCAGACAAAAGCAGCAGCTCGTGGCAACGAAAAACATCGCACTGTTCAAAAGAATCGAATAGACGACAGCTGGGGCAATCTGCGCAAAAAACAACTCGCCAAAGCCGCCAAAGTATGATAGCTGCTTCATGCAGCCAATAGCAGGAAAAACCAACGCCAGCATATTGAAGACCAGCAAATACACGCTCACCTTTGACCAAAAAATCTGCTTTCTTGAATGCCCCGCAAAAATCTCTAGGTCGATGGTTCTCTGGGAAAATTCTTGCCCCAGCATCAGCGCCAAGAGACTGGAAAGCAATATGAGCAAAAAAGTCGAATCATAGACCATCCCATTAAAAATCTCTGCCAGGGATGTTGCTACACCACCGCTGGGCATGACTTCAGAAAGATAGGTGCTCGCTGTCAAAAAAACCAGCGCCATCACCCCAGCCAGTCCGCACCAAAAGAGCCGGTGGTGCAGCAATTGATAGGCTGCCATTTTGATCAAGTTCATCATTTATCACCGCCTTTATTTCAAATCTGCACGCGAGAAGCAACAATAAGTCGTCGCATACAGCACCAAAATCCAGAAGAAATCCGTCACCACAAACTGCATCAGCGAACAGTTTTCTTGGGCCAGTGCCAGCTGACGTAGCTGTCCCATTGGCAAGAGCGCTGAAAATGCCTGCCCGTGGTCGCTGTTGAGCAAAAATAGCATCAGGAAAAAGAGTCCCATTGACAGCGCCAAGGGTTTTCATCGTGACAGATAAAAACGAAGCAAAACGGCAATAGGCCCATCGCCACTTGAGCGATCACGATCGCGAACAGCGTGTCACCATTACACCAAGCGGCCTGGCCCATCCAGCGGCCGATGGCGCTGTGTACAACCAACGGCAGGGAGATCATGACGCTGCACGCACATTGATAGGCCAGCCATTTGGCAAAGAGGAGCTTTCCACGAGAATGTCCGGCTGCGATCAGCGCTTGAACTGATCGGCTAGAAAAATCCTGGCCAACAAATAACGCGCAGAAAATCATCACGAGAAAATACAGGATGGGCGCATTATAGAGGGAGGCAAAAAATAAATGGCGCGTCCTTGTTGCACTGTCCAATAATTGGAGTGTGCTCAAAAGGAAATAGCCAGCGCAGATGGCCCAGAAAATCCTACTGCGTAGCAGCTTATAACATTCAGCCCTGAGGAGATTGACCATGCGCATCCCCTCCTATTTTTTGCAAAAAATAATCCTCCAGCGACGCGCCTGTGAGCGTCAGCCCTGTGACGAGCACGTGGGCATCCGCCAAGGCTGTTGCCACTGTCTCGACATCGTCGAGATGATCGTACAAACGAATGGTGCCATCTGGCATGAGCGTGAACTCCGATGTTTGCAGCTGTCCTTCCAAGGCGAGCAACGCTTTTTGTGGGTCCGTCGTTGCGATTGCCAGATGCTGCTTGCAGCGTTCATCCAGTGTTTGCGCCGAGATTTTTTCAATGATGCGCCCCTGCTCGATGATGATAAAATCTGACGCGAGTTGGTGCAGCTCCTCTAAAATATGGCTGGATACCAAAATGGTCGTTCCGTATTCTCGGTTCAGCTGCAAGAGCAGCGCACGAATATCGGCGATGCCTTCAGGATCGAGGCCGTTGATTGGCTCATCCAAAATGAGAAATTCCGGCGTGTGTAAGAGCGCCATGGCGATGCCCAAGCGCTGACGCATCCCCAGAGAAAAATGGCGCACCCGTTTTTTGCCCGCCTCTGCCAGACCGACGAGGGCCAGGGTCCTTTCAATCACCGCACGGTCAGGGATGCCGCGCGAAATCCGCGCCATTTCCAGATTTTGCTGGGCGCTCATCGTCGGATAAAGGGCTGGCGTCTCGATCAGGCAGCCGATGCGTTTGCGCTGGGCTTGAAGAACAGCGGGCATCGATTGTCCCCACAAAGAAATGCGCCCGCTTGTGGGAAAGGCCAGCCCCGTCACCAAGCGCAGGAAGGTCGTTTTCCCCGCACCATTTCTGCCGATGAAGCCATAGATTTTACCCTTTTCAATTTTCATATTCATATGGTCAATGACCATATGGTCACGATAGGTTTTTGTGAGATCCGTCGTTTCCAAAACAATGTCATTCATATCGTCCACCTCCTATCAGATAGTCTAGAAAAAGAATATAAAGAATTTCATAAGCGCCCAGAAAAATTTATAAAAAAAGCATAAAGCCAAGGACTTAATCCTCGACCTTATGCAGACGGTAGCCAATGCCCCATACCGTGTCGATGTAGGCTTGTTCAGGGCAGATGGCTTTGAGCTTGTTGCGCAGATTGCTGATGTGGACGTTCAGCGTGTTGTCTTCGCAGGTGTATTCAGCGTGCCAAACGCTCTGAAATAAATTGGTTTTTGAAAAAATCTTGTTAGGATGAGCCATCAACAGCGCCAAAATGGCAAATTCCTTTGCTGTCAGAGACAGCGGCACCTGCTTGAGGTACGCGGTGTGATTGTCCATATCTAGAACCAGGTCCTCAAATTGCAACAGCGTCCGCTGCGCGCTTTGCAGATGAACGCGACGCAGATTGCTTTCGATTCTGGTGAGCACCTCCTCCAAATCGAAGGGCTTGGTAATGTAATCATCGGCGCCCAGGCGCAGCAGATCAATTTTGTTCTGGGTGGTTTCCTTTGCCGAGATGATGAGCACCAGCACTGTCGAGACGCGACGGATTTCTGCCAGAAGACTGTCACCGCTCTGGTACGGCAGCATCAGATCCAGCAAAACGACCGCTGGCTGGAGCGTCTCGAGGCGCTTCAAAAGATCTCTGCCATCGTACTGACAATGCACCGCATAGCCGTGGGCTTGCAAAAAATCTGCCAATAGCTGGCAGATTTCTCGGTCATCCTCAATTATTAATACTTGTTGCTTGTCCATTGGTATCAGCGATCCACAAATCCCTCTGGCGCGGCGTCTTTCTTAGACATTTCTTCTGGCGGTTGCTTGACCACGTTAAACAGCGCCTTAAGGCCATAGGAGGCAGCGGCGAGGAAGAGTGCGTCGAGGGTCTTTTCCTTGGCGCTGTGCGCTGTTTGTTTTAGAAAGGTATTGCGGATGTCTTTGATTTTCATTGGTTTTGCCATTTATCGTCTCTCTCTTTCTCGCAGGGCGCGGTGAATTTCTCGCTGTGCGGTTTTCTTGGCCTCGGTGGCGCGTTTGTCGTAAAGCTTTTTGCCGCGAACGACGGCGATTTCGACTTTGATTTTATCGCCCTTAAAATAGAGCTTGAGAGGCACAATGCTGAGCCCCTGCTCCTGGGTTTTCATGCGTAGCTTGAGGATTTCTTTTTTGTGCAGGAGGAGCTTGCGCTTGCGCAGAGGATCCACGTTGTAGCGATTGCCCTGCTCGTAAGGGCTGACGTGCATGCCCTCGATGTAGGCCTCGTTGTTCTGGATGAAGATATACGAATCCTTGAGATTGACGCGGCCGGCGCGCATGGATTTGACTTCGGTGCCGCGCAGAGCCAGGCCCGCCTCCATCGTATCTAGAATGAAATAATCATGCCTTGCTTTTCGGTTTTCGGCTATTTGTTTTTGGCCCACGCTCAAACCTCCTCTTCTTATTTCTCTTCGGCCCCTTTTTCGGAGCCGTTTTTTTCTGTTCAGATGTGCCTTGTGGCAAGCGCTTGGCCTTTTGCTGGCTCGGCTTTTTGCTGGATGCCTGCTTTGCCGATGCCTGCTTCTTAGCCGCTGGTTTTTTCGCGCGCTTTGGGCGATCGGCTTGATCCTTGAGGACGAAATCGATCTGGGATTCTCTCAAATTGACATTTTGCAGCACAACCTCTACCTGTTGCCCAAGCTGAAAGACGCGCCCTGTATGCTCGCCGATGAGGCAAATGCGTTCCTCGTCATAGCTGTAGTAATCATCAATGAGCGAAGAAATATGCACGAGCCCATCGACGGTGTTGTCCAGCTCAACGAAGAAACCAAAGGAGGTAACGCTGACAATCTTGCCGACAAAATCCTTGCCGACAAAGTCGACCATGTACTCAGCCTTTTTCATATCGACACTGGCGCGCTCCGCTTCCTCAGCGTTGCGCTCACAGCTTGATGCCTGCTCGCTGGCATCAGCCAAGACCTTTTCGTAATGCAGGATGCGATGCTCGTTGAGGCGACGATTGTGCTGCAAAAATTCCTTGATCACGCGATGGATCGAGAGATCGCTGTAGCGGCGAATCGGCGAGGTAAAATGAGTGTAATGGCGCGAGGCCAGCCCGAAATGGGTCGTCTTTTTCGTCGTGTAATAGGCGTGGTTCATCATGCGCAGCATCATCATGCTGACAATGTCCTCGCAGTCCTTCTCCCGCGCCTTTTCGAGAATCCATTGCAGGGTCTTGGCGGTCACAGGCTCGTTGTTTTGCGGCAGATAAATGCCCAATCGCTGGATGTACTGGAGGAAGGTCCCGACCTTTTCGCTCTCGAGCTCCTCGTGCACGCGATAAATAAATGGCAGCTTGCGACGGAAGAAATACGCCGCCACTGTTTCATT
>JAUNGU010000063.1:6895-11730 GCA_030524315.1 Peptococcaceae bacterium
GCGAGGATCATGAATTCCTCGATCATTTTTTCTGCATCGCCGCGCTCGCGATTGACAATGTCTGTCACATGGCCCTGGTCGTCGAGGAGCACCTTGCTCTCTGGGAAATTAAACTCCAGCGCCCCGCGATCCACGCGATTTTGATGGAGCTGCTTGCTCAGGGCATTCATGTGGTTGAAATATTCCACATAGGAAGGATCTTCAAAGCGTTGATCCTTGAGAATCCCGTTGACCGTGTCGTAGGTAAAGCGCTTTTCGACGTTGATGACTGATTCGCAAATATCCGAAGCCACCACCTGGCCCTTGCGATTGATTTCCATGATGCACGACAGCGTCAGACGATCCTCGCCTGCGTTGAGACTGCAAATATCGTTGGAAATATCCGGTGGCAGCATCGGCAGCACGCGGTCGACAAAATACACGCTCGTGCCACGGCGATACGCCTCCTGGTCGAGAATGGACCCTTCCTTGATGTATTCGCTGACGTCGGCAATGTGCACGCCCAGAATATAGTGGCCATTGTCCAGCTGATCCAAATAGACCGCGTCGTCCAAATCCTTGGAATCGGCCCCGTCAATGGTCACCACGTGGTTGTAATAGCGGTAATCTCTGCGCTGATCCAGTCGGTAATCCATCGGCGTCTGGCGAATGCGCTTGGCCTCGGCCAGCTGCGCCTGGGTAAAGCTCGGCGAGAGATTGTAGCGATACACGAGCGACAGCACATCGATCCCCGGCGCACCAGCCTTGCCCAGGCGCGCAATGACCTTGCCTTCCGGCAGCTCACGATGATCGCCCCAGGACGTGATTTCCACCAGCACCTTGTCGCCGCTGGCCGCCTGAAAATGCGTATCCGGCGCGACAATAATGTCCTGGCCAAAGGTCGGATTGTCCGGGCTCACGTAGATATAGCTCGGCTTGACCGTGTAGGTACCGACGAAGGTGGTGTTTTCGCGGTGCAAAATACGCACCACCTCGCACTCCTCCTTGTGGCTCCCATCCTTTGGCATATGCCCCTGCTTCATCAAGCGCACAATGACGCGGTCGCCATTTTGCGCCGTGTTGAGACGATTTGGAGGAATGAATAAATCCTCTGTGTCCAAATCTTCTGTGACAAAAAAGCCGAAGCCTTTTTTATTTTTCTTCACGCGGCCCGTGAACAGATTCATCTGCTCAGGAATCCCGTAACGGTTCGCGCGGTTTTTGATGAGCTTGCCAGATTTTTCCAGCGCGCTCAACGCTTCTTTTATTTCCAAGGGCTTGAAGCTTTTGAGCGCAGGAATTTGGAGAATATCCTGCAAGCTTTTTGGCCCAGCCATTTCTTCTTGTAAAATTTTGTAAATGGTTTCTGTGTTCATCCGCCACACCTCACTTCGTATATCTATCATAACATAACCCCGGCAACAATCATAGACAGACGACGCGCCGAGAAAAAAATCAGAAAATAATTCGCTCACAGCTCGCTGGCGAAAATTTTCAAGCCTTGACAAGAAATCATCCGCAGGTTATTCTATATGTAGAATTTTTATATATAGATTTTTTACCCATTACTATTTGCAAACGAAAGAGGCGACGCCTATGTATTATCCACTGTCGGCGCTCTTGATCGAATGTCTGATTCTCTCCATTGTCAAGGAGCACGATTCCTACGGCTATGACATCAGTCAAACCATCAAGCAAGTCGCCAGCATCAAAGAATCCACCCTCTACCCAATTTTGAAACGGCTGGAGCAGGCGGGCTATCTCACTACCTATTCTCAGGCCTACAACAACCGCACGCGAAAATATTACGCCCTCACAGACGCTGGCGAAAAACAATTACTCTATCTGCAAAACGAATGGCGCGAATACCGCGACGCCATCGACCGCATCATCGAAGGGAGCGAGCACCATGACGAAGGACTATGAACGAGCGCCAATGAACAAGGACACCTATCTCAAAGAGCTGAGCCATTATTTGCGCAAGCTGCCTAAGGAAGATTATGACAACGCCATGGCGTATTTCACCGAGTATTTTGAAGAGGCTGGCCCTGAAAACGAAGCGTCTGTCATTGCTGAGCTCGGCACGCCCAAGGAAGCAGCGGCGGAGCTTCTGCGCAACCTCATGGCAGAGGGCAGCCATCCTAAAGCTGGCAAAAAATCATCATCCTTCCCGCATCTTTTGTCAATGGGTCTCATGGTGGTGCTGCTCTCGCCATTGAGTCTTCTCGGCTTACTTTTACTCTTTGTCGGCGTGGTCGTTGGCTTATCGTTGATTTTTGCCGTTGTCGTCACTATTGGTACAACAGAATTTGCCCTGATCCTTGGCGGCGGTTACAGCATTTATCTTGCCATCGGACTTCTTGCCAGCAATTTTTCAGCGGCGTTGATTTCTGCTGGCGCCGGGCTCATCGCCATCGGCTTGGCCGTGCTTTTCCTTCTTTTGGCCTACCACCTCTGCCGAGCTATTTTGGCAGGCATCCTCTGGCTCATCAACACCATTTCTTCAAAAAGGAGCGTGTAAACCATGAAAAAGCTCACAAAAGTTTTGCTCATCCTTGGAGTTGGTCTCTGTCTCATCGGTGCTATTTTTGTAGGACTCGGCAGATTAAACGGTGGCGATACAGCCTTTCGAGATGCAGCCATCGCTGTCAATAGCGTACGCACAGGCGTTACAAATGGTGAACCTCATACCTACGAAAAATCCAAAATGCCACTGGATTCTTTCAAACTCATTGACGCAGAGCTTGCCAACATGGACCTTTCTATTAAGGCCTCTGATGACAATCAAGCGCGTCTTTCCTATCATATCCAGGGCACGACATTGGAATCGCCACTACACGTCAGCGTCAAGGATGGTGTTCTTCATCTTACCGAAAGTCAGGCCCTTGCCTCAACAGGCTACTCGAGAACGGTCATAGGCCTCCCTTTCCTCTCAGATTTTTTCACCATTGACGATGAGATTCAAAGCCAAGTCACCCTTTACTTGCCAAAAACCACCTATGACGCCCTCACGCTCAAAATGAACCTCGGTAATCTGGATATTGAAAATGCTGATTTTGCCAGCGCTGACATCGGCATTGATTATGGCGATTGTCATCTACAGAATGCTAGCTTCAAAAATGCGGCATTTGCCATGAACAACGGCGACATGGCGTGTAAAAACACAACGCTAGATGCCTCTACAGCAACCCTCGACCTTGGCGATTTTTCGTCTGATGATGCACGTTTTGCTGGAGACGTATCTTTAAGCGTCGACCTTGGCGATCTCTCGATAAAACTGAGCGAGGACATGTTCCCTCTTCTATCCATTGACGCTGCCACTCGCGCTGGCAGCATGGAAATATCTGATAAACTCACCGGCGGCAGCCTCAGCGACGGTGATGGTGACACCACCACCAGCTTCCATCGCACCCTCATTGACGAGGATGTGGCTCACCTCGATATTGAAAGCAACATGGGGGATATCACTATTCGCTAGTGGCATCCCCCAAGCAGCCACACAAAAAATGCGAACCAGTTTTTCTGTGACGAAAATCTGGTTCGCGTTTTATTTTACAATCTGAATTTTTCTTGCAGGGCGGCGTGTTCTTCTTTGAAGCCTTGTAGCTGGGCTTCGTTAATGTCGATGGCTTGCTGCACCTGCTGCGGACTTGGCGCGCCGATGGTTTGGCGCTTGTGGATGCAGGTGTCGATGGAGATTTTGTCGTAGATGTCCTCTTCGATGAGTGGCGAGAAGGATTTCATTTCGTCCATCGTGCATTCATCCAGGGATTTTCCTTCCATGATGCAATGGGCCACAGCAGCGCCGACAACGGCGTGGGCATCACGGAATGGCACGCCCTTGGTGACGAGATAATCGGCGAAGTCGGTGGCATTGGTGAAGCCGCCAGTGGCTGCACGGCGCATGTTGGTTTCTTTGAAGGTGGCGGTGGCGAGCATCTTGTTGAAGATGAGCAGGCATTTATTCCAGGTATCCACCGTATCAAAGACGCCTTCCTTGTCCTCCTGCATGTCCTTGTTGTAGGCCAGTGGCAGCCCCTTCATTGTCGAAAGGAGCGCGATGAGCGCACCGTAGACGCGGCCGGTTTTGCCACGAACGAGCTCTGCCACGTCCGGATTTTTCTTTTGCGGCATGATGCTGCTGCCGGTGCTGTAGGCATCGTCAAGATCAATGAAGGCAAATTCCTGGCTCGCCCAGAGAATGATTTCTTCGCAGAAACGGCTCAGGTGCATCATGCTGATGGAGGCATCCGAGAGAAATTCCAACGAAAAATCGCGGTCACTGACGCCATCGAGGGAATTCAAGCATGGCCCGTCAAAATGCAAGGCCTTCGCCGTTTCGTTGCGGTCCAGCGGAAAGGTCGTCCCTGCCAACGCACCGCTGCCAAGGGGCATGACGTTGTTGCGCTCGATCCAGGAGGACAGGCGCATATAGTCGCGCTTGAACATTTCGTAGTACGCCATGAGATGATGGGCCAGGGTGATTGGCTGAGCACGCTGCAAATGGGTGTATCCCGGCATGGCTGTTTCCTTGTGCTGCTTGGCCAGGGATAGCAGGGTTTCGAGGAATTCGATGAGCATTTCCTGAATGCCCACGACCTCGTGGCGCAAATACATGCGCATATCCAGCGCCACCTGGTCGTTTCGGCTGCGACCGGTGTGGAGCTTTTTACCAACGTCGCCCACCTTTTCTGTCAGGAGCACTTCCATATTCATGTGAATGTCTTCATCGGCAGGGTTGAAGGTCACGTGTCCGGCTTCAATCTCCTCAAGAATTTCTTCCAGGCCCTTGACGAGGGTCTGGGCTTCTTCCTTGGTGATGACACCGACATTACCGAGCATAGTGGCGTGCGCCA
>JAUNGU010000064.1 GCA_030524315.1 Peptococcaceae bacterium
GATAAATGGATTTATGGTAGCTATACACGCATCTGTGGCGCTGCATTATTCAAGATCTGCATCATCACCACAAGTCAATTGAAAGGAGCTGGTTCTTTCAATTAAAAATTGAAAATCAGGACTTGATTTTTGCTACACAAATATAAAGAAAAGGAAGTGTTAATAGTGTCTGAAGCAAGTGTCAATCCAAAAGCGACGGAAGTCGATGAGCCTTTAGTAAAATTACCAAAGGGCAAAAAGGTATTCTTTATTGCAATTCTCTATGTTATGTTCCTTTTTGACTTCATCATCCGTTATGGTGTCAACAGTATTCTTCCATTGATTCAGGAAGACCTTCAAATCAGCTCGACGCAGGTCGGTCTGTTGAGTAGTGCTATTTTCTTGGGGATGGCAATTTTCGTTATGCCAATCTCCTTCATCGGGGAAAACAAATCCCAGCGTCGTGCAATCAGCTTCTGCGGGATTCTCTGGAGTGCTGCAACGGTTGTCTGCGGGATGGCCGGGAGCGCCGTCAACCTGATCATCAACCGTCTCTTGGTTGGTGCCGGGAACTCGGCCTATGCGCCACTTTCCACAGCGATGCTCACCAGCTGGTACAAAAAATCCTCCTGGGGCAAGGTGCTCGGTCTCTACAACACCGCTATGGCTGTTGGTGGGGCGCTGGGCTATCTGATCTTTGCTGCTGTCGCTGAAGCTTACGGCTGGCGTTCAGCCTTCTATATCATCGGTGCTGTGAGCTTGGTGGTTTCCCTGCTCTCGCTGCTTCTGCCTGACAACAAAAAGCTCATGGCTGAACAGGGCGCCGCAGAAGGCCACAATCACGAGGCTGAAGAAATTGCCCAGATCAAGCTCAACGCAAAGGATACCGCAAAGCTCGTGCTCCACAACCGTGCCCTCTTGACCATGTGCTTGGCTGCCGGTTTTGCCCTCTTTGCAATGAATACGGGCTCGACCTTCTTGTCCATTTACTACGTCAACGTCATGGATATGTCTGTGACGAAGGCTGCTGCCATGGTTGCTGCTGCAACCCCTGTCAGCTTGATTGCCTTCCCTCTCGGGGGCGCCATCCTTGACAAATGGTACCAGAAGGACCGTCGTGCACGTATGTGGATGCCAATGATCAGCATTCTTCTGAGTGGTCTTATCCTTGTTGCCGGTTATGCTGTTGCCAATGTGCCATTGATCATTGTTGGTAACGCCATCTATTCTGTTGGGACCACATCCTTCCATACTGCCAGCCACGAATTGGTACCAGCTTGGTACAAATCCGTTTCCTATGGGACCTACGTGCTCTTCATTCAGCTCATGGGTGCCCTTGGGCCTACGATCGGCGGTATTATTGTGGATGCTGTCGGCGTACACTCTGCCCTCGTTTATGTTCAGGGCTTCCTGATCATTTCTGTACTGCTTCTCGCTTATGCAGGTAAGATTTATCTCAAATTCTACAATGCTGCCCGTCAGGCAGAACAGGAAAAGGGTCTTGGGACTGTAACTGAATAATCAATGCTTACGAATAGTTGGAAATGACAATCGAAGAGGTTGAAAATTTCCAACTATTTTTGTATAAGGAGGAATTTATATGTCACAACAACTTTATTACAATGGGACGATTATCACCGTCAACAACGACATGCCAGAAGCAGAGGCCGTGCTCGTTGATGGCGAAACCATCAAAGCGGTCGGCAGTCTCGCCGATGTCGAAGCGCAGGCCGCAGCCGACGCTCAAAAAATTGACCTGGCTGGCAAGGTCCTGCTTCCAGGGTTTGTAGATGGCCACAGCCACATCACCTTTAGCCGTCTTTTTCCACGCTTTGATGCGCCACCAATTGGCGAGGTTGATTCCCGCGAAAAACTCATCGAAGCCGGTCGCGACTACCTCGAAAAAAATCCAATGCAAGGGGATGGCTGGCTCGTCGGTATGGGCTATGACAACATCGCCTTTGCCGATCATAAGCACCCAACCAAGGAAGACATTGACAAGATTTCCACTGAGGTGCCAATTGTCATGATGCACTCCAGCGGTCACATTGGCGTCTGCAACTCCAAGGTGCTGGAGATTGTCGGTATCACCAACGACACACCGGACCCTGAAGGCGGGATTTTCCAGCGCGACCTACAAACCGGCGAGATCACTGGCGTCTGCGAAGAAAATGCCCTGACCCAGGTGGTGCTCATGAAGATGCCAATGCCAACGCCAGAATTTATGGCAGCCGGTGTGCTGCGCTCCCAGGCGCTGTATTTTGAAAACGGCGTGACCACGGCCCAAGACGGGACCTTTGATCCAAACCTCTTGCCACTCTTGCAGGGCTTGAACAAACAAGGCGCGCTCAAAATTGACATTTATGGCTATCCAACCCTCGATTCTCCAAACCATGACTACATGCTCGACAAGCGCACCAGCGAACAGCATTATGAAAACGGCGTGCGTCTGGCTGGCGTTAAAATGTTCCTCGATGGTTCGCCACAAGCCAAGACTGCTTGGCTGACCGAGCCATATTACAAGGTGCCGGAGGGAGAGGCCGACGATTATCGCGGCTATCCTGTCTATCCAGACGATGACAAGGTCTGCAACTTCTTCAAGGAAACCCTCACCAGCGGCCTCCAGCTTTTGGTGCATTGCAACGGCGATGCTGCCATCGATCAGTACATCACCCAGTATGCACGCGCCCAAAAGGAAACGGGCATCACCGAGGCGCTGCGTCCAATCGTCATCCATTGCCAGACTGTGCGCGAGGATCAGCTGGATCGCATGCAGGAAATCGGCATGATGCCATCCTACTTCCATGACCACGTGCTCTTCTGGGGCGACTGGCATCTGGATTCGGTGCTGGGGCCGGAACGTGGCCGCCGCATTAGCCCGCTGGCATCCTCTGTCAAGCGTGGGATGCCATTCTCTCTGCATCAGGACTGCCCGGTGGCGCCACCAAACATGGTGCTCGCCATCCACAATGCCGTCAACCGCAAGACCCAGAGTGGCCGTGACATTGGGCCGGAATTTGCCATCGACCCAATGGAAGCCATCCGTGCAGTGACCATCTATGCCGCCTATGGCTGCTTCGAGGAAGATACCAAGGGCTCGATTGAAGCCGGCAAGCTGGCAGACTTTGTCATTCTCGACAAGGACCCACGCGCCGTCGAAAAAATGGCGATCCGCGACATCAAGGTCATGGAAACCATCAAGAAAGGCGAAAGCGTCTACAAGGCCGAATAATTTGCACAAGAATTGTTGCAGCGCAGTGTTCATTTTTGAACGCTGCGCTTTTTTTGAGCCACAAATTTTCACCGGTGACCATCAGCGAAAAATTTTCATCCGCCAAGAAAAATCAGCTGTGCACAGCCAGCGGAAAAATATCGAAATATGAAAAAAATTCTCTGACTAAAACGAAAAATGCCTTTACAAAGCCCTTTGCGATTGCTATAATATGGGTAAGTCGAAAGGAACTATGTTGAAACGGCATCATACAGGTTGTGGCACCTGAGTTGTGGGTTCGAATCCCACGAACTTCCTAACGTCGACGCACTCGCCAAAGTAACGTGAGTGCGTTTTTTTATGCCCATTTTTGGCGCCTTTCTTGCGAGCTGTGTGCAAAAATGCTATCATTGGAAGGTGTAATAATGGATGGGAGTTAGCAAATGAGAGTTTTATTTATTGGCGATATGGTGACGCCGGATGCCATCGACATGGCGGCGCGCTGTATCCGCATGATCAAAAAAGAAACTGAGGTGGATCTGGTCATTGCCAATGGCGAGAACATCCACACCCAAAATGGGCTGAACCTTAAGCAGTACGAAAAGCTCAAATCGATTGGCGTCGATGTGGTGACCTTGGGCAATCACGCCTGGAATCAGGCGCAGATCTATCATTTTATTGACGAAAACGAGGACATTGTGCGGCCCTTTAATTTTCCGCCGGACACGCCCGGGCGCGGCTGGACTGTGACCGAGGCCAAGCATCGCCAGCTGGCGGTGGTGGTGGCCATGGGCAATGTCTACATGTCGACCTTGACCTCGCCGTTTCAGGACATCATGCAGGTGGTCGACGACCTCAAGGCCCAGGGCATCAAGACGATCATCGTCGAGATGCACGCCGAGGCCACATCCGAAAAGGTCGCCATGGGGCGCTATCTCGACGGCAAGGTCAGCGCCGTCCTCGGCACCCACACCCACATTCCGACGGCCGACACGCAGATTTTGCCGGGCGGCACCGCTTATCAGACGGACCTGGGTATGGTCGGTCCAGAGGCGTCGGTCCTGGGCATGAAGATCGAATCATCCATCAACCGCTTCATCACCCAGCGCCATGTGAGATATCAGCAGAGCGAGGACAGCCACTTCCTTTTTCAGGGGGTGCTCCTGGACATTGACAACGACGGCAAGGCGGCGGCGATTGAACGCATCGAGCGCAAGCTTGAAATAGAAAGGACAGACGTATGAACGGAGAAAAGAAGGTTAGCTACGTGCATGAGTGTTTCGACGCCATTGCCGGAAAATACGATTTTATGAACGTGCTCATGACCTGGGGAATGCTCGGCCATTGGCAAAAAATCGTCATGGAAAAAAGCGAGATGCGTCCCGGCGACAAGGGGCTGGACGTGTGCTGCGGCACCGGTGAGATGACCTATCAGCTGGCCAAGCTTGCGGGGCCCTTTGGCCAGGCGGTGGGGCTGGATTTTTCGGCAAATATGCTCGAGACGGCAAACGCCAAGCGTGCAGAGCATCCGTCCCTCAACGTGCAGTTTGTCGAGGGTGACGCCATGAATCTGCCATTTCCTGACGAGAGCTTCGACGCCGCCACCAACGGCTTTGCCTTGCGCAACGTCAAGGACATTCCCAAGGTCATCCAGGAAATGGCGCGTGTCGTCGAAATCGGCGGCAAGGTGGTCTGCATTGATGTGTCGCGACCAACCTTCCCACCGGCGCGGGCGTTTTTTGACCTCTATTATTTCAAGATCGTGCCATGGCTGGGCAACCACCTCGTCAGCGCCGAGCAAATTTCTGATGGCTATACGGCCTACACCTGGCTCGCTGAAAGCCTGCGCACCTTCCCACCACCAAAGGAGCTGGCGCAGATGTTTCGCGATGCCGGGCTCACGTCTGTCGAGATCAAGCCGGTGGGCTTTGGCGCGGCAACCATCATCAGCGGCATCAAAACAGGCACCGGCCACGATTTTGCGCCAGTGGCCGACAAGGTCTCTGCCAACAAGGTCCTCATCAAGGGCCGCCGCATGATTGATCACGTTATTCAACGCTTCACACACAAGTAAGGAGGTGCGCCCATGGGCTGGAATATGGAATACACCACACGCGGCGAGTACATGAATGCCCTTGAGCAGGCACTTGAAGGTAGGGACATTCCCGACGCCAACAAGATGCTCACCGATATCAAAAATTATTTCTTCAAACGCAATCTGCAATCCGTCGGCGACACCGAAATTATTTCGACCCTGCCAGATCCCTTTGCCCTGGCGGAGCAATATGACGGCAAAACCTATAGCGACAAGCGCGCCCTCAAAAAAAATGGCAGCGCCGGTATCGTTAAACGCTTCTTTATTGGCATTCTGACAATTTTTGCGACCATCCTGGGCGTGGTCTTTTTCATCTCATTTTTGGCCTCCCTCGTTGGCGGCATCGCGTCCATCGTCATGGGCGTGCTCTATTTTGTCAGCGGTGACGGCATTGCCGGAGTCGTCAACAGCTACACAGGCGTCGATATGAACACCGTCTTTGCCAATCGCTTTGTTGGCGTCGCCAATCTCATTAGCTCGGGACTTTTCGCTTTTCTGCTGTCGGTGACGGCCCTCAAGGCCCTCTGGCGCTTGCGCAAAAAATACCACACCTGGACCCTCAAAAAAATCAGCGGCTGCTTCCGCCTGCCGGTCAGCGTCGACGACGTCTACTCCAAAGGCTGGCGCATCCTCGTCTACATCTTCCTGCCACTGTCGCTGATCGTCTCCGTGCTCACGTTGGCCATGACCATCTTTGGCGTGAGCTTTACCTTCTAACGATACAAAATAAGCCGAAGCTTGCTAGATGCAGGCTTCGGCTTTTCTTATGGGTTGGCGCTGTCGACTTCCTCGCTGTAGCGTTTGAGGCTGTCGGCGCCTTCGGCATTGGCGACGATGGTTTCGTCGATCCAGAGCTGGAGGCTGGCGACGGTTTGGGCGATGTCGTCGAGCTGGTTTTTGATGCGGGCGAAATCGCGGAGCTCGTCGTCAGCAATTTGGCCGTCGACGGAGATTTCAATGAGGCGATCCCGTTCCTTGCTGATGCCGCCCAGAGAGGCGAGAATTTCCAGGACGATTTGCGAGAGGGCCTTGGATTCGACGTTGTGCATGGTGCGCTGGCCGATGGGGCAGATGGTGGCGCAGTAGTGATAATTCAGGGATGGCTTTTTGTAGGCCTGGGCCATAGCCAGCACATCCTCGGGCGTGGGGAGGATTTTTTCGCTCTCGATTTTTTCGATGCGGCTTTCAGACACATAGCCCATGAGATCGCTGGCGGCTTCGCGAGAGAGACCGCACGCCTCGCGTGCTTGCTGAAATAGGTTTTTGTTTTCTTTGACGGATCGTTTTCCCATAGGTGTCCTCCTTGTCGCAGCTGGGAATGGATGGCTCGTATTCCTGTGATTTTGGCGAAATAAGTGGGCTTAATTTGCCGAGGTGATGCTGTCGCAGGTGGTGCGCAGCTGATATACTATGCATTGTAACAGAAAATCACGAGAAAGGATGACAGATCATGAAATTGATTGGAAATATTCTATGGTTTATTTTTGGTGGCCTCCTGAGCGCGTTGATGTGGCTGCTCTCTGGGGTGCTCTGGTGCGTGAGCATTGTGGGGATTCCTTACGGGCTGCAATGCTTCAAATTCGCCAAGCTGTCCCTCTGGCCCTTTGGCAAGGAGATTGATTATGGCGGTGGCACCGTGTCGATGATTGCCAACCTCATTTGGGTGGTGTTCTTTGGCATCGAGATGGCCCTGGCCCATTTGGCCGTCGGCGCCCTGTGGTGCCTGACGATTGTCGGGATTCCTTTTGGCAAGCAATTTTTCAAGCTCGCCAAGCTGTCCCTCCTGCCATTTGGCGCCCAGGTGCGAGAAACTGAATAACGAGAAGAAGGAGACATATGATGAACGCAAAAACAAAGAAATTGCTGCTTGTCATTTTGGTGGTTTTTTACGTGGTTTCCCCGGCAGATTTTGCCGCAGGGCCTTTTGACGACATTGTCGTCATGCTCTTGGGGATGCTGGCCAATGGCAAGCTCAAGAAAGGGGCCTAAAGCGCCCCATACACAAATTCAGCCGCTGGCATTGCGCCAGCGGCTGTTTGCGTACTCAGGATTCTTCTTCGAGGGGATAATAGGTCCAGATGCCAACCTCCGACAACGAAGGATGGGGCACCATCGTCTCGCGGACGGTTTGCGCCTTGTGGGGATCGAGGGTGCGCGACAGGTCAATGGCGCGCAGGTGCTTGGTTTCCTTGGAGGCAATGTCCTCGTTGAGAGGGACCAGCGGCGTCTGGCCAGCGTTCATGAGATTGAGGAAGGGCTGAATGAGCGTCGAGGCGAAGGGGCCGACGGCGTGCACGCCGAGGATGTCGTTGGTCTCGGCATCGATGATGAGCTTGGCAAAGGCGAGGTCGCTATCCTCCGGGTCATAGCCCAGGGCGTAGCCCTTGGCGGTGGCGGCGTAGGGATTGGTGCCGATGCGAATGCGATGGCCGCGGGCCAGGGCGTCGGCTTCGGTGAGGCCGACATCGGCGACCTCAGGATGGGTGAAGGTCACCGCCGGCACGAGATCATAGCGGGCCCAGCGCTTGTCGACAGGGCTCGTGCTCTTGTAGTGGTTGTAGGCGAGGATGTCAGCCTCGTAGTTGGCCTTGTGGCGAAATTGCTGGCGGCCGTTAATGTCGCCCAGGGCGTAGACGCCATCCACCGAGGTCTCGAGAAATTCGTTGGTGCGAATCCAGCCGCGACCATCGAGGCTGATGTCGGTATTTTCTAGGCCCAAACCGTCGGTGGCAGGGACGATGCCAGGGCAGATGAAGAGGGTCTCGGCGTGAATGTCGGTGAGGTGGCCACCTGCGCGATCCTCCATGGTGAGGATGATCTGGCCATTCTCCTGGCGGACGGCTGGCGTTTCCTTGTTGAAATAGACGGTGATGCCGTCGCCTTCGAGATTTTTCAGGCAGGCAGCGGAGCAGGCTGCGTCAGACTTTGGCAAGAGGCGCACATTGTGCTGCACGAGCTGCACGCGGGCGCCAAAGGCGCGGAAGATGTGGGCAAATTCGCAGCCGATGGCGCCGCCGCCAATGACGATGACGTCGCCGAAGGGCGCATCCGGATAATCCTCGCTAAAGAAGCGCTCGCTCGTGTAATAGGGGACGTCTGCCAGGCCATCCATCGCCGGGAGCTTGGTCTTGCCGCCGGTGGCGATGTAGATTTTGTCGGCCGTCATGGCTTCGCTCACGGTGCCGTCGGGATAATGCACCTCGATGGTGTGGTTGTCGGTGAAATGGGCGGTGCCTTCATAGACGTCGGTGTGAGGCTCGTCGAGGTAGAATTGGCGCAGAGAAATGCTGTCGTCAATCTTGTGCCAGACGCGCTCGCGCACCCGCTGCCAGTCGAAGGTCACCTCGCCTGCGTGAATGCCCAGGTGGTCGGCCTCGCGCAGCTCGTAGAGACGGTCGGCGGCAGTGACCAAGACCTTCGTGGGAATGCAGCCGCGGGTCAGGCAGGTGCCGCCAAATTTGCCGCGCTCGATTTGGGCACAGCGCTTGCCAGCCAGCTGCGCCGCCTCCAGCACAATATTACCGGCGCCCGTGCCGATGACGATCATATCATAATGCTTCATGGTAGAAACTCCTTTGCAAATTTTTCGTGGGTGATGGCTCCATCATACCATATTTTTGCGCTGAGCAAAAATGGCAAAAAAATCAGCGGCCAGCGACAAATTTCGCATTGGTAGAAATTTGTCGCTGAGCAGTTGTGGACGAAAATTTATTATCTTATAATATTAACAGGGTAGAATTATAATGAATGATGAAAAAAATCCCTGCCTTTTCTTGACAATGTAAAAACATCGCGGTACAATATTTTTATAAATTCAAAATAGTGAAACAAATTTAACTATCTTGAACAACGAAAAGGCCAGATACACGTGCACATCGCTTTTTCAAGGGTTTGTTGTTAGACAATGGGGTCTCGACAAATCTCTTCGTATCTTGTTGCAGATATAAAGGATTGGGGGAATCCACAATGGAAACAACATTTATCAGTGCAGACAATACCTGGGCCTTGATGGCCATTACCTGCGGCTGGGTGGCTGTGTCAATTTGGGCAGAGCAACGCTACGCCTGGGCATCGAAAATTTCCGGCGCAATCATCGCGCTCATTGGCGCAGTGGTACTGACCAATTTTGGCATCATTCCATCGCACGCGCCATGGTTTGACGACATTATCTGGGGCTATGTGGTGCCGCTGGCGATTCCGCTCTTGTTGCTGCAGTGTGACATGCGCAAAATCTGGCGTGAATCAGGCCGACTCCTGGTGATTTTCTTGATCGGTTCCTGTGGCACGGCCCTGGGTGCTGTGGTCGGCTATCATCTTTTGGAAGGAAAGATTCCTTATCTGGCTGGCATCTCTGGCATGATGACCGGGACCTACATTGGCGGCGGCGTCAACTTTGCGGCCTTGTCTGATTCCTTCGATGTCCCTGGGGAGATGGTCGCGGCGACGACCGTTTCTGATAACTGTATCATGGCCCTGTACTTCCTGGTGCTCATCGCCATTCCAAGCATCAAATTCTTTTCCAAGAATTACAAGCATCCATATGTGGATGAGGTTGAACGCATCGGTGTCAACGAGGAAGCCAAGACTCGCGCCGCTGCATTCTGGGGGCGCAAACCCATTTCCCTGCGTGACATCGCTGTGGATATGGCGATTAGTGCGGTCATTGTTTGGGGGTCAAAAATTATTTCTGAGTTCTTTGCGGGCGTCATTCCAACCTCTAACATTGGCTTGAACCTGCTCAACGGTCTCTTGGGCAATCAGTATCTGATCATGACCACCATTGCCATGATTGTGGCCACGGCCTTTGCCAAGCAGATTGGCAGCACCGCCGGGAGCCAGGAATTGGGGACTTATCTCATTTATCTGTTCTTCTTTGTCATTGGTGTGCCAGCGTCTATTCCACAGATTTTGCGGGAAGCGCCACTGCTCTTTGTCCTTTGCGCGATCATCGTTGTGGTTAATATGTCTGTTTGCTTTATTTTCGGCAAGCTCTTCAAATTCAACCTCGAGGACATCATCGTCGCCTCCAATGCCAACATCGGCGGGCCAACGACGGCAGCCGCCATGGCAATTTCCAAGGGCTGGATCGACCTCGTCGGGCCAGTCATGCTCGTCGGCACCCTGGGATACATCATTGGGACCTACGCCGGCACCATCATCGGGCAACTCCTCGGCGCTTAGCGCTGGCTTGTGGCTGATGCTGGATCGACAAGAAAGAAGATGATACCATGGTTTTCGATGGTCACACAGATATTTTGACAGATGTACTCATGAAACGATTGGCGGGCGAAACTCAGGTCCTCGCAAATCGCCACCTCGATCGCCTCAAAAAAGGCGGCATCGAAGGGGCCTGCGCCGTGCTCTGGGTGGACCCGCCGTATACAGAGCGCTATGAGCAATACGTTCACCGGACCGAGCAGCTCCTTTGGGCGACCAAGGCAGAGCTGGCAGAATGTCAGGGCGCGGTTATGGTGCACAATCTCGCAGAGATCGAGGCTGCCAAGGCGGCGGGCAAATTCTACCTGCTTTTGGGCGCCGAAGGGCTGAGCGCTATTGGTGGCAGCACCGAAAAACTCGACAAACTCTACGATTTTGGTCTGCGCCACGCGATGCTCACCTGGAACGAGGAAAACGATCTCGCCAGCGGCGCCCAGGGCAATCCCGACCACGGCGTGACTGCCACTGGCAAAAAAATCCTGCGTCACATGGAAGCCAAGCACATGCTCATTGACGTCTCTCACATCAACGAGAAATCCTTCTGGGATGTGATGGATACCGTCAGTTGCCCGGTCATCGCCTCTCACTCGAGCGCGCGGGCGCTGGGCAATCATCCGCGCAATTTGTACGACGATCAGCTGCGTGCCATCGCCGAGAGCGGCGGCATTGTCGGGGTCAACGCCTTCTATGAATTTCTGAGCGACGATCCCGCCGAGCGCAACATTGACCGACTGGTCGAGCACATTTCCTACATGGCAGAGAAGATTGGCGTCGACCACCTGGCGCTGGGCTTTGATTTTTGCGAATTCCTGCCGGACATCACCACCGACACCTTCAGCTGTGGCGCTGCCATGGTGACAGAAGGGCTGGCAAGCTGCTTGGACGTGCCAGTGCTGCTCGAGAAAATCCGAGCAGCAGGCTTTAGCGTAGACGACATCGACAAAATTTCCTACAAAAATTGGCACCGCGTCATCGGCGAGGTGCTCGGATAAGAGAACATCGAAGCAGTGGCTGCGGCCGCTGCTTTTTTTTTGACGATAATTTTCTGAAAAATAGTGGCGCATCTTGCTACATTATTGTATACTGAATAAAATAAGCATTATTTTTGACGAGGAGGGACTTGAAAATGACAACCGCGCACGCCAAAATG
>JAUNGU010000065.1 GCA_030524315.1 Peptococcaceae bacterium
GGGGCATGAAAGCCTCAAGCGCACGCCGGAGCTTTTGCCGGTGCTCAAGCAGGCGGGCGTGGTCGATGCCGGTGGCGCAGGCTTCCTCTATATTATGGAAGGGATGCTCGCTTCTTTGGAGGGCAAGGAAATTGCCCAGGCACCGGTGGTTGAAAACATCGAGGAGGATCTCAACGATCAATTCGATCATTTCTTCACCTCGCCGGAAGACATCATCTATCCTTACTGCACCGAATTTTTGGTGCACACACCAAAAAATGACGTGACCGAGGATATTGACGTCCTCAAAAATAAAATCAAGGACCTCGGCGACTGCATGCTCGTCGTCGGTGCAGGTAGCACCATCAAGGTCCACATCCACACCAATCAGCTGGCCAAGGTCATCGAAGCCGGGTCATCCTTGGGCGAGCTCGACGACATCAAGGTCAACAACATGCGCTCGCAAAACAAGGCCCTGCAGGAAAAAGGGCAGCAAGCAAAGTCCCAAACCGTTTTCAAGGACGCCATCATCGTCGTTTGCAATGGCAACGGCCTGTCGGAAATTTTTGAAGGCCTCGGCGCCACCCACATCATCAGCGGCGGCCAGACGATGAACCCTAGCACCCAGGATTTCCTCGACGTGATTGACGGCATCACCGCCGACACCATCTATATTTTGCCAAACAACAAAAACATCATCATGACTGCCCAGCAAGCAGCGGGCATGGTTAATGGTACCACCGTCGAAGTCATCCCAAGCAAAACCTTCCCACAGGGGATTTCTGCCCTCATGGGCTACATGCCGGATGCTGCCACCGAAGAAAACGTCAACAATATGAACGGTGGCCTCTCGGCGGTGCAAAGCGGCGAAATCACCCAAGCGGTGCGCGACACCAATATTGACGGCGTCGACATTCACGAGGATGAATACATGAGCATCCTCGATGGCAAGATCATCGCTTCTTCCCAGACGCTGGACGCTGCCGTTCGCGCAATGATTGAGGCTGTGATCGACAACGACGCAGAGCTCGTCTCCCTCTACTATGGTGCCGATGTTGACGCCGATGACGCAGACGCCCTGATCGAAGCTCTGGAAGCCGAGTACGAGGACCTGGAATTTGAGCTCTATGACGGCGGTCAGAGCGTCTACCACTATATTGTCTCTGCTGAGTAAGGATGATGATACTTGAATAAAATCGCGATTGTAACAGACAGCACGGCGGATATTCCCAATCACCTCGTGCAGGATTTGAATATAAAGGTCATTCCACTGACAGTGCATTATGGTGGCAAATCCTATTTGGACCGCGTCGATATTTCTAACGAGGATTTTTATCGCTACATTGCCACCGCCAAAACCTTGCCAACCACCTCTCAGCCGTCTCCGGCACAATACGTCGATGTTTATCGGGCGTGCAAGGCAGAAGGGGCGACCAAAATTCTCTCGATCCACATTTCCTCGGAAATGAGTGGCACCAGCCAGGGGGCAAAAATGGCTGCAGATCTGGTGAAGGATGAGATTGACGTCGAGGTCATCGACAGCCGCACCGTGACCATGGGCTTGGGGCTGCAGGTCGTGACCATCGCCCAGTATATTCGACAAAATCCAGAAGTGGAGTGGGAAGCCCTGTTGGCGCGTATTGAAACCATCAAAAAGAACACGCGCATTCTCTTTTTGCTCGACACCCTGGACAATTTGCAAAAGGGTGGGCGCATCGGCAAGGCCAGCTATCTCGTGGGCTCGGTGCTCAATATCAAGCCGATTCTCATTGTTGAGGATGGGGTCATTGCCCCTTATGAAAAAGTGCGCGGCAGAAAATTTGAGAAAACCGTTAACCACCTGGTCGACACCATCTGCGGCGTCATCGATCCGGAAAAGCCGCTCTATTGTGACCTGGGCTTCAACAATGCTGAGTATCTCGAGATTTTCAAAAACAAATTGCTGCCCGCTTTGGACAGCAAACGAAAAGCGCCAACGACCAATGTGGGCGATTTTCAAATTGGCAGTGTGGTAACGACGCACATCGGATTGGGTGCGTTTGGAATTGCATATTATCAACTCTAAGAGGTGAGGGACATGGAAAAACTGAAAAAAATCGAAAAACGCCTGGCCAAACTGGCCCGCTTGCAAAAGCGCCTGGAAAAAGAAAAGAAAAAGCTTTCTAAGACCGCAGCAAAAGCTAAGAAACGTTGCCTCTTTGCTTTTGCGTTTAAGCCAGTTGCGTCGGCTGTCAAGCCACAAGCTGCAGCGGCAAAGGTCGCACCTGCAAAGAAATCCTGCCCGCTCAAAAAGCTCGCTCTCGAGGCAGCCTGCATTCTCACCGTCGGCACTGTGACGGGCCTCGCCTTTTTTGCGAGCAAAAAATTTGCTGCCAGAAAGGATGCCAGCGGCCTTGAAGCCAACGCCGATTTTCTCGCTGATCAGGCGGATGCGACATCGGCAGAGTATGACAAGGCGAGCCTCGAAGAATTAGAAGAAGCGCTCCTCAAGGTGGAAAACGAGCTCGACGATGTTTCCGCCGCCATCGAAGAATCCAAGAAAGACTGATCCTTTGTCAGCACGTCATTTTTTGTGGCGTGCTGATATTTTTTTCGAAAAAATCTTGCGCCCGCGATTCTAAAATGCTATAATTCAAATGTTGTAAAAAACACGGCTCTTGGGTCCGCGCTCTGGAGCTCACAAGGGTGAGAGGGACGCGTAAAAAAAGAGTCGGAAGAAAAAATCCAAATTATGAGAGGAGGTGCCAAAATGTCAGTCGTATCTATGAAACAACTTTTAGAGGCTGGGGTACATTTTGGTCATCAAACACGTCGCTGGAATCCTAAAATGGCGCCGTACATTTTTGCAGAAAGAAATCAAATCTACATCATCGATCTTTCCAAGACCGTTAAGCTCATCAACGAAGCTTACGATTTTGTTAAGGATGTTGTAGCGGAAGGGAAACCAATCCTTTTCGTAGGCACAAAGAAGCAGGCTCAGGAATCCATCAAGGAAGAAGCCGTTCGTGCCGGTGAATACTATGTCAACGAAAGATGGTTGGGTGGTATGCTTACCAACTACAAGACCATCGAAACTCGCATCAAGCGTCTTTTCGAGCTCGAAAAGATGGAAGAAGAGGGCACCCTCGAGCTTCTGACCAAGAAGGAAAAAGCCCTTCTCCTCGGCGAAAAAGAAAAGCTTGAACGCTTCCTCGGCGGTATCAAGAACATGCCTGAGCTCCCAGGCGCGATCTTCGTTATCGACCCTAAGAAGGAAAAAATCGCTGTGCACGAAGCACGCAAGCTCGGCATCCCTGTTGTCGGTGTGGTTGATACCAACTGCGATCCAGATGAAATCGACTACGTCATCCCTGGCAACGACGACGCCATCCGTGCCGTGAAGCTTCTGACCTCTGTCATTGCCGACGCCATTGTCGAAGCAAAGCAGGGCGCTGCCACTGTTGAAGAAGCAGAAGAAAGCGCAGAAGCAGCTGAATAAATTGTGATATAAGGTAACCGAATTGATCCAATGAGGTTACCTTTTTTGAAATGACAGACCTTTGAGATCAAATGTATAGGAGGAATTATTGTGGCAAACATTACTGCTTCCTTGGTAAAAGAATTACGTGAAAAAACCGGCGCCGGCATGATGGATTGCAAGCGCGCGCTCCAGGAAACCGATGGCGACATGGACAAAGCCGCAGATTATCTGCGCGAAAAGGGCATCGCTGATTCCGTCAAGAAGAGCGGCCGTATCGCAGCAGAAGGCGTCATCGCTTCTTATCTCCACATGGGTGGTAAGATCGGTGTGCTCGTCGAAATCAACTGCGAAACCGACTTTGTTGCAAAGACCGACGCTTTCAAGGAATTTGCACAGAACATCGCCATGCACATTGCTGCTGCAAATCCAAAATATGTTACCCGTGAAGAAGTCGATCCAGCAGAAATCGAGCACGAACGTGAAGTGCTTACTGCTCAGGCAAAGAACGAAGGTAAGCCAGACAACATCGTTGAAAAGATGGTAGAAGGCCGCCTCAAGAAATTCTATTCTGAAGTTTGCCTCCTCGATCAGGTTTACATCCGTGCCGAAAAGGACGAAACCGTTGAAACCTTCGTCAAGGAAGCCATTGCGCAATTTGGCGAAAACATCAAGGTGCGTCGTTTCGCACGTATGGAAATGGGCGAAGGCCTCGAAAAGCGCGTCGACGACTTCGCAGCAGAAGTTGCCGCTCAAGCTGGCCTCAACTAATCAACAAAATTTCATCCGAGCTTTTGCAATGCAGAGGCTCGGTTTTTTTACGCGTGCGTGGCCGCCGGATTATTTTGAAAGAATCGTTTCTTTTGGGCGGTGCATTTGTTATAATAGGCAGAGAATAAATGACAGTCTTTAAGATTAAGACCTTGGGGGAATGACAATGGAAGCAAAATTTAAACGTGTCATTATCAAACTCAGTGGGGAAGCCCTGGCCGGTGAGCAGGAGTTTGGTCTTGAAAGTAATACACTCAACGTGTTGGCCGATCAAATCGCTGAAATTTCCAAGCTTGGCGTGGAAGTGGCAGCCGTTGTCGGTGGTGGCAATATTTGGCGCGGGGTCACCGGCGCCAAGCGCGGTATTGATCGCGCCACAGCCGATTATATGGGCATGCTGGCAACCGTCATCAATGCCCTGGCGCTCCAGGATGTGCTGGAAGCCCACGGCGTCGACACACGCGTCATGAGCGCCATCGAAATGCGAGAAATCGCCGAGCCATACATCAAGCGCAGAGCCATTCGCCATCTCGAAAAGGGCCGCGTGGTCATTTTTGCGGCCGGGACCGGCAATCCGTTCTTCTCGACCGACACGACAGCAGCTTTGCGTGCCGCTGAAATCGAAGCCGAAGCCATCCTCATGGCCAAGAAGGTGGACGGTGTCTATGACAGCGATCCAAAAACCCATCCGGATGCCAAGCGCTTCGACCACCTGACCTTCCTGGAAGTCCTCAACAAGGGCCTCAAGGTCATGGATTCGACAGCGATTTCCTTGTGCATGGACAACAACATTCCAATCCAGGTCTTTAACATCACCGAACGCGGCAACATCATGAAGGCCGTCATGGGTGAAAAAATCGGTACTTTTGTAGGAACAGGAGAGTAAATATGATTGAAGAAATTTTAATGGACGCCCAAGAGCGCATGGAAAAATCCATCGACCGCTTAAAGGAAGATTTGTCCCACATCCGCACCGGCAAGGCCAACGTCTCCCTGCTCAATGGGATCATGGTCGAATACTACGGCACCCCAACACCGATCAACCAGGTTGCCAACGTCAGCGCACCGGCGCCGGATATGATCACCGTCCAGCCATGGGACAAGGGCATTATCAAGGACATCGAAAAAGCCATCCAAAAATCTGACCTCGGCATCAATCCAAACAACGACGGCGTCATCATTCGCCTGCCACTGCCACAGCTCACAAAGGAAACCCGTACCGAGCTCGCCAAGCAGGCCCGCAAAAAAGGTGAAGACGCCAAAATCCACATCCGCAACATCCGTCGCGATGCCAATGATTCTGTGAAGAAGCTCGAAAAAGCCAAGGAAATCACCGAAGATGATTCCAAGGGCGCACAGGATGACGTGCAGAAGGAAACCGATGCCGCCGTCGCACGCATCGACAAAATCTGCGAAGAAAAAGAAAAAGACATCATGAGCATCTAAGCATGCACGCACAATCCCGCAGTGGCAATGACCGCTGCGGGATTTTTGCGTTGAAAAGGATTTGACTATTGCCGTTGTAAACTTCGCGTGCTCAAAAAGTTTACAATGGCACTGGCCTTGTGCTATACTGACAACTGTTACGGCGCGGTCGCGTCGAAGATTGAGAACGAATGAGGTGGGTGTGATGAATTTAGAGGAATTAACGGCGGCTGTGTTGGACGGTCACGCCATTTCCAGAGAAGAGGCGCTGTTTTTGTACGATCAGCCGCTGGAGGACTTGTGTCAGCGGGCGGATGCGATTCGCAGGCATTTTTGCGCAGATGATTTTGACATTTGCACCATTGTCAATGCCAAGAGCGGACATTGCTCGGAAAACTGCAAATTCTGCGCCCAGTCGGCCCACTATGCGACAGGGGCGAAAAGCTATCCGCTGCTTTCAAAGGATGAGATCCTGCGCCAGGCGGCAGCAAATGCCGCGCAGGGGATTTTGCGCTATTCGCTGGTGACGGCGGGGCGCGCCCTGTCTGATGCCGAGATCGATGAGATGTGCGAAGCGATTCGTGCCATCAGGGCGCAGGTGGACATTCGCGTCTGCGTGTCCTTTGGCCTTCTCAATGAAGCGCAATTTCGCAAGCTCAAGGAAGCGGGTGCGAGCCGCGTCCACAATAACCTGGAAGCGTCGCCGCGTTTTTTCCCGGAGATTTGCACGACCCATCGCTTTGAGGATAAGGTCGCAGCCATTCGCGCCGCCCAAGCCGCGGGACTATCTGTGTGCAGCGGCGGCATCATGGGGCTGGGTGAAACGGTGGCGGATCGCATCGATATGGCCCTGGCGTTGCGCGCGCTTGGCGTTCAGAGCGTGCCGATCAATATGCTCAATCCTATCCCTGGCACGCCGCTGGAAAAAATGCCACCCCTCACAAATGACGACATGCGCCGCATCGTCGCCGTCTATCGCTTCATCTTGCCACAGGCGGCGATTCGTCTTGCAGGCGGTCGTGGGCTCCTGCCCGACAAGGGCCGCGCCTGCTTCACCGCCGGTGCCAATGCCGCCATCTCCGGTGACATGCTCACCACCTCTGGCATCACCACCCAAACAGATATGGCGCTCCTTGGGGAATTGGGATACGTGCCGAGAGCGTGCAACGGCTAAATAGCAGCGAAGGAGAGAGGAGGACATTTCATGAAAACCATCGGTCTCATTGGTGGCATGAGCTGGGAGAGCACAGCCACCTATTATCAAATCATCAACGAGCGGGTGAGTGCGGCGCTCGGGGGCTTGCATTCGGCACGGTGCTTGATGTACAGCTTTGATTTCGCAGCCATCGAAAAATTCCAGAGTCGAGATGACTGGGCGACGTGTGCCCAGATGGTGACAAAGGCGGCGCAGATCCTCGAGGCTGCGGGGGCGGATTTCATTGTCATCTGCACCAACACCATGCACAAGGTGGTGCCCACGCTGCGCGCGCAAATTCACATTCCCATTCTGCACATTGCCGAGGTGACGGCCCAGGCCCTCAAGGATGCGGGGATCTCCACGGTGGGACTCCTGGGCACGCGCGTGACAATGGAGGGCGAATTCTACAAGGACGTCATCGAAGCATCGGGCATTCGCGTGCTCGTGCCCGATGCAGACGCGCGAGCCGTGGTTGATGGGATCATCTTTCATGAGCTCTGTCTGGGGCGAATCGAGGACGCATCGCGCCAGAAGCTCCTGGCAATGGCAGAAGGCTTGTCAGCGCGCGGCGCCGAGGGCATCATCCTCGGCTGCACAGAGATTGGCCTTTTACTCAGCCAGAAAAAGACGACATTGCCCCTCTTTGACACGGCGTTGCTCCACGCCGAAGCAGCGGCACGGGTGGCGATGGAAGAAGGTTAAACAATATTGCGTGCAGCGAGTCTGCACGCTTTTTTCTTGGCTGAATTTGAGCGGGCGTTGTATAATAAGAGAACATTGCACCATTTGAGGAGGAGATTTGATGGCAACCATTCGTGTGGCGCGGCTGGCAGACGCCGAGGCGCTGTTGACAATCTACGCGCCCTATGTCAGGGAGACAGCAATCAGCTTTGAATACGAGGTGCCGAGTGTGGCGGAATTTTCCGCGCGCATGACGCGCATTATGGCGCATTATCCCTACCTCGTCGCCGAGGAGAACGGGACAATCCTCGGCTATGCCTACGCGGCGCCTTTCATTCAGCGCGCTGCCTACGACTGGTCGGCAGAGGCCACGATCTATCTCGATCGAGACGCCCGCCATCAGGGGTTGGGCCGCAAGCTATACACCGCCCTTGAAGCCCTCTTGCGCGCCCAGGGCCTCTGCAACCTCTGCGCCTGCATCGCCGTGCCGACGGCAGCAGACGATCCCTACGTGAGCCGCAATAGCATCGATTTCCACCTGCACATGGGCTATCGCTTCGTCGGACAATTCGAAAACAGCGGCTACAAATTTGACCGCTGGTACCACATGGCCTGGGTCGAAAAAAGCTTGCAGCCCGCGCAAACGCCAGCGCCATACATTGTGCCATTTCCACAGCTAACGAAAGATATTCTCGCGCGCTGTGGCGTCAAAAATCCTATAACGTGACAATTTTTCGCTGCTCAGAAATGGGCGGCGATTTTTTTCGCGCTGGAAAGTTTTTGCTGGGAAAAAGCTGTTGACAAAAAAATGGACGAGAATTAAAATGATAACTAAGTTAGCACAAGGGGTCATCAAAAACTGAGAGGGCGGTGAGATCGTGGCAGTCGGTACATATGAAATCACCCACGAAAAAATTCTGGAGAGCGGACGGCAACTTTTTCTGCAAAACGGTTATGAGCGCACAAATTTGCGCGCCCTTTGCAAGGGCGCCGGTATTACCACTGGGGCATTTTATCGACACTTCGAAGACAAAGAGGCGCTGTTTGCCGCCTTGGTGGACCCGGTCATCAAAGGATTGAAGGAACGCTATGAGGCTGCCGGTGAGGAATGCTTTGATTTTGGTTCCGTAGAAAATATTGATCAGCTATGGACGGTGTCGATTGACACCATGGCAGAAGTTATTCGCTACATTTTCGCGCACTTTGATGCGTTCAAGCTTCTCCTCTGCTGTTCGGACGGCACCAGGTATGTGAATTTCAACGATTGGATGGTAGAGAAAGAGGTGGAGGATTCCCTTAAGCTTTACGCGGTCATGGAGCAGAAAAATATCTCGTTCCATAAACTGACCGTCAAAGAAATGCACATGCTCTATCACTCGTATTACTCTTGTATCTTCGAAACGGTGATGCACGACTACACCGAGGAAGAAGCGCTGCAATGCACGCACACGCTCGCAAAATTTTTCACGGCTGGTTGGCGTGAAGCACATGGCCTTTGATCCTGCAAAGGCCAAAATTTTTAGCCGAAAGATAACAAAGTGTGCAATCACTGTTATCAAAAGATGGCCGTTATTTTTTTGCCAAGCTGTTAGGTTCATCTAATTATTTTTTTGAAGGAGGTTATCACATGGCGAACAAAAATGGACAGGGCACTGCCGCAAATTTGTGGCGCTTCGCCAGCCTGTACAGGGGCAAATACATTCTTGCTGTTTGTCTTTCTGTGTTGGGCGTCGCGGCGGGGCTGGTCCCGTATTATGCCGCTGCGCAAATGTTGATTGGGCTGATTGGAGATGAGCGGATTTTTTCGTTCTACATCTTTTGGGGGATGGTTGCGGGCGTCGGATATTTGGCGAAAGCCACCCTTGCCATTCTCTCGACGAGCGTTTCCCATACAGCCACGTTTTTTGCGCTGCGAGATCTTCGCAAGCAAATGGTGGATAAATTTTACCGCATGCCAATGGGACAATTCCTGGACACACCATCCGGCCAGCTAAAGGATACGCTCGTTGATCGCGTGGAGGGACTAGAAACACCACTGGCGCATTTGCTGCCGGAAATGTCGGCGAATGTGCTGGTGCCGATTTTCATTGTCATTTATCTTTTCGTCCTGGATTGGCGCATGGCGTTGATTTCCCTTATCACGATCCCCGTGGGCATGGCATTTATGGCGACGATTTTGAAAACCTATCCCCAGCAATATGAGGGCTCGGTCAAAATCAATCAGCGCATGAACAGTGCTGTTGTCGAATATGTCAATGGCATTGAAGTCATCAAAGCCTTCAACCAAAGTGCCGCCTCCTACGGGAAATATTCCGACGCCGTTCGTGACAATGCAGCGTATTTTTACAACTGGATGAAAAGCTGCCAGTGGGCGATGGCGGCTTACAATGTGATCTGCCCAGCCGTTTTGCTGACGGTGCTTCCTGCCGGTGTGCTATTCTATGCAGCTGGAAGTATCACGGCGGCAAATTTGATCACCATCATCATTCTCTCCCTCGGCATCGTCGGGCCGTTGATTGCGGCGTCGAATTTTGCAGATAGTCTGGGGATGGTTGGCACAGTGGTGGATGAGATTGCAGCTCTGCTGGATGGCCCGGAATTGGACCGTCCCAGCCAACCGGTTGCTTTGAACAGTCAGGAAATTCGGCTGAATGATGTGTCGTTTTCCTACAAGGCGGATGGCGACAATGCCATCCGGCATATCAATCTCACCATCGAACCGGGAACGGTCACTGCCCTCGTAGGCCCGTCGGGCTCGGGCAAGTCTACGATTGCAAAGCTGATTGCCGGATTTTGGGATGTGGGTAGCGGTGCGATTACAATTGACGGAAAAGATCTGCGACGCATTCCCCAGCATCAGCTCGCTGCGCAGATCGCCTATGTGTCACAGGACAATTATCTATTCGACACTACCATCCGGGAGAATATCCGTATGGGTCGCCTGTGTGCATCAGATGCAGAGGTTGAAGCGGTGGCAAAAGCGGCAGGCTGTGATGCCTTTATCCGCAGCCTTGAGCATGGGTATGACACGCATGTCGGCGGTGCGGGTGGGCATCTTTCCGGCGGGGAGCGGCAACGGATTGCCATTGCTCGTGCGATGCTAAAAGATTCGCCAATCGTGATTCTCGATGAGGCGACGGCGTACATCGACCCCGAAAATGAGGCGGTTGTGCAGCAGGCAGTGAGCAAGCTGGTGGCGGGCAAGACGCTGATTATCATTGCGCATCGGCTTTCGACGATTACAGATTCGGATCGCATTGTTGTGATGAAGGACGGCGCTATTTCAGCGATGGGCAGCCACGATGAATTGCTGAAAACCTCGACACTTTATAAGGAAATGTGGCAAGCTCACATTGGCGCAAAGGATGGTGAGAAAATATGATCAGCGTTTTCAAAAAGATTTGGCTGTTTGCAGGTGCGGAGCAGGAAAATATCAAGAAATCCATCGGGCTGGGCCTCTTGAACGCCATTTTCCATGCCCTCCAGCTCTACGCGATATTTGTGGTGCTGGGCGCGCTGGTGCAGGGAAATGTGGGCACAAATACTGCTGCTTGGGCCGTGGGACTGATGCTTGCGAGCATTGTCGGCAAAATCATCACCCAATATTACTCCCAGCTGCAGCGCGTTCATGCAGGCTACTTCATGGCGGCTGAAAAGCGGATACAGATTGGCGACAAGCTCAAGATCGTTCCGATGGGCTATTTCAATCAAAACAGCCTCGGCAATATTACTGCTGTTGCCACGACGACCTTGAGCGCTGTAGAAACAACAGCGCCCGTGGTATTGGTGACGACCCTTGGCGGATTTATCAATGCGACTGTATTCGCGATTGTCATTCTGCTGTTTGATTGGCGAATCGGTTTGCTGGTAGCATGTGCCATGCTCCTGTTTCTGTGGGTGACTGCTCTGATGGAGAAACGGACGCGCCGCAATGCGCCTTTGCGTCAGGCGGCGCAGGAGGGCTTGGTTGCTGCTGCGTTAGAAACCATTCAGGGCATGAGCGTTGTCAAAGCGTTCAACCTGAATCGTGATGAGAATAAGCGCATGGCGCAGGCGATTGATCATAGCTGTCAGGAAAACGCCA
>JAUNGU010000066.1 GCA_030524315.1 Peptococcaceae bacterium
TCTATGTGACTGTGGACACCTACAAAGAAAAGATCCAGCCATACATGCTCGACATCTGCATGCAGTAGGATGCTGATGATTGGTGGCTGATCGCAAGCAAAAGAAAAGCACCTCGCGTCGTTTTGTCAAACGATGCGAGGTGCTTGTTTAATGTTCGGCATTTGGGGCGTTGGTGAGGATGAAGACGGCGATGAGGATGATGATCATGCCGCTGATGTCGTAGAGGGTGAAGTGGGTGCCGACCCAGAGAAAGGAAAAGATGCTGGCGGCAATGGGCTCGATGCAGCAGATGATGCTGGCGTTGACGGGGCCGATGTGGCTGACGCCGGTGAGAAAGGCCGTGAAGGCAAAGACAGTGCCGACGACGACGAGACCCGTAAAGGTGAGGACCGTGTCGACGTTGATCACCGGCGAATAATCAAAGGGCCGCGTCAGGAGGGTGAGGATGATGCCGCCAAAAAACATGGACCAGGCGGTGACAGGCAGGCTCCCCCAGCGCTTGATGATGCCCACGGGCAAAATATCGTGGACGGCGAGAAAAATCGCCGAGAGCATCCCCCAAAAAAGCCCCGGCCGCGAGATCACAAGATTGGTGACGTCGCCGTGGGTGGCAATGAGAAAGACGCCGATGATGATGCCCACGAGCGACACACCCTCGCGCCAGGAGGGCAGCCTGCGCACAGAGAGGCAGACGTAAAAGAGCACAAAGGCGGGGCCGCTGTATTGGAGCACGGTGGCGGTGCCGGAGTTGGTGTAGGCGATGGCGGTCAGATAGGTGTATTGCACGGCCATCATTCCAAAAATCGCAAAGAGCAGGAGCTGGGGCAAATCGCGCTTGCTTTTGACGATGCCGACGAGGGCCTTGCCCTGGCCGCTGAGGACGGTGATAATGAGGAGCAGCGTCCCTGCCGAGAGCAGCCGCGCCGAGGTCAGCCACTCACCGTTGGTGCTGTAGGTTTTGAATAAATGCTCGCCGCAGGTGCCGGAAAATCCCCAGCCGATGGCGGCGATGATCGTGAGCACAATGTATCTTGGTTGCATAAGCTCTCCTTAGTACGAGGTGATGTAGACGATAAATTCCTTCATTTTTTCAAAGTTTTGGTCCATCTCAAAGCGCGGCAGATGGTAGGGATCGACGGCTTCACTGAGATCCAGGCAGACATTTGTGGCGCTCTCAAAGCCCAGCGAAAGGCCGACGCTCTGCATGATGGCGGTGGTGCTGTCGTTGTATTCGCCGTGGGGATAGGCCAGGGCGATGGGCATCTCGCCCGTTTCTGCCAGGAGCTTGATGTTGTTCATGAGCAGGTCCTTGGTGACGCGGGCGACGTAATCCTCCTGGCTTTCGTCCTGCTGGGTGTCGACAAAGGGATGGATCGTCGTGCCGTCGACGCTAAACTGAGGCACGTAGGAATAATAGGTCTCGCTCTGGAAATCGATGAGGCCGCTGGCCTTCATTTCGCGGACCTCCTTCCAGCTGAGGAGGGGCGTGTCGTAATTGGCGCGATACTCGGTGTAGTAGCCGATGAGGTTGACGGTGGCGTTGATCTCGTATTTTTGCAGAATTGGATAAGCCTTGGTGTAAATGTCCTCGCTGCAATCGTCAAAGGTGATGAGGACGGCGCGCTTGGGCAGGTCAGTGCCGTTTTGGATGGCGTCCAGGAGCGTGGCGGGCGTGATGAAGGTGCAGCCAATGTCGGAGAGGGTCTGCATCTGCGTTTCAAATTGCGAGAGGGTGATGCCGTCGCCCAAGGGATTGCCCTCGGCGTCCTCGTCGACAAAATGGCGATAGGTGAGAATCGGCAGATGCTTGCCGTCGTCTTCAAAAAATCGCGCCAGCTGTTTGTAATTTTGGTTCTGCCGCAGGTGGCCGTTGATGATGTGCGCGTAATAATCGCCGGGATTTTTCTCAAAAAGGGCGTAAGGGAGCACCAGCGCGCACACAATCGTGCCGAGTAATAGTCCGATGACAAAGTTCCGCAGAACCTTCAGCATGGTTGCTCCTCCTTCGCAGAAAAGATATAATAAAGCCGGTACAATAATCTTTATCATACCAAATTTGACTAGCCAAAGAAAGTAGGGAGTGCATAAATGGCGGTGCGATTTTGTGGCTTTATCGATGATTTTTCTCAGCTCGAGCGCGGCGACTGTCCGCCCGAGGCGGTGCAGCTGCGCGAGGCCAATGATATGATGGCGGTGCTGCGCGAGTCCTTCAAGGATTTCTGGCCGATGCTCGTGCTCATGATGGCGCTGTCGTTGGTGCGCCTCTCAAAGGGGCTCAACTGGGCGGCGGAAATGCGCACAAGCTGGATTTTTGCGGGGATTGTCGTCTTTGTGCTGCTCTACATCGTGCTGATTTTTGTCCACGAGGGCATTCACGCCCTGCTCCTGCCATTGAAGAGCGACAAGGAAATCTGGCTCTATCAGGGGCAGGCGGCCTTCGTTTATTGCAACGCGCCCATGTCACGGCTACGCTTTGTGGTCATGAGTCTGGCGCCAATGACGGTGCTCGGCATCCTGCCCTTTGTCGTCTGGCTCTTTAGTGCCGAGCGTCCGGCGGCGGTGTGGTCGATTTTTTGGATGATTCTCTCGTGGACGATGATCTACGGCGGCATGGGCGATTATTACAACGCCAAAAATGTCCTCGAGCAGGTGCCCAAGGACGCCGTCGTCTTTAACTACGGCATGCACACCTACTGGCTGCCGAGAAAATAAAAAATGCCTATCGCTGGCGAGCGGTAGGCATTTTTTTATCATCGGCTTAGAGAAAATCCTGGCAGCTGACGAGGAGGTCGATTTTTTTCCACTGAATATCTTCGGTGATGGCGTTGCCTTCCTCGACCGAGGCAAAGCCGCACTGTGGCGAGAGGGCGATCTGCTCGCCGACGACGGCCTTGGCTTCCTCATAGCGCTTCTTGAGGTCGTCGTGGTCTTCGAGGACAGGATTTTTCGTGGAGATGAGACCGGCGACAAAGACCTTGTCGTTGTTTTTCATGCCGGCCCATGGGTCAAAGGAGCCGGAGCGGGCGTCGTCGTATTCGACGAAATACATGTCGTAAGGAATTTCCATGATGATTGGCGCCACGTCATCGTAGAAACCGGCAAAGAGGGGGTTGCCCTTGAAATTGCCCTTGCAGAAATGGGTGGCGACGGTCATGTCGCTAGGCTTGTTTTCCAAAGCCTTGGTGGACACTTCCTTGAACCAGCCGAGAACTTCGACCTGGCTGTGGCCGAGGCTGTCGATTTTTGCCAGGAAGCGTTCGTCAATGAGATAGGTCCAGGAGGTGTCGTCGATTTGCAGATAGCGGCAGCCGTGGTCGTAAAAATCGCGGATCGCATCTTGATAGGCGACGCCAATGTCGTTGATGAGGGCCTGGAGATCGTGGCCGTAGTAAGGAACTTCATCCTGGCCGAGCTGGAGAAAATGGTCGACGAGAATCATATTTGGGCCGGAGATGCACTTTTTGGCGGTGATGCCGTCATATTTTTGCGCCAGGCCGTGGAGATAATCCCAGGCGTACATTTCGGCGTGATTTTTGTTTTTGTCGTAGAAAAATTTGCCGGTGACGGTGCCGTATTCGACTTCGTGGACGAGGCCGTTGAGCTCCTTGCGCTTGTAGATGGTGGAGAAGCCGTCAAATTCCTTGAGCCAATCCAGATGCCACCATCTGCGACGATATTCGCCGTCGGTGACGAATTTGAGGCCGTGGGCCACTTCCTTGTCGACGAGCTCGGCAATGGCCTTGTCTTCAACCTCGGTGAGGGCGTCGCGGCTGATTTTGCCTTCTTTGAAGGCTTCGCGGGCGTCTTTGATTTCCTGTGGGCGCAGGAAGGAGCCGACGATGTCATATTTTACGTTGATCATGTAGAGAACCTCCTAAAATTTTGTCTGAATCTATTATACAGGAAACGGCGGCCAAAGCGGAGGAAAATTTCTCCTTGACATTTTTTCGATAGAGATGGTATGATGCATTCGAAAAAAATACTTCGCCGGCTATCATGCGTGAAATCTTGAGGAACTGCGATCCTCACAGGTTTCACGCATTTTTTGTTGGCAAAAAAGGTGTGATTTCTATTGAGTCAAAAAAATAAAATGGCTGTGATGCCAGTACGCAAATTGTTGTATACCATGTCGTTGCCACTGATGGTGTCGCTGCTCGTGCAGTCGTTGTACAACATTGTCGATAGCATGTTTGTCGCGCGGCTTTCGGAGGAGGCGCTGGCGGCGACGGCGCTCGTCTACGCCGTGCAGTTTCTGATGATCGCCATCGGCGTGGGCACGGCGGTGGGGCTCAACGCGCTCTTGTCGCGGACGCTGGGCCAGGGCGAGGTCGCCGCCGCCTGCCGCGTGGCGACGACGGGGCTTGTCGTCATGAGCCTCTCGGCGGCAATCTTTTCTCTGGCGGGGATCTTCTGTAGCCCGCAAATTGCGCACTTTCTCACCAGCGACCCATCGCTCGTCGGACTCTGCGAGGACTATCTTTCGGTGAATCTCGTGTTTTGCTGGGGGATATTCTTGCAAACCTACGGCCAGCGGCTTCTGCAGGCGGTGGGCGATACCTTTCTCTCGATGGTGTCCCTCATTGTCGGCGCCGTGCTCAACATTATTCTCGATCCGATTCTCATTTTTGGCTACCTGGGTGCACCGGCGATGGGGATTCGCGGCGCTGCCATTGCCACAGTCATCGGCCAGATGGTGGGGGCGGTCTGTGCGCTGGGCTTCAACCGCTGGAAAAATCCGTCGATTCACGTGCGGCTGCGTGGCTACCGTTTTCTCTGGTCGGACGTGGTGGCGATTTATCGCATCGGGCTGCCGACGATTGTCATGCAAGCACTGGGGAGCGTCATGACCTTCGTGGTCAACGGCATTTTGCTTGAGGTTTCGACGACGGCGGTGGCTTTTTTCGGCGTCTACTACCGGCTGCAAAATTTTCTGATGATGCCGATGAACGGCCTCGGCCAGGCGGCGATTCCGATTGTCGGCTTTAACTTTGGCAGCGGCAACCACGCGCGCATTCGCGAGACCTGGCGCGTGCTCATGCCCACGGGGCTCGTCTTTGCCGTCTGCGCCACGGTGATTTTCTGGCTCTGCCCCGGCGGGCTCATGGCCCTCTTTGCGGCATCCTCTGAGATGCAGGCGTTGGGCGTGCCGGCGTTGCGGATTATTTCCCTGACCTTTCCGCTGGCGACAACGACGATGCTCTGCGGCTATTTCGCCACAGGCCTAGGCAACGGCACCATCAATATGATCAGCGGCGCCCTGCGTCAGCTCGTGCTCCTGGCGCCGGGGCTCGCGGTGGGGATTCGCCTCTGGGGCATCGGCGGCGCCTGGTACGCCTTTTGGCTGGCCGAGGGCGTGGCCTTCTGCTATAGCCTCTGGCGCACGCGCCGTCTCATGGCGCAGCGGCTTTCGAGCGATGCAATTTGACGGCTGGTCATTTTCGCGCTTGTGGATTGGCGGTGATCGTGCCATAATATAATGATGAAAATTATTTGATTCGGGGGGATTTTCTTGAGTGAAACCATGAAAAAAATGCTGAGCTACTACAAACCCCACATGGGCATGTTCATCGCCGATATGATTTTTGCGGCGCTGTCGGCCTGCGTGGTGCTGATCATTCCGCTGGTCGTGCGCTATGTGACGTCGACTTTGGTTTATCTGCCAAAGGCGGAAATTTTGCACCAGACCCTCTACATTGCCATCGGGCTCTTGGTGCTCTTGGCCATCGATTGCTACAGCCGATTTTTCATCGGCAATTACGGCCACGTCATGGGCGCGAAGATGGAATACACCATGCGCGCCGAGCTCTTCGACCACATGCAGAAGCTCTCGTTCTCGTTTTATGATGACGCCAAGGTCGGCCAGCTCATGAGCCGCATCACCAATGACCTTTTCGATATTTGCGAGCTCTTGCACCACGGGCCGGAAAACATTATCCTGTCGATTCTTAAAATTGTCGGCGCCCTCTTGATTCTGGCCTACATCAATCCGCTGCTCACGCTGGCAGCCTTCATTGTGCTGCCGGTGATGTTTGCCTTTGCCTATCTGCTCAATCGCAAAATGCGCGCCGCCTTTCGCCAGAATCGCCAGCGCATTTCCGAAATCAACGAGCGCATCGAGGACAGCCTCTCGGGGATTCGCGTCGTCAAATCCTTTGCCAACGAGCGCATCGAGCGCGAAAAATTCCGCACCGGCAACGGCAACTTCCTCGCCGCCAAGAAAAACAGCTACCATTATATGGGGAGCTTTCAGGCGGGCGTCGGCATGTTCATTCTGCTCATTCAGGTGGTGGTCATTGTCGCTGGCTGCGTCATGAGCGCCAATCAGATGGTCAACGTCAGCGACTTGGTGACTTTCCTTCTATATATTAGCGTCTTTACCGAGCCAATCACGACGCTGGTCAATTTTACTGAGAGCTTCCAGAATGGCTACACGGGCTTTGAGCGCTTCCAGGAAATCATGCACATTGATCCCGACATTGAGGATGCCGCCGATGCCCAGCCGCTCGAAAATGTCAAGGGTGACATCGCCTTTGACAATGTGTCCTTCCATTACCAGGAAAATCAGGAGGAGGTCCTTCAGCACATCAACCTCAGCGTCCCTGCCGGTGCCTATGTGGCGCTGGTCGGCTCATCCGGCGCGGGCAAGACGACCCTTTGCTCGCTGATTCCGCGCTTCTACGACGTCTCCAGCGGTCGCATCACCGTCGATGGCAAGGACATTCGCCACGTCACCTTAAAGAGCCTGCGTGACAACATTGGCATCGTGCAGCAGGACGTCTATCTCTTTGCCGGAACGATTTTTGAAAACATTCTTTACGGCCGTCCCGACGCCACAGAGGAAGAGGTCATCGCCGCGGCCAAGCGCGCCAACGCCCACGACTTTATCATGGAATTCCCTGACGGCTACAACACTGACATCGGCCAGCGCGGCATCAAGCTTTCCGGCGGCCAGAAGCAGCGCCTGTCCATCGCCCGCGTCTTTCTCAAGAATCCGCCGATCCTCATTTTTGACGAGGCGACGTCGGCGCTGGACAACGAGAGCGAGCGCGTCGTTCAGGAGTCGCTGGAGGATCTCGCGCAAAACCGCACGACCTTCGTCATTGCCCACCGCCTTTCGACCATCAAAAATGCCGAGCGCATTCTCGTCCTCACCGAGGACGGCATTTCCGAATCGGGCACTCACGACGAGCTCTTGGCCAAGGATGGCATCTACGCCAAGCTTTACCGGCAATAACCGGCGATTTTATAGAAAGGAAGCGATCACAAGATGACGACGCTGATTGATGACATCTGCCTGCGCATGATCGCCTTTGACCGAGGCGACGCCAAGCGCATCCAGCATTTTCTCAAGGTCCACCGCTTTGCCCAGCTCATTGGCCGCGGCGAGGGGCTGGACGAGGGCACCCAATTCATTCTCGAGGCAGCGGCGCTCGTTCACGACATTGGCATTCACCCTGCCGAGGAAAAATTTGGCGATTGTAGCGGCAAGCTGCAGGAGCAGGAGGGCCCGGCACCGGCGCGGGCGCTGCTCACAGAAGCTGGCGTCGATGCGGCGGCAGTGGATCGCATCTGCTATTTGGTGGCGCACCACCACACCTACAAGAATGTGGACGGCGACGACTACCAGATCCTCATCGAGGCAGATTTTCTCGTCAACATGTACGAGGATGATTTGCCGTCAGCGGCCGTCCGCCACGCCTACGAGAACATTTTTCGCACGGCGACGGGGCGGCGGCTGTGCGAGCTCTGCTTCGCCACAGACGGCAGCAATTTTTGACCACCAGGCATCTCCACGCGGGGATGCCTTTTTGATGCGCGAAAACGAGGAGTTTTCGCGGAATTTCCATTTGCATTCATTTAATCCGTGTGCTAAGATTGATATTAATAATCAAATTTAAAAAGAAAGCAGAGTTGATGATTTCCTAATGGACAGTAGCAGTATAGGGATGATAGTTGCCCTAGTCATTTGTATTTCGTGTTCCGCCTATTTCTCAGCGACGGAGACCGCCTTCACCTCGATCAACAGCATCCGCATGAAAACCTGGGCGGAAAATGGCGATCGCCGTGCGGCGCGCACCCTGGCGCTGGCAGCGAATTACGATAAGCTTTTGTCGTCGATTCTGATTGGCAACAACATTGTCAATATCAGCGCGTCGACCATTGCCACCGTCTTGTTTACGAAGATTTTTCTCGAATATGGGCCAACGATTTCGACCATCGTCATCACCCTCGTGGTGCTGATTTTTGGCGAAATTTCGCCAAAGAGCCTGGCCAAGGAATACCCGGAAAAATGGGCGATGATGGCCACGCCGAGCCTCGGCCTGATTATCAAAATTCTCACGCCGCTGAATTTCTTCTTCAGCCTCTGGAAAAAGCTCCTCTCCAAGGTTTTCCACACCTCTGAGGATGCGGGCATCACCGAAGAAGAGCTTGTCGGCATTGTCAACCAAGCCGAAAGCGAAGGTGGCCTCGATCAGCACGAGGGCGAGCTCATTCGCGCCTCCATCGAGTTCAACGACCTCGACGTCGACGATATTCTCACGCCGCGCGTCGATTTGGCAGCGGTGGACGAAAATGCCACCATGGAAGAGGTGGCGGCCCTCTTTGCAGAGACGGGCTATTCGCGGCTGCCAATTTATCACGACACCATCGACAATATCATCGGTGTCGTCCATCAGAAGGATTTTTATCGCGCCCGCACCCGTGGCGAAACCCTGCTCGCGCAGGTGAAATCGCCGGTCATTTACACCACGCCGAACACCAAGATTTTCAAGCTCCTGCGCACCCTCCAGCATAACAAGGTGCACATGGCTGTCGTCGTCGACGAATACGGTGGCACCGAAGGGATCGTGACCATGGAGGACATCATCGAGGAGCTCGTCGGCGAAATTTGGGATGAGCACGACGAAGTTGTCGAGGAATTCCACAAGCAGGCCGATGGCGCCTACGTCATCGACTGCGCCGCTGATCTCGACGACATGTATGACCTCTTCCAGATCAAGGGCGAGTGCGAAGCGTCCACCGTTTCCGGCTGGGTGCTCGAGCAAATCGACCGCATTCCAAAGGTCGGTGATCATTTCACCGCCGAGGGCCTCGAGGTCCGCGTCACCAAGGTGGACCATCGCCGTGTCATGGAAATTTGCGTGCGTCCGCTGCCACCGGCCGAGGATGAGGACGATGAGTAACTGTGTCAATACAAATCTGTGCCAAGAGCTGGCACAGATTTTTTGTGTCTATGATTTTTTCGATATTTACCGTTTTTATTGGCGGCTTTTTGTGATAAAATAGTTCTACTGTACGCTGATTGTGTGCGACTGTCTACATGCAGCAAACAGTCAGCGAACAACGGCAGATTCTTGCCAAAAAAGGAGCGTATGTAATGAATGCAGAAGTGATACTCATTATGATCACGATCTTTGTGTATCTCGCGGGGATGCTCTGGATCGGATTTTATTGCGCCAAGCGCAACGACAACACCTCAGAATTTTTCCTCGGCGGCCGCAAAATGGGCCCGCTGGTCACGGCCATGAGCGCCGAGGCGTCGGACATGTCCAGCTATCTCCTCATGGGGCTGCCGGGGCTGGCGTATCTCTCGGGCTTTGCTCATGTGGGTTGGACGGTCATCGGGCTCGTGCTGGGGACGTATTTCAACTGGCTGTTCACGGCCAAGCGCCTGCGCCGCTACACCTATCTCACCGATTCCTTCACCTTCCCACAATTTTTGTCCAACCGTTTTCACGACCACCGCAATATTCTCGGCTTCATTGCCGCCATCATCATTATTATTTTCTTTGTGCCCTACACAGCGTCGGGCTTTGCCGCCTGCGGCAAGCTCTTTGTGACCCTCTTTGGCGCCAATTACACGGCGACGATGCTGATTTTCGCCGTCGTCCTCATTGCCTACACGGCCAGCGGCGGTTTTTTGGCGGCGTCGCTTACCGACTTTGTACAGAGCATTATCATGTCGATTGCAATTCTCTTTGTCGTCGTCTTTGCGATTATGAGCGCGGGCGGCTGGGGCGCGGTCATGGACCACGTCGGCCAGCTGCCGGGCTATCTTTCGATGGTCCAGAGCTATGTGCCAGATAGCCATTCGAGCACGCCGTTTGGGGTGTTGGCGATTATCACGACCCTCTCCTGGGGGCTGGGTTATTTTGGCATGCCCCATATTCTTCTGCGCTTCATGGCCATCGAAGATGAAAATAAGCTCGCCCTCTCGCGCCGCGTGGCGTCGATCTGGGTCATCATCGCCATGGCCTTCGCCGTCCTCATCGGTGTGGCAGGGCTGGCGCTCTCCGACCAGGGCATCATCCCCGACCTCGTAGGTGCAGGTACCGAGACGGTCATCATCCAGATCGGCAACTATCTCTCGGGCTTTGGCCCTCTGGCGACGATCATGACCGGCATCATCATCTCGGGCATCCTCGCCAGCACCATGTCGACGACCTGCTCTCAGCTCTTGGCGGCAAGCTCCAGCGTCTGCCAGGATATTTTGCAGGACAAGTTTGGCGTGCAGCTGCGTGAGCGTCAGCGCATGGTCCTTGCGCGCTTGACGGTCATCGTCATCTCCCTCATCGGCATCTACATCGCCCGCAATCCGGACAGCTCCATCTTTGGCATTGTCTCCTTTGCCTGGGCGGGCTTTGGCGCGAGCTTCGGGCCGCTGGTCATCTGCGCCCTCTATTGGAAGCGCACCACCTTCCAGGGCGCCGTGGCAGGCACCGTCGTCGGCGGCGTCGCCGTCTTCGTTTGGAAATACCTCATCGCGCCAATGGGCGGCGTCTTCGAGGTTTACGAGCTCCTGCCGGCCTTCCTCTTGGGTCTGGCGACCATCATCATCGTCAGCCTCCTGACGCCAGCGCCAAGCGTCGCCATCACCGACGAATTCGACAAGGCCGCCTCCAACGAGCCGCTATAATTCCACAACCCCTCGCGACGTCCATCGGCGTCGCGATTTTTTGTGCGGCGGAGACACCTCGCCGTTCAGCGCAAGTTTTTTAGCAAGCACGCGGCACTCAGCGCGAATTGCATATTCGACACACGAATCTTCATCGTTGACAAAAGTATAGACAAATCCCTCTTAATCGTGTACAATATTCATAATAAGCAAAAATATTTTGCAATTAGAAAGGGAGGCGTTGAAGATGACCCACGCGCGCGCTAAAATGAGCCAGCAGCC
>JAUNGU010000067.1 GCA_030524315.1 Peptococcaceae bacterium
ATCAACGTCTACAAGCGCGTCAATCTGCCACCACGCAAGATGATGCGCGGCATGATGTTCTGCTCCAAGACCAACAAATTCTTTGGCATTTATTACATCGTTGCCCTGCTTTTGGAAACGGCGCTGCGCGCCTTTCTCAATTATCTCTAAAACTTTTCGCGCAAATAAAAATGGTGCTGCACAGCAAGCAAAAGCTGTGCAGCACCATTTTTTTATTTTTTCTTTTCTTGGTAGCGCTTTTTCAGATCTTCTAGATGAGATTTTTTATTTTGGGCGCCACCGCCAAAGCTTTTTTCTTTGCCCTCGTTTTGGGTGTGCCACTTGCTTTTGTTGCGAGGGGTTTCGTATAGATTCTTGCCCATTATTTGTCATCTCCTTGGGAAAGTTCAATCGGCTTGCGCACGCGCTCGCGTCCATCGCCGTAACAGACGACGGTTTCCGTCTTGGCGATGGCGTCGCTGATAAGCCCTGCCAAATCCGGAATCAGGGCTTCGTTGTGTTCGCACTCCTCGACCTTTGGCTTGGTCTTCGGTTCCCTTGGCACAAAGACGGTGCAGCAATCCTCATATGGCAGGATCGACGTCTCGTAGGTGTCGATTTTCTTGGCGATGGCCATGATGTCGAGCTTGTCAAAGGCAATCAGCGGGCGCAAAATCGGCATCGTCGTCACGTTGTTGATGGTGTAGATGCTCTCGATGGTCTGGCTTGCGACCTGGCCCAGGTCGTCGCCGGTGACAATCGCCTTGGCATTGCGGCCGCAGGCAATTTGCTCTGCGATACGCAGCATGATGCGGCGCATGAGGGTGATGCGCAGATTTTCGAAGCAATTCATGCCGATGGCTTCCTGGATGTGGGTGAACGGCACGAGGTGGACAATGACGTGGCCGCCGTATTTGGCCACCTTTTCGGCCAGGGTCAGAACCTTTTCCTCAGCCTGCTGAGAGGTGTATGGGTAGGAATGAAAATGGATCGCCTCGACGACGACGCCGCGCTTCATAATCGACCACATGGCCACAGGGCTGTCAATGCCACCAGAAAGGAGCGCCACCGCACGGCCGCCGGTCCCGAGTGGCAGCCCGCCCAGCCCCGGACGCTTGCTGACGTAGATGTACGCCTGGTCAAAGCGAATATCGACGTTGAGCTCCAAATCGTAGTCGGTGAGGTTGCCGGTGAGGCTTGGATAGGTGGCGAGGATTTTTTCTGCCACGGCAAGCTGCATCTCCATCGAGCGAATCGGAAAGCGCTTGTTGGCGCGCTTGACCGTCACGCGGAAGGTCATTGGCGCATCGGCAAAGGGCGCCATCTCTGCCACTGCCGTCTCGAGAATGCTCTCTTCTGAGAGCGCAGTGGAAACCACCGGGCTATAAGAGGCGATGCCAAAGACGCGGTCCAGGCTCGGATAGAAAAATTCCGGCGCCCGGCCCTCTAGCGGCAAAATCACGCGGCCGCGAATGTCGCTGACCTCGGCGCTGACGCCTGTGTCGAGTTTGATTTGATGCTTAATATTTCTCACCAGGGTTTTCAAAAACTGCTTCTGGTTTTTCCCCTTCAAGGCCAGCTCGCCATAGCGAATTAAAAGATGATCGTACATAACGCCCTCCCTGTTTTTCGATGCGTATTTTTCAAATTAACTCTGATTATAGGCGATTTTCCCACGTCAAGCAATACAAAAGCCCCTGGCGATGCATCACCAGGGGCAAATTTAACGCGAAATCTAGCGCTTACATATATTTTTTGAATGGCCAGAACATGATGCCGCCCTTGATGAAGTGGACGTTTTCAAAGCCAGCGTTTTCGAGAATCAGCTGGGCTTCGTAGCCACGGGTCGAAAGGATGCAGAAAACAACGATTTCCTTATCCTTTGGCAGTTCGCCAGCACGGGCACGCAATTCTTCGATAGGAATGTGGTGCAGACGTGGCAATTCAAACGGCATGGCCTTGACTTCGTCGCAGCAACGCAGGTCGACGAATTCAACGTTTTCGTCCTTGAATTTTTCCAGGGCTTCAAAGAAACCGTAGGAATGGGCGCGGCCTTCGAGCTCGTTTTGCATGACGTTGGCGTTGGTCAAGAGGTTGTCAACCGCCGAGGAGAATGGTGGCGCATAGGCCAGATCCATGTTGGCCATGTCATAGGCGGTGAGCTGTGGGTTGGCAGAGAAGGCACCGGCCATGGTGTCGATGCGCTTGTCCACATTGCCGGGGCCGACGATTTGCACGCCGAGGACGCGGGCGGTCTTCTTGTCGGCAACGGTTTTGACCATGATCAGCTTTTTGCCAGGCATGAAGTGGGTGATGTCCGGACCAGGCACAACGCAGGTGGCCACATCAAAGCCCAGGCGCACAGCGTCGGCTTCGGTCAAGCCCACCTTGCCGATGGACCAGTCAAACATTTTGCAAATCGAGGTGCCGAGGACGCCAGGGAATTTCTGACTGTTACCCTGGGCGATGTTGGTGCCGATGATGCGGCCGTGCTTGTTAGAGGTCGAGCCCATTGGCGCAAAAATCTTTTCGCCGGAAATGCGGTTGGTCACAGAGACACAGTCGCCGCCAGCGTAAATGTCTGGATCAGAGGTCTGCATGTATTCGTTGACCACAATGGTGCGATCGGTTTCCAGGCCTGCTTCCTGAGCCAGGCTGATTTCTGGGCGCACACCGGCAGCCACGAGAACGATTTCGCAATCGAGCTCGCCCTTGTCGGTGATGACGCCGCAAACCTTGCCGTCAGCGTCGACCTTGATTTCCTTGACAGCAGTGGAGAGCATGAAGTTCATGTCTTCCTTTTCCAGGTAATCCTGGACAACGGCTGCCATGTCCTTGTCGATCATCTTAGGGAAGACCTGATCCATCATTTCGATGACGGTCACGTCAATGCCCCAGTTGGCGAAAGCTTCGGCGGTTTCCATGCCGATGAGGCCGGCGCCGATGACAACGGCAGAGCCGACGCCACCCTTGAGATAGTTCTGGATGGCCACACCATCGGATGGGGTCTTGACGCCGAAAACGCCAGTGGCGTCGATGTTTTTAATCGGTGGCTTGAAGTTGCTGGAGCCGGTGGCGATGACGACCTTGTCATAAGGCAGTTCCTTTTCTTCGCCAGTCTTCACATCCTTGACGGCAACCACTTTTTTCTCGCGGTCGATCTTGGTGGCTTCCCAGCCAAGCAAGGTATCAATATCCTTGGTGGCCTTCATAAATTCTGGGGTACGGACTGCATCCCAGGAGGTGGTCATCAAATCGTTCAATTCTTTGACCGTTGCCCCAATATAATATGGCAGACCGCAGCCGCCATAGGAAATATCCTGTCCACGTTCAATCAAGGTGACATTGGCCTTTGGCATCAGACGCTTTAAGCGCGCAGCGGATTTTGGTCCGCAGGAGACGCCGCCAATGACTACTACATTTAATTCGCTCATAATCTTCCTCCTCACAAAATGTGTCGTTTATATATTTAATAATAGCGGCCGCGCCAACAAAGGTCAATAAACAGCCGAGATTTTTCGCCGAATTTCCTATTTACAGTCGTGATTTCATAAATCGAAATTTTTTGCGGCTGAATTTTTTTCGCTGGCGACTTCCCAGCGAAAAGTTTTTGCTGGCGGCTTCCCGGTGAACAGTTTTCGCCCGCAGCTTCTCAGCGAAAAATTTTTGCCAGATAATTTCTGAGCGCTCAGGATTTTTCGCCAGTTTTTTTCTGACCACGCGGAATTTTTCAGCAGATAAAAATCGTCGTCGCGTGATATAAAAAAATTTCTATTAATTTCTTATCGTCAATTGTCGAAAAAAGTTCAAAATCTTACCACAATCTGATATAGTTATAATGAGTACAATGAACGACGAATGCCGTCTTCAGATGCGACTATGGAGATGATTTTCGTAAACTCAACATTGTATATATAAGGAGGTAAGATAGTTATGTTGTTAACCCTTTTATGCTGGTTTGCCATCATTTTCTTCTTTGCCGCTACAGTCCGTAAATTTATTGACTACGCAAAGAAACCGATGCACGGCCGCCAAGATCTTTATCCAATTCCTGGTGAAGAAAAAGAACGCGCTGAGTACGGTGGGTCTTACTACGAAGACCAAAAATGGTTCGAAAAACCACGTAAAAAGAATCATGTGGGCGAAATCGTGGATATGCTGAAGGAAATGTTATTCATCAAAAAGCTCTTTGTAAAGCAAAGAAAATTCTGGTGGATCTCCTATTCCCTCCATCTTGGTATCTATGTTTGCATCGCCATGTTGGTTGTTGCAACGGCAGGTGTTCTGTTGCCATTCTCCGGCATTCTCGCTGGCTTGGTAGCATTGGCAGTCACCCTGCTCGGATTGGCATCTGGTTTGCTCATCTGCGCCGGTACTGCTGGTTTATTTGTAAAACGTCTTACTGACCGTGAATTCAGAAGCTACACCACTCCACAGGAATTCTTTAACCTGGGCTTTTTGTTTGCAGGCGCCTTCTCTGGTTTAGTCGCATTCGCTTCAAACAAATTCAGCTACGGTTATGTCTCCAAGATTCTTGGCAGCATGTTCCGCCTCAAATCTCTTAAGGGCCTGAACAAGCCAACCAAGATCAACGTCCTGATCTTCTGTGGTCTGCTGATCTACATTCCGGTTTGCAAGATGAGCCATTACGTTGGCAAATACTACACCTTCCACAAGGTTATCTGGGACAACGCACCAAACGTTCCTGGCAGTAAGGTTGAAGAAACCGTTATTGCCGAAGCAGATATTAAACCTTCTGAAGACATGAAGTGGTCTGCGCCAGCAATGGACAAATAATAAAAGATTTCATTACAAGTTTTCTAAAGGAGGAGTAATCTTGATCGATGGAAGACTCATTCGCCCACGAGATATCGCTGTTCGAGGTGAACAATTATCTCAGGTATTGGATAACAAGCATCTGATGCCATTGCCTGCACCTTTCGAAGATCCAGCTTCGTGGCCAGAATTCAAAGAAGTAAAGCCTGATTGGCGTGAAAATTACTACATGGATTTGGATGGTGTTGTGGCTCTTGACAACACTCCAAGACCAAAAACCCCTGAGGAAGAAGAAGAACTTTGCAACAAGTTCCTCAAGGGTCTGGAAAAGCTCGTCAACGACGAAGCCAACAAAGGGATGATCCAGGTATTAGACCTCACCGTCGAATACTGCGCAAAGTGCAACACCTGCGCAGATGCCTGCCACATCTTCGTTGCTTCCGACAGAAACGAGCTCTATCGTCCAACCTACCGCATCGAAGTACTGCGTCGTCTGATCAAAAAGTACATCAACAAGGAAGGCAAGCTCAAGGCTTGGTTCACCGGGGCAGACGTTGATCTGAACTGGGAAACCGTCATGCGTCTGGCAGAAGATTCTTATCGCTGCAACCTCTGCCGCCGCTGTGCACAGGCCTGCCCTCTCGGCTTGGACAACGGGACCCTCGCAAGAGAAATCCGTAAGCTCTTTAGCCAGGAGCTCGGCATTGCACCAAAGCCACTTTGCGAAAAGGGCTCGAAGCTGCAAATGAAGACCGGTTCTTCGACCGGTATCACCAAGGCTGCCTTTGTGGACACTGTAGAATTTATCGACGAAGACCTCAACGATCTTTATCCTGGTAACGACTACAAGACCCCAATCGATAAGCACGGTGCCGACATTCTCTTGATTCACAACGCCGGCGAATTCATGGCTTGGCCAGAAAACCCAACCGCCTTCACCGTTCTCTTTGATGAAGCGGGCCTGGATTGGACCCTGAGCTCTGATCTCTGCGGCTACGACAACGTCAACTACGGCATTTGGTATGACGATATGTTTGCCAAGGAAGTGGCTGTTCGTCAAATGGAAGCCGCCAAGAAGCTCGGCGTCAACCGTATCGTCATCGGTGAATGCGGCCACGCCCACAAGGCGGCTGCCGTCATCGCCGACAGATACACCCCATCTACCGGCCGTGTGCCAGTAGAAAGCTTCCTGCCACTGTTGCGTGACTTGGTGCTCAGCGGGACCTACGATCTCGACCCAATGCGTAATGACTTCCCTGTGACTCTGCACGACCCATGCAACTACGTGCGTCAAATGGGTATCGTTCAGCCACAGCGTGACATTCTGAACGCCATTCTGCCAGAAGGCCGCTTCAAGGAAATGTATCCTCACGGCGTTGAAAACTATTGCTGCGGCGGTGGTTCCGGGTTCGCCATCATGAACTCGCTGAACTTCTCCGATTTCCGCGACAACGTTTCTTCCCGTATGAAGCTCAAGCAAATCCTTGACGCCTTCGGTCCGGAAGACATCTACAACACCGACCTCGTCAAATATATCTGCGCCCCTTGCTCCAACTGCAAAGGGACCTTCCGCGATATGTTGAAGCATTGGGGTCTGACCAAAAACTACAACTTCCAGTATGCAGGCATCGTTGAATTGGTTGTCAACGCGATGACCAAGTTCGATGAACCATACTTCGAATTTCTGAAATAAGCAGCGCGACTGCGATATCGGGGCAAATAAAAAATGCTGAACGGGATTTTCCTGTTCAGCATTTTTTGTCTATTTGAGTCTGAAAGAGCGGCGATGGATAGGCGATGGTCCGAGGGTCGCGAGCGCTGCGTAATGGTCGGCAGTGCCATAGCCCTTGTTTTTGGCGAAACCATAGCCGGGATAGTGTTTGTCCAATTCCACCATGAAATGATCGCGGTAAACCTTGGCGACAATCGAAGCCGCTGCAATCGAGATGCTCAGGCTGTCGCCGCCGATGATGTTTTGACAGGGCAGATCAATATGCAGCTGATTTTGTCCATCGACGAGGACGTAATCGGCCCCTGGCAATTGGCCGATGGCGTCGGCCATGGCTTTTTCGGCGGCGTGGAGGATGTTCAAGCGGTCTATATCCGCTGGCGAGACCTCTGCGATGGCGACGGCCAGGGCTTTGTCGCGAATCTCTGCGGCGAGGGCCTCGCGGCGCTTTTCGCTGAGCTTTTTGGAGTCGTTGATGCCATAGAACAGCGTTCCTGGCACGAGCACCACCGCTGCTGCCACCACCGGCCCCGCCAGCGGTCCGCGGCCGACCTCATCGGTGCCCACCACCGCCTGGTAGCCCTTTTCATAGGCCATGTTTTCAAAATACCAGAGCTGTTTGAGCCGCGCCTCTTCTTTTTCCTGACGCAGCTGGGCGCGCAAGGTTTTTTCGGCCAGCGCCACTACGCCCTTGCGTGCATCCCCCTTGAGCGTCTCGCACGCGGCGCGCTGCGCCTCTGCGTCCATGGCAGCTAACTTCTTCCTGATCTCGGCAATCGACAGCCCACTCCAATTATTTTCCACGACAATCCCTCCACGCTTTCTGTTATATTTCTGATTTGAATATTTTTCCGCACAGGGCGGCGATTCCATGGTATAATATAACACAGACTTTGAGGAGGTGCAGCAAGGCAATGAAATTTAATGGTGCATTGGTAAAAACCGACGCGCGTGTCATCGGCGTGGCCGTTGTCGACAAATCCTTCGTCGACAAGGAACCGCTGGAACGCGCAAAATATATCCAGGCTTACATCAAGGGCTTTGGCGGACAGGTGCCTGTCGTGCTCCTGTTGGGCAATGCCGACAACCTTGGCGACAGCGAAGATTTCTGGGGTCGTCCAGACCTCGTCGCCCATCTGAAGGAAATCCCACTCAATATGATGACCTTCAAAACCTACACAGCCCCAGACGTGGAATAAACGTGCATCCTCGAATCGCTCTATTGCAGCGGTTCGAGGATTTTTTTGCGCTTTCGCGAAAATTGCACGCATCATCATTATACATCTGTCTGACGGATCTTTCGGATGCACCCATAGGCAAGGCTCCAGAACACTGCATGAATAAGCAGAATACCCATCGTCAAAATCATATCAACGCGCCGTCCGTTTAACACATCCATCATGCCATAAAAAGTTGCGCTTGACGGCAGAAGATACGACAGTCTAAAAATGAAGCTATCATGCGGAACTGTCAAATAGAAGAAAATCGGTGGTGCTAGGAAGATGACCATGACAATTTTTATGTAGCCAATTCCAACCATCAGCTCATTCGCATAATGGCCAATGAAGAGTCCCGCGAGGGCAGAAATATATGCCGAGAGGAGAACAATCAAAAGAAATGGCGCAAGCTGTTCGCGCGCTATTTTCATGCAAATCATGGCAGTCATGAGGCTTGAAGCAGTGCCGCCGAGAAACCCCAAAAGGATTTTCTGACTGACAAAAGCAACCATCGACACAGGCAGTATCTGATTGACGAGCCCAATCCCCTCCTCCTTTTCGCCGATGATATTCATAGCATTAAAGGTACAGCCCATAAACATTGCTGTAACGAGCGTCATCGCAATCAACAGAGATTTCAAGCCCTCGTTATCCGTTGTTGGCGAAAGGATGGTGCTCGAAAAGGTCAGTGCAGCGTTCCGATTGTTATAAAGCTCTGGAAGCGTCTCTGCAATCACTTGATTCACTTCTAATTCATCCCCGGAAATTATGGTCTGTATGCCCTCTCCGGCTGGCAATACGCCAATCATTTGCGTGGACGGATCATTGACGGCCGCCTCAAGAGCCGCTCGTGTATCGAATTCGCTCACAGCGCCGTTGCTTCGCAACCATTTTACTGCATCGTCTGACATGTTGTTTTCTATGATGCCGAAGGCTGTTTCTTCCATGGCCTGAAAGCTTACGCCCGAAAGCAAATGGATGGCAATGCCAACAAGCACCGGGAGAATAAACGCCAGCATACACATTTTATCCCGACGACTATTTTTTAGCTGATACTTTAGTCCGGTCATTCTCTACCCCTCCCTTGTCAGCTCGCGATTCAACGCACGATAGGAAAGCAGCGCTAACAGAAGAATGGTACCCAGGCAACACAAATAATACGGCACACCTTCTGGCGTCGCGGAAAAAAATGCAGCCTTCATCGCCGTAAATACGTAATGCATCGGATGATAAACCATCCAATCCCAGGAAATTCCAGTCTGTCCAGCGAGAAAAACAGGCGTAGTGACAAAAACCGCAAGAACGAGATAAAACAGGGAAAAGCCTTTGAAATCCTGCAGCCAGATGGCGCAAAGAAAGCCGATCAAGGTCATCATCATCGATAACAGACTTGCTTGTAAAAGGACCCCCGGTAATACATCAAGCGCTGTCGGAACACCCAAATTGATCAGCGTCAGCAATATCGTGAATACGAGGTCTGACAGCAATAAAAGCATCAGCTTAGAAAATATAAACAGTCCGCGTGGAATGGGAAGGATGCCATGTACCCGCATTACCCCCATTTGCTTCTCCTTAAAAAGCATGGATGCCAGTCCCAAAAAGCCAACGGCCGTCAATTCAAAAAACAAAAATTCCGCAGTGATCTCCCTACGGTTCTTCATCTCTTTATTGTTGCTGCCAATGATGTTCGTTTGCCCGTCCATCTGCCCAGACAAGACAGCCTCTCCCCAGATCATGCGGTAGTGGTCAGTCGTATCAAGTCCAGAAGCACGCATGTAAAGTTCTGATTCAGCACCAGAAAAATCAAAGCCAACAGCATAGGAATCTGCACAAGCTGTTTCTAAAGCCACTCTGCTGTCTAGTCGCGTCATATATTCTGAGTCAACAGCGACTTGACGTTGTGGATCATAGAGATAGACGGGGATCATCTCTTGATCTAAATGCACATACACAAAATTGATATAGCATGAATACAAAACCAACGAGATAATGGCCAATAGAAAAAATTTGCTGGATAGCATCAGCTTAAAATCTTTTCTCAGCAAATGGACGCATCCTCTCCACATGAAGCCAGCCCCCTTCCTGTGTATTGAATGAACACGTCCTCCAGGGTCGGCTCCTGTGAATGGATACTGATGAGCTTTTCATATGCAAAGGGAAGCCCTGCCTCTATCACTGACGCTTCCAGCATTCGTTCTTGCCGTTTCCCCTGATACCAATAGTCGATCATAATGCCCGATTGACTGTTTTTCTCCTTCAGATTTTTCGGCGTGTCGAGGGCCACAAGTTTTCCATCAGCGATGAACGCAACCCTATCACAGAGTAGGTCGGCATCCAGCATATTGTGTGTCGTAAGAAAAATCGTGGTCCCTTTTGTGCGCTCATTTTCTATGATGCTACGAAAAAGAACAGCGCCTGCAGGATCGAGACCGCTGGTCGGTTCGTCCAGAAACAGCAGTCTCGGATTATTGATAAGCGCCCGCGCCATACTGACACGCTGACGCATCCCCTTCGAGTAAGAAGACACCGGCTTTTTCAAAAAATCCTTCTTAAACGCTAGGGTGTCCAATAATTCTTCCGCGTCTCGACATTGCGCCTTTGGATAAAACGACGCAAAATAGTTCAGATTATCCAATGCACTGAGATTGGTGTACAAGTAGGGGAATTCAAATAAAACGCCGATTTGTTGATAAAAGCGCTGAGGATGAACCGCGCGTATTTCCTGGCCAAATAGATTGACAGCTCCACGATGGCCTTTCAATACACCCGTCAAAATCTTTTGCTTGGTCGATTTACCAGA
>JAUNGU010000068.1 GCA_030524315.1 Peptococcaceae bacterium
GCAACTAATTTCAAAGCAACGCAAGAAGCCGCAGACAATGACGTCTGCGGCTTTTGTGTGAGCAAGCGTAGAAAATAGGTTGAATTTATCCTATTATCCGTTATACTAAAAGTAACGACAACAAAGGAGTGGTTGTTATGAACATTAATACCAATAATCTGGTATCCATTACAGAAGCCAATCAGAATTTTTCCAAGGTCGCGCGATTGGTTGACGAGAGCGGGAGCGTTGTCATCCTCAAAAATAACGTGCCGCGCTATCTCGTGATGGAATTTTCTGCTGCTGAGCAAGCACAGCTTGCCGCCGATGAGGACGTGGCCGCTGTCTCCAAGCGCTTGCTGGAACAAAATCGCCAGTCCTATGATGTGCTTGCGAAATGACAACCGTCTCAAGTGAAAGGAGGGCGGGGGATGGTGCGTGATGGATCGCCGCATCCTTATGCGGATATATTGGACGCGGTGCGGCCGGTGTCGCGTCGCCATCAGCCGATGGATCGCGCCCACCGTGCGGCGCAGTTTGGCGCCTTTGCCGCCCTCAGCGGCTATGATGAGATTGTGCGCGAAATGTCGCGGCTCATTGACGAGGAGGGCTGCTCGCCGGAGGCGGCTGCCAGCCAGGTGCTGGCAGGCTTTGACATGGCGGCGCTGCTCGCGCCGGAGAATGAAGATGCGCAATAAAAAATCCTGCCTTTGCGAGGGCAGGATTTTTTTGCGTTTATTTCTCGGCGTAATGGTAGCCGCGGATGGGGGCGCTGTCTGCGACGACGTTGGCGATGCGGTAGCAGACGGCGCGGATGACGAGGAGCTCGACGGGGATCATGACGAGGTTTTGCAGGATGCGTCCGGGCAGGAGCACGAGATAGGCCTTGCCGGTGATGAGGGAGAGCCAGTAGCATTGCAAAAACAGGCTCACGAGGATGCAATCGAGGAGCACACAGACGAGGATGCGGCCGGTGCTGATGGGCTTTTTGTAGAGCAGCACGCCAAAAATGAGCCCGGTGAGAATGGCAGAGAGGGTCATCGGCGGAAAATAGCCGTAGCCGACGATCATCGCCGTGAGAAAATCGCCGATGGCGGCGATAACGGCGCACCAGATTGGCCCGTAGAGGAGCGCCACCAGCACCAGCGGCACAAAGGTGAAGCCGATTTTCACAGTGGGAAAGGAAATCGTGAGAAAGCGGCCCGCAATCAAATGGCAAGCGAGCAGCACGCCCAAAATGGCGATTTTTCGTGGAGTCGTAGACATAAAAAATCCTCCTTCTTGCAGCATCGGGGCTACACAAAAGGAGACGGTCGTCAGGGTTTATGTAGCAACGGGATGCGGAGCCTGCACCGTCGGCGGTGGCCGTTCGTTTCGCTGACAACTCCCCGTCCAGCGAACACTACATATCCCCAGGGATAAACGCGCAAGCTCCTACTCTGCTAAATGTGATGTTGTTCGGCTCTGATTATAGCAAAGGCATCGGGTAAATTCAATGGCGCGACCAAATTCGTTGAAGAAATTTGCGCAAATGCAAAGATGCCATTGCAAAAGCGGACCTGTCTGGGTATGATGAGGGCAACGATCATGACAGAAGGAGGATGAAGGGAATGAAACGACGAAACAACAAGCAGGATATTGTGCTGATTCTCGTGGCGACATTTTTCTATATGGCGTGTCCGATGATGACGACACCGCTGATTCCCGGCTTTGCCGAAAGCCTCGGCGGCAGCGGCGCGATCATGGGGATCATCGGCGGGCTCATGAATGTGACGGCGATGATCTGTCGCCCGGTGCTGGGCAATCTCGCCGACCGCAAGAGCAAATACAAGATGTCGTCGCTGGGTGCGGCGCTGACGATCATCGCCTGCATTAGCTACGCCTTGGCGAGCAACAATGTGGTGCTGCTTGCGGCGCGCATCTGCCACGGCGTCGGCTATGCGAGCCTGTCGATTTGCATGGCGACGTGGCTGGCGGAGCTTTTGCCGCGCGGCAAGGTGGGCTTTGGCATGGGGCTCTATGGCATGGTCAACGCCCTGAGCATGGCGATTATGCCGGCGGTTGGCATCCAGCTTTATGAGCGCATCGGATACCACGCCGCCTTTGCGCTGGCCATCGGCTTTTCCCTGCTCAACGGGCTGCTCATCCAGCTCATCAGCGACAAGGGCGAGCCTGTGGCGCAGAAAGCGTCCCAGCCGCGCCATTTTGCCCTGGTCGATGGCAATGTGGTGCCGATTATGCTGATCATCCTGCTCTTTTCGATGCCCTACTTTGCGACCCAATCCTTCCTCGTCACCTACGTCAGCGCCAAGCATCTGAGCGTGTCGGCGAGCCTGTTTTTCCCAATTTATGCGGTGATGATTTTGGTGCTGCGCCTCGGACTCAAGGATTATTTTGACCGGCTGCCCTTCCGCACCTTTCTCTTTGTTTGCGCGGCGAGCGCGACGGTGTCCCTGGTGGCAATGAGCCTCCTGAATGGCTATGTGACGATGGTCATCGGTGCGATCTTCATGGCTGGGGGCTACGGCATTATGTTCTCTGTCTGCCAGTCGACGGCGATTCTCCTCGGCGGGCCGGGCAAGGATGCGCTGGCCAATAGCACCTTTTTCATTGGCACGGACCTGGGCATGGCCTTGGGACCGGTCATCGGCGGCCTGCTCTACGGCCATTCGGACATTGGCATGTTCTATCCGGTGCTGCTACTCACGGTGCCGCTGTCCTTGGCGATCGGCTTTGCGAGCCGCAAGACCCTGGCCAAGGCCCAAGAAAACGCATAAAATACCGCCTGCACGCGGTCGTCCCTTGAAGGCGATGGCGCATGCAGGCGGTTCTTATTTTATAGAAGCTTTTCGAAAAAGAGGTGGTCGGCGTGGGCAATTTTGCCGCCGACGTCCATGGCGCCCTTGGCGGCGAGGTGAAAGCCGCGCTTTTGGTAGAGGCTGGCGGCGGGAAGGTTCTGCCCGCCCGTGTCTAGGCGCAGGGCCTTGAGCCCCTGTTCGTGAGCGCGCGTCTCGAGATCGTCGAGCAGCGCCGTGCCGATGCCGCGACCGTGGGCGTCCGGGGCGACGAGGAGCAGGTGCAGCACGAGGACCTCGTCGTCTGTGGCGTCAATCTGCCAGGGGACGTGGGCGTATTCCGGCGGCTGGACGTGGTTGGTGCTGGCGCTGGCCAGGATCTGGCCGTCGTCCTCGTAGACGTAGAGGCCACCGGCGGCGAGGGCTTTTTCGGCGTCGGCGCGGGTCGGGTAGACATCCTCCTGAAAAATCGTGTAGGCGGTGTGGGTCTTTTCGTAGCGACAGTGGGCGCGGTAGGTCGCGGCGACGGCGTCCAGGTCGCCAGAGGTGGCTGGTCTGATCATGGGAACCTCCTTGGTTGTGGGCGATGGGTTTCTTGCATCCAGTATACCATGGCTAACAGTGCGTGACCAATGAATTAATGATACAAATAGGTTAGCATAGGACAATTTACGCAAGGTACCTTGCGATAAAAAATTAGGATGGTATAATGGAATATAAGAAATGAGAGAGGAGGTGCGACCGATGAATCGTGACCGGGAAAATATTGCGCTGTCAGCGGATGGCAATGATGCCAACGCCCAAAGCTACCACACCTTCCGCAAGCTCAAGCAAGAGTATCGCGAGAATCGGCTCTTTCAGCTGCTGTACAAATGCAGCCATCTGTTTTTGCACCGCAGCAATCGTCACCAAGGCAAAAACCGCATCCTGCTCATTCTCCTAGCCCACGGAGACATGACCCAGCGGGAGCTTCTGGCGCATACGGATATTCGCTCGGCGTCGCTGAGCGAGCTCTTGGCAAAAATCGAAGCCAACGGCGACATCACCCGCGCCCGCTCCAAGGAAAATGCGCGCAATGTCAACGTCGCCCTGACGGAGAAGGGACGGCGCGAGGCCGAATGCGTGCGCGAGGAGCAGCTGGCCTTGTCCAAGGAGCTCTTGGCGCCATTGAGCGAGGCCGAGCAGGCCCAGCTCGAACAGCTCCTGCTCAAGATGCTCCTGGGCTGGCAGCGTTTGCCCGAGGAGATGAAACACGAACACAAGAAAGCCAGCAGCGCCCACTGATTGGCTAGAGAATAATCTGCCGCCATCAAGCGGACAATGATACAAGAGTGGAGGGGATCATAATGGCTGAAAAAACTGCGTCCATCGACCATTATCTAAAAGCAATTTATCAAATACAGAAGGAAAAAGGCATCGCGCGCCATGTGGAGATTGCCGAAGAGCTCGGCGTCAGCAAGCCTAGCGTCACCCGCGCCATCCGCGTGCTCAAGGATTTGGGCTATGTGAAGGTGTTTGAGCGGGAAATTACGCTCACCGAATCCGGCGAGGAAGAGGCCAAAAAGCTCTGGAACAATTACAAAACCATCTGCAAATACCTGGTGTCCCTCGGCGTGCCCGAGGATTCTGCGAGCCAGGATGCCTGCACATTGGAGCACAGCATCAGCGACGAAACCTACAGCCTTTTTCGTGAACGCGTCATTTCCTGAGGAAAATTGAGGCGAGCGTCGTTCATATAAAAATAAAATTCATTGTTGCTATTGCACCCTTGACGGGTCGGGATTCCATGCTATAATGAAGATAATCAATTGAACAATTGGATGACTCCCTTGGAGCATCCTCCCAACGCATTGAAAGAGCTAATCCATGCTTATGTCCCCAGAGAGCAGTCGGCTGGTGCGAGACTGTGGCGGCGCATGGGTGTCCACTCCGGAGCGGCGAATGACGAATTCGACGGGTGTGCCCGATACAGCGCACGAGAGTTGGCTACTAGCACAAGTTGGGTGGTACCGCGAGATCAAGCTCGCCCCATGGATGGGGTGGGCTTTTTTATTTGCGCAAAACCCAGCTGCGATTTTTCGAGAGGAGCGAGATTCTTTCATATGAAAAGAGCCTATAATTTTAACGCCGGGCCTTCCGCCATGCCAGAGGCGGTGCTCAAGGAGGCCCAGGCAGAATTTCTCAACTTTGCAGACACGGGCATGAGCGTCATCGAAATCAGCCACCGCAGCAAGGAATACGACGCCCTGCATCAGGAGACCAAGGCGCTCTTGCGCGAGCTCATGGGAATTCCCGACGACTACCATGTGCTCTTTTGTCAGGGCGGCGGCAGCACCCAGTTTCTCATGGTGGCAGCGAATTTCTTCAGCAAAAAATATGCCGCCTATGTCAACACCGGCGTCTGGGCAGGCAAGGCCATGAAGGAGGCCGCCTTCTTTGGCGAGGCCTACGAGGCTGCATCCAGTGCTGATCGCAACCACAGCTATATTCCGGAAAGCTTCACGATTCGGCCCGAGACGTCCTACGTCCATCTGACTGCCAACAACACCATCTACGGCACCGAGTACCAGACCTTCCCGCATTTTGACGTGCCGGTGGTCTGCGACATGTCCAGCGACATTCTCTCGCGCCGCGTCAACGTGGCAGATTTTGACCTGATCTACGCCGGTGCCCAGAAAAATCTCGGCCCTGCCGGGGTGACGCTGGCGATTGTCAAGGACGCATTTTTGCAAACGGCGCGACAGAATCTGCCAACCATGCTCAAGTACCAGACCTTTGCCGACAAGGATTCCCTCTTTAACACACCGCCGGTCTTTGCCATCTACATGGTCAACAAAACCCTGCATTGGATCAAAAACCAGGGCGGCGTCGATGCCGTCGCCGAAAACAATGCGCGCAAGGCCAAGCTCATCTATGACGCCATCGACGAGAGCGAGGGCTTTTACATCGGCCACGCCGACAAGGACGCTCGCAGCCGCATGAACATCACCTTCAACCTGCGCACGCCGGAGCTGGAAAAGGCTTTCCTCGCCGAGGGCAAGGCACGCGGCTTTGTGGGGATTGGCGGCCATCGCTCTGTGGGCGGCTGCCGCGCCTCTGCCTACAACGCCGTGCCAATGGCGCACTGCCAGGCGCTGGCTGATTATATGAAGGAATTTGCACAGAATCATCAATAATACAATCGCAAATCAATGAATGGAGGACATACAATGAGAATTTTAGTAAGTGATGACGTTAGCGAAAAAGGGGTCGCCCTTCTGCGTGAGCATTTTGACGTGGATGTCAAGACCAACATGCCACCAGCCGAGCTCCTCGAATGCATCGGCAATTACGACGGCCTCGTCACCCGCAGCCAAACCCAGGTGACCGAGGAAGTCATCGCCGCCGCCAAGAACCTCAAGGTCATCGGCCGTGCCGGTGTCGGCGTCGACAACATCAACATCCCGGCTGCCACCGCGCGCGGCATTGTCGTCGTCAATGCGCCGGAGGGCAACACCATTGCCGCCGTTGAACACACCATCGGCATGACCCTGGCCATGACCCGCCACATTCCACAGGCCCATCAATCCATCCAGGAGGGCAAGTGGGACCGCAAGAGCTTCACGGGCATCCAGCTCAGTGGCAAAACCCTCGGCATCATCGGCGTCGGCCGCATCGGCAGCCGCGTCGCCAAGCGCATGCAGGCCATGGAAATGACCACCATCGGCTACGACCCATACATCACCGAAGAACGCGCCCGCCAGGTTGGCGTGGAGCTCGTGGATTTTGACACGCTGTTGGCGCGCTCCGATTACATCACCCTGCACACGCCGCTGACCAAGGAAACCCGCAACATGGTCGACGCTGCCGCCATCGCCAAGATGAAGGACGGCGTGCGCCTGGTCAACTGCGCCCGCGGCGAATGCTTTGACGTCCACGCCATTGCCGACGCCATCAAGGCTGGCAAGGTCGCCGGGGCTGCCATCGACGTTTATCCGGACGAACCACTGACTTTGGACAACAACCCATTCCTCGGCATGTTCAATGTCGTCCAGACCTCCCACCTCGGCGCTTCCACCATCGAAGCCCAGGAAGGCGTCGCTGTCGACGTTGCCTACGGCGTCATCGATGCACTGAACGGCAAGCCAGTCATGAACGCCGTCAACATGGCGCCAATTCCAAAGAGCGTCGCCGCCGTCATCGAGCCATATTTCTCCCTGGCGGAACGCATGGGCACCATCGCCATCTACCTGGCCGACGGCCCAGTCGAAGACCTCGACATCGAATACACCGGCGCCCTCTCTGAAACCGAGACCCAGCACCTGACCACCGCCTTCCTCAAGGGTTTCCTCAGCCCAAGCCGCCCGGACAGCGTCAACTATGACACCGCCCCTGGCCTGGCCAAGAAGCGCAACCTCAACGTCAAGGAAAGCAAGAGCCACAAAACCGGCTACTACAGCACCGCCATCACCGTCAAGATCAAAACCTCCAGCGGCGAGCACTTCATTGCCGGGACCCTCTTTGACGGCAAGGATCCAAAAATCGTTCAGATCGATCAGTACAGCGTCGACTTTGACCCTAAGGGCTACCTGCTCCTCGTGCCACACATCGACCAGCCAAACATGATCGGTCAGATTGCCACCATCCTCGGCAAGGCTGCCATCAACATCAACGGCATGCAGGTTGGCCGCACCACCGAAAGCGGCACCAACATCATGGCCGTCGCCGTCGATGACGATATTCCAAACGACATCCTCCTGCAGCTGTCGGGCATCGAAGGCATCCTCGATGTCAAGCTCATCCACTGCGAAGAATAAGGACGACGCCCATGACTAGAATCATACTCGTTCGCCACGGCGAAACCACCTGGAACGTCGAGGGCCGCTACCAGGGCCAGGAAGATACGCCGCTCAGCCCTCGTGGCTTGGAGCAGGGCCATCTCTTGGCGCAGGGACTCAAGGATGTGCCGATTGACCGCTGCATCGCCAGCCCCCTTGAGCGCGCTTATCAGACCTGCCAGTTCTGCGCCGAGCTGCACGACCTCCCTGTCGAAAAGGACGCGCGCCTCTCGGAAATCAACCACGGCAGCTGGGAAGGCCAGCTTGCCGCCGACATCCAGGCCCAGTATCCCGACACCTTCGCCCTCTGGCACAGCCAGCCCCACCTCGTCGATATGCCCGGTGGCGGCGAAGGCCTCGAGGACGTGCGCGCCCGCGCCCGTGCCGCCTTTGACGATTACGCGAGCCGCTACGAGGGCGAGACCATCCTCGTCGCCGCCCACGACGCCGTCAACAAGGCCATCATCTGCGACCTCATGGGGCTCGACATGTCCCATTTCTGGCAGATCAAGCAGGACAACACCTGCGTCAACGTCCTCGAATACAACGACGGCACCTGGCGCCTCGTCACCCTCAACAACACCAACCACCTCGGCTACCTCTTTAGCGGCATCGAGCAAGCCGGACTCTAAGCAAAACCCAAGCGCATTCCCGACGAATGCGCTTTTTTGGTTAGTGGGCGCTTGCGCATCGCTGCAAATGCTTTTATAATGAAGGATGATAATCGCACACTGCGAAAAGGAGATGTTATTATTGGAAACCCAATCCGTTTTTTTACCTTGTTATAGCATCGGCGGCAAGGACGTCTATAAAAAAGTCCCAGACATCTGCCGCCCATACGGCACCAAAGCCGTCGTCATCGGCGGCACTCGCGCCATGGCTGCTGCCAAGGACGATCTGCTCGCTGGCATCGCCGGCAGCGACATCGAGATCATCGATTTTATCAAATACGGCGACGACGTCACCTACGAAGCTGCCCAAGCCCTCGAGGAAAATCCTGTCGTGCAATCTGCCGACATGATCTTCGCCGTTGGCGGCGGCCGCGCCACCGACACCTGCAAAACCGCCAGCGACCACATGAACAAGCCCCTCTTTACCTTCCCGACGATTGCCTCCAACTGTGCAGCCGTCACCCTCGTCTGCGTCATGCACAAGCCAGACCGCAGCCTGGCAGGCTTCCACTATCGCAAGGAACCGGCCAAGCACTGCTTCATCAATCTCGACATCATTGCCAAGGCGCCCCTCGAATATATCTGGGCGGGCATCGGCGATGCCTTCAGCAAGGAATACGAGCCACCATTTTCATCCATGAACGACGAGCTCGACCATTCCAACATGATCGGCGTCGACCTTGCCAAGCACTGCGGCGAGCCGCTGGCAAAATACGCCGTCCAGGCCTATGAGGATTGTAAAAACCAGCGCGTCAGCGAAGCCCTCAAGCAAATCGTTCTCAACATCATCATCACCGGCGGCATCATCAGCACCCTCATCGAAACCGAAAAATACAACGGCGCCATCCCACATTCGATTTTCTACGGCAGCACGCCAATCGAAGCCTGCGAGCAGAACCATCTCCACGGCGAAATCGTCGCCTACGCCTGCCTGCCACAGGTCATGCTCGAAAACCGCATGGACGATTTTGAACGCCAGTTCAAGCTCAACCGCGCCCTCGGCCTGCCAACCAGCCTCGCCGAAATCGACATCCAAATCGGCACCCCCGATTACGAAAAACTCCTCGACGGCACCATGGCCGACCGCTGCATGCAGTACCTGCCATACCCAATCAGCCGCGACGACGTCGACCAAGCCATCCGTAAAACTGAAGACTACCACAACGCCCACGTCACCAACGACTGAGCCACGTGAACGCAACCAGCCCCCGCTGTACGAGATGCACGTACAACGGGGGCTGGTTTTTTGCGCGCTGTCAAGGGGCTAAAAGATTAATTGTTTCTGAAGAAAATGAATTATTCATTAATTAATTATTAATATTTTACAAGTCTATTGAATGCGGATAAATTTTCTGATATTTTAACCATAAGGACAAGGAATTTGTCCGATATCCCATATGCATGCAGCCCTCACGCTATCTGTGGCGTGGCGTGAGAGGCTGGGTAGGAGAAGAAAAACAATGGTTTATTGGAGGTGATATAAAATCATTCAATCACCTGTCGTATTGTATTGTGTTTTATAAGGAGATGAAAGGTTATGAAAAATTTATTTGCAAAATTTGCCATGGTGGCGCTGCTGGCAGTGGCGGCTGTGGGGCTTGGCGGGCAACCGGCAGAAGCCGCCGACAACACCGCGCGCATCATCTGGGACGGGCGACAAATCACCTTCCCAGACCAGCAGCCAGTCGTCATTAACGGCACCACCTTTGCACCATCGCGCCCACTGGTGGCGGCCATGCCGGGGGATTACATTGTCAATGTGGTCAAGGACAAGCCATGGTATGCTGTGAGCATTCAGCCGGATCCGGACAGCAATTCCTCGAATCACAACAATTACTACTTTGCCTTCTACCAAGGCCATGATAACGAGGCGCCATTCTACACCGTCGATTACGGTGCAAATGGCATTATGGACCAGAGCAAGCACCAAGAAGTGCAGATGAACACGCAGATCCAGATCATGGGCAACCGCCTCATGCTCCCGGTCCGCGCCCTCGTCGGCCCATTTGCAGACATCAGCTGGGACAAAAACACCAAGACCGTCACCATCACCAGCAAGACGGCCCAGTAAGCTCGCGTCTGAAACAAAGGGGGACATCCAATGAAAACACCACGCAAAATCGCGTCGCTC
>JAUNGU010000069.1 GCA_030524315.1 Peptococcaceae bacterium
CATCTTCAAGTCCCTCCTCTGATTTTGTCTGAACAATTTGGCTATTTTATCTAGTATACAACATCAGCGAGAATTTGTCGATATGACAAACACCCACAACCTGTCGCGCGCCAGAAATTTTTCGCTCGTGACGAGCGGCGAAAATTTTTCAGCCGTCGGGAATTTTTCGCTCGTCGTCAGCAGCGAAAACTTTTTAGCCCCCGAGAATTTTTCGCTGAGCGCAAAAAAGCGCCGGGCGCTCGCCCGACGCTGCGTGAGAAATTATTTGCTTTCAAAGATTTGTTCATTGGAGAGGTAGCGCATGCCGGTGTCTGGCAGGAGGATGGCGACGCGCTTACCTTTGTTTTCGTCGCGGGCGGCCCAGCGCAGGGCGGCGACGACGGCCGCGCCCGAGGAAATGCCCATAAAGAGCCCTTCGCTGCGGGCGAGGGTGCCGACCATGGCGAGGGCGGCGTCGTTTTCGACAGGGATGACCTCGTCATAGATTTGCTGATCGAGGACGTCCGGCACAAAGCCTGCGCCGATGCCCTGGATGGCGTGCGGGCCGGATGGCTGTCCGCTGAGAACGGCGGATGCAGCCGGTTCGACGGCAACGACGGTGGCGTTTGGATTTTTCTCTTTGAGGAATTTGCCGACGCCGGTGAGGCTGCCGCCGGTGCCAACACCTGCGACGAGGGCGTCGACTTGGCCGTCGAGCTGCTCCCAGAGCTCAGGGCCGGTGGTGGCGTAGTGAATGGCTGGGTTGGCAGGGTTGACGAACTGCCCAGCGACGATGGCGTTGTCCATGGTGTCGACGAGTTCGTTCGCGCGACGGATGGCGCCGCTCATGCCTTCTTTGCCAGGGGTGAGCACGAGCTCAGCGCCGTAGATCTGCATGAGCTTGCGGCGCTCGATGGACATGGAGTCGGGCATGACGATGACGACCTTGTAGCCGAGGACGGCGCCGACGGCGGCCAGACCGATGCCGGTGTTGCCGCTGGTTGGCTCGATGATGGTGCCGCCAGGAGCGAGCTTGCCGTCCTTTTCTGCCTGGCGAATCATCGCCAGGGCGACGCGGTCCTTCATGCTGCCGGTTGGGTTGTAGGCTTCGAGCTTGGCGAAAAGCTGGGCGTCGACGCCTTCGGCGACGGCCAATTTATTGAGGGCGACCACTGGCGTGTGGCCGATGAGAGCTGTCATATCTTGATACACATTCATGAGAATGGCCTCCTTTGTGTAAAAAATTCTCTATCTGCTCACATTATACACCGATCATTCCTCGATGAAAAGTAAAATGACTCTATTGGTCATATATTTTCTCGCAAAAATCCCCTTGCAAAAATTTTTTCCCTGTGCTATTCTCAAACCAACGTGAACAACAGACACAACGGGGAGCACCACCAAAAGGGTGTTCCTTTGTTGTGTCTTTTTTGATGCCCAAAAGGAGGACAACCCATGCGAGTGAACGGAAAAAATCTCGCGCTGGCGGCGCCGACATCGCTGGCGGATTTTTTGCAGGACGCCGATTACAACAGCGCGCGCGTCGTCGTCGAGCGCAACGGCGAGATCATCACCGCCGGAAGGTTTGCCGACGTGCAGCTGGCAGACGACGACCATCTGGAAATTGTGCAGTTTGTGGGAGGCGGTTGACGTGAAGATTCAACTCAACGGCGAGGCGCGCACGGTGGCGGCAGGCGATTACGCCAGCCTGCGCGACGCCATTGGCAGCGACGCCAACGCGCTGATTGTCGGCGGCCACGCCAGGCCTTGGCAGACGCCCACCCGTGACGGCGACGAGGCGATCTTCCTCGATGCCACATCTGCGCCCGACGCGCGCACCTGGCGCGCCATTTACGACGCCCGCTACGGGCGCGCGATTATGGAGCAGCTCCAAGCCGGGCGCGTCGCTGTCTGCGGCCTCGGCGGGCTGGGGTCGCTGGTGGCCATCGAGCTGGGGCGGCTTGGCGTCGGCGAATTATTGCTCGTGGATTTTGACGCCGTCGAGCCAACGAACCTCGCCCGCCAGCAGTATCAGCTGCGCCACCTCGGCATGACCAAGACGGCGGCGATGGCGGAAATTCTCGCCGAATGCGCGCCGCTGACGCGCGTCACCACGCACACCCTGCGCCTTGCACCGGACAATATCGCTGCGACCCTCGCCGACTGGCCCATCGTCTGCGAGGCGCTGGATCGGCCCGACGCCAAGGCCATGCTCACGGCGGAGCTCCTCGCCCTCGATCCCCGGCCGACGATGGTTGGCGCAAGCGGCATGGCGGGCTACGGCTCGGGCAATGCCATCGGCGTCAAGGAAGCGCTGCCGGGCTTTTATCTGGCAGGCGACGGCTCAAGCGAAGGCGAGGAAGGCATCGGCCTCATGGCGCCGCGCGTCGGCCTCTGCGCCTCGGCTCAGGCAACGATGATCATGCGACTGCTTCTCGGGGAAACGACCCCGTGATTTGCTCATAAATGAAAGGAAGTTACACAATGAATGACATCTTAAAACTCGGCGGCAAGGAATTCCACTCCCGCCTCATTCTCGGCTCCGGAAAATTTTCCATGGATCTGATCCGCGCCGTCATCGAAGAAGGCGGCGGCGAAATCATCACCCTCGCCCTGCGCCGCGCCAATCCCGGCGGCGCCGAGGACATCCTCTCCTACATTCCCGAGGGCGTCACCCTCTTGCCAAACACCTCCGGCGCCCGCAACGCCGAGGAGGCCGTGCGCATCGCCGAGCTCTCCCGCGCCATGGGCTGCGGCAACTGGGTCAAGGTCGAGGTCATCAACGATTCGCGCTGGCTCTTGCCCGACAACGCCGAAACCGTCCGCGCCACCGAGATGCTCGCCGAGCGCGGCTTTGTCGTGTTGCCCTACATGTTCCCGGATCTCGACACGGCGCGCGCCCTTGTTGACGCCGGTGCCGCTGCAGTGATGCCCCTGGCGGCGCCAATCGGCACCAACCGCGGTCTCGTCCACAAGCAGGAAATCGCCGCCCTCATCGACGCCATCGATTTGCCGATCATCGTTGATGCCGGCATCGGCAAGCCTAGCCAGGCCGCCGAAGCCATGGAAATGGGCGCCGATGCCATCATGTGCAACACGGCCATCGCCACCGCCGGCGACGTGCGCCAAATGGCCCGCGCCTTCCGCCTGGCCATCGAAGGCGGCCGCCTCGCCTATCTCTCAAAGCCTGGCCGCGTCCTCACCGACAAAGCCAGCGCATCCAGCCCACTCACAGGATTTTTGGAGGATTAATCATGATTGCAGAAACTTGGGACGTTATGACCTATCGCGATGGCATGGATCAGCTGGATCCATCCACCCTCAATACCGTGCTTGCCGAATCCCGCGCCTACGACCCCGATGCCTACACCGCCGCTGATGTCGAGCGCGCTCTGGCGAGCGATGATTGCAGCCTCGAGGATTTCAAGGCGCTGCTATCGCCAGCGGCTGAGCCCTACCTCGAGGAGATTGCCGCCAAGGCGCAAGCCATCACCCGCGCCCGTTTTGGCAACAGCGTCTGCCTTTTCACGCCGCTGTACATCGCCAATTATTGCGACAACGGCTGCGTCTACTGCGGCTTCAACTGCTCCAACCACATCAAGCGCGGCGCCCTCTCCCACGATGAGCTCATTCGCGAGCTCGATACCATTGCCGCCACGGGGCTCGAGGACATTCTCATTCTCACGGGCGAATCCGAGCGCATGAGCAATGTGCAGTGGATTGGCGAGGCGATCAAGCTCGCCGCCGAGCGCTTCACCACCGTCGGCATCGAGATTTATCCGGCCAACGTCGCCGATTACAAATACCTCCACGAATGCGGCGCCGATTTTGTCACCGTCTTTCAGGAAACTTACGACCCGGCCAAATACGCCGAGGTCCATCTGCGCGGCAACAAGCGCAGCCTGCCCTACCGCTTCTACGCCCAGGAGCGCGCCCTCATGGGCGGCTTCCGTGGCGCAGGCTTTGGCGCGCTGCTGGGCCTTTCTGACAATTTCCGCAAGGACGCCTTTGCCACAGGCCTGCACATTGAGCTGACCCAGCAGAAATTCCCCGAGGCCGACCTGGCGATTTCTGTGCCACGCATCCGTCCCTTCGTCAACGAGGACGAGACCAACGTCAAGGAGCAGCTCAGCGACGCGGTGCATGAAACCCAGCTCTTGCAGATCATGTGCGCTCAGCGCATCTACCATCCGCAGCTGTCGATGACCATCTCCACCCGCGAGCGCGAGGGCTTCCGCGATGCTGCTGTGGGCATTTGCGCGACGAAGATTTCTGCGGGCGTGCACACCGACGTTGGCGGCCACACTGAGGCCCAGGCCAACGAGGCGGAAACCGATGCCCAGTTTGACATCAACGACCCACGCAGTGTGAGCCAGGTACATGCGGCCCTCCTCGCCCACGGCCTGCAGCCGGTCTACTCCGATTTTATCCACGTCGACTGATGCAGCTCATCTACGTCACCCAGCGGGCGAAAATCGCTGGCGATCCGCATCGTTATCTGGCCGAGCTGTTGGCGGGTCGCCCCGACGGGCTCGTCATCCGCGAAAAGGATCTCAGCGACGACGCCCTCTACGATTTTGCGGCACCGCTGGTGCCCATTGCCGCGCGCTATGACGTGCCGCTGATTCTGCGCGGCTCGCCGGATTTGGCGCGACGGCTGGGCATTCGCCATTTGCAGCTGTCCTTTGCCGAGTGCATGGCCGCGCCACTTCCCGAGGGCTTTGCTAGCGTCGGCGTCTCGGTGCACGCGCTTTCCGAGGCGCTCGATGCGCAAAAGCACGGCGCAAGCCACGTCACCTACGGCCACATTTTTGTCTCCCAGTGCAAGCCGGGCCTCCCACCACGGGGCCTGGCTGCCCTTGAAGAAATCGCTGGCGCCTGCACGATTCCCGTGCGCGCCATCGGCGGCATCAATGCGCAGACCCTGCCCTTCTTACTCCCAACAGGTGCCAGCGCTGCCTGCCTCATGAGCACCGCCATGACCGATCCCGAGCCGCAGACCCTCACCACGCGTCTGCGCCGCATTCTTAAACGTCCATAATGGCAAACGTGCACAAAAATAGCGACTGTCCACCACACAGTCGCTATTTAGTACCATAGAAGTGTAGTTGAAAGAGAGTAATTAACTCTTCCAACTGCACTTATTTTTTTATAATAAGAGGAGTAATTGGTTTGACGGGCGCTTTTTTGAATTTATACATTCGTCACAAAAACTGTCAACCAACCCCTTATTATATGAATTCGCTTAAGCAGGTTTTGTGCACGTTTATTCTGCTTGATTCTTATACGCCGTGCCCCATTCCTCCATGGCGTTGAGAATCGGATTCATCGATTTTAACTATCCGGATCGCGATTTTCACGAGCTATACATCGGCGAGATCGTCAAAATCCTCAAGACCCCCTCAAACCCATAAAAAAAACAGGCTCGAGCGCATTGCTCGAGCCTGCCTATGTTTAGCGAAAATTATTTGCAGAACTGTTCGTCAGCCCAGGTCAGAACTTCATCAAGAATCTTCATTGCTTCGCGCAATTCTTCTTCGGTGATGATGAGTGGAGGGCAAACTTGAACAACGTTGTCACGGCCGTAGGTGTAGAAGCCGTTTTCTTTCAGCTTAGCGATAACGGAAGCCTGGTTAGGGTTGCCAAGGCCGTATTCGTCGATTGGCTCCTTGGTTTCTTTGTTCTTAACGAGGTCAAGAGCGGAGAAGAGACCGATGTAACGAACGTCACCAACGCAAGCGTGTTTTGCCTTCATTTCTTCGAGGATTTCGCCGAGAACCTTACCAACCTTTTCAACGTTGCCAAGGATGTCGTGTTCTTCGAAGTATTCCATGGAAGCGTAACCAGCTGCGCAAGCCAGTGGATGACCCTGATAGGTCAGGCCGCAGCCGAGGACGTTTTCGTCGAAGTGGCTAGCAACCTTTTCGTTCATGACAACGCCACCGAGCTGTACATAACCGGAGTTAACGCCCTTAGCGAAGGAAATCAGGTCAGGAGATACGCCCCAGTTCTGGATAGCGAACCACTTACCGGAACGGCCGAAACCAGCCATAACTTCGTCGCAGATCATGAAGATGTCATACTTGTCGCAGAGTGCGCGAACGCCCTTGAGATAACCTTCTGGGTACATGATGACGCCGTTAGCACCAACGATGGTTTCGAGGATGATGGCAGCGATCTTATCATGACCTTCAGCGATGATTTGCTTTTCGAGCATCTTGAGGTAGTATGCAGTTTCAGCAGCTTCATCAGCGAAGTCGATTTCTTCACGATAGGTGAAAGGCCCGAAGAAGTGGATAACGCCAGGCGCCTGACCACCGATTTCAGCGGAGAAACGGCGACCGTCACCGGATACGTTACCAGCGGTGATGGTAGCACCGTGGTAAGAACGATACATGGAGAGAACTTTTGGCTTGCCGCTAGCGATACGTGCCATCTTGATGGCGTTTTCGTTAGCGTCTGCACCGCCGTTGGTGAAGAATACGCGGCTCATGCCTTCTGGCGCCTTTTCAACAATCTTCTTAGCCAGAGCAGCACGGATGCCAACGGACTGACCAGGAGCGATGAAGCAAAGGGTTTCAGCCTGTTCTTTGATGGCGTCGATGATTTGCTGGTTGTGATGGCCAAGGTTCATGTTAACGAGCTGGGAGCTCATGTCATAGTACTTCTTGCCATTGTAATCCCAGAAATAGATCCCTTCGGATTTGTTTACTGGAATGATTTTGGTTAATTTTTTCTGAGCAGACCAAGAGTGTACATTGTACTTGTGGTCCATTTCGAGAACTTCTTCACGAGTGAATTCAGGCAGTTTGTAAGCCATATTTATATACTTCCTTTCATAGTGGATTGTTATGTGGATTTTGCTTTGAATAAACAATCTGAACAGCATCCATCAAAAGCCCCTCGCTACGCGAATAGGCATAAAATTGAAAGCCAATCTTACAGCCAAAGGCACAGAGAATGCAAGGATCATTCGTACAAAACATGTAAGCGTCATCTTCAGCCATGGCAAAAAGTGCATGGGCATCCTTTTCGGGACGCACCGTTTTCATCTGGCCGCCAGTCACCGAGCGGATATACATCCATTCAATGTCATGCTTGCCGGCTTCAGCACCCTCTACCCACATCTCAAAGCAATGGTTATTCGGACCGCCAATAATCGAATACTTGATGCGATACTTAGACGATTCACCAGGCTGCTTTGGCTCAACAAGTGTCCAATCAGGTCCCAAGGCTTGCGCCAAGGAATCATCACCCAACACATCCCAAACGAGATGGTCCTCATCCTTCTTGCGATAGAGCACAGGAATTGGCGAAAAAGGCTTTGGAATACTTGTATTGTGGCTACGTGTCACGCTTGCTTTTTTACGTACAGTTTTCAAAGTTGTCATGCCTCCAAATGATAAATAAACGACCACCATATTCACGCCTCGTAAATATGGTGGTCGAAAGTCGTCACCCTATAGGCCTGACGTTTATTTCATTCGATAAAATCACCGAATTTATTTGACTAAAAATTAGTCGTTGAAGTGCTTAGCATCGAGATGTTCGTATCTAGGCAAGAAACGGGTAGGCAGAGCCAGAGCGTCCTTACGGAAAGGAGGAGCCAGCTTGGTGCCGTCAACGCGAGCTTCAACTACTACAGGCTTGGTCATGGAGATTTCGAAAGCCTTTTCGAAGGTAGGCTGGATGTCTTCAACCTTATCTACATAGAAGCCTTCAGCGCCCATTACGCGAGCCAGTTCAGCCCAAGATGGAGCCTGGATTTCGCAACCAACGAAACGGTTGTTGTAGAAGTCTACCTGATTCTTCTTTTCTGCGCACCATGCGTTGTTACGGAATACTACAGCCAATACAGGCAGGTTTTCCTGAACAGCGGTCATGATTTCGTAGAAGGACATACCCCAAGCACCGTCACCAGCCAGAGACATTACGTGATGATCTGGGCAGCCGAGCTTAGCGCCGAGAGCAGCCTGCAGAGCGAAACCAGTGTTACCATTGGTCAAGCAAGCAACGTGGAGACGTGGAGCGTTGAACTTCAGGTAGCTGTTAGCGGTAGAAGAAACGTTACCGATATCGGTGGTAACAATGCAATCTTCTGGCTTAACTTTGCACATTTCGAAGAGCAGACGACGTGGATGGATGGTACCAGCTTCTGGTTCTTCCATAGCGAGTTCTTCGATTTCAGCTTCCCAAGCATCTCTCTTAGCCTTGATGTCAGCCATGCGAGCTTCGTCAACTGGACGATCACCCTTAGCCTTGAGGAGTTCGAGGAGGCCTTCAGCGGTAACGCGAGCGTCGCCTACGATACCAACTTCAACTGGATGGGTACGAGCGATCTGGTTAGCGTTAACGTCAACCTGAACGATCTTCTGGGAACCATCCTGGAGGAAGTACTTGATGTCATACTGTGGAAGGGTACCGAAGTAGGAGAGACGGCAACCGATAGCGATGATAACGTCAGCTTCCTTGATGGAGTACATAGCAGCCTTGGAACCCATGTAACCGATAGGCCCTACCCAATGTGGATCGCTGTAACGGAAAGCATCGTTGTGGAGGTAAGAAGTAGCAACTGGGCAGCTGAGGTATTCAGCGATTTCAGCAACTACGTCTACAGCGTCGGAGTCAACAACGCCACGGCCGTTGATGATAACTGGCTTCTTAGCGTTGGCAATAACTTCAGCAGCTTTAGCCATAGAATCTGCATCTGGAATCAGACCAGAGGTAGAACGATATTCTTCTGGAGGAAGGATAAAGTCGTTAACTTCACCATAGAAGTAGTCACGTGGAACATCCAAGTAAACAGGGCCACGTTCTGCATACATGGTACGGAAAGCGGTACGTACGCAGTCAGCTGCACGGCTTGGATGAGGAACCTGGAAGGACTTCTTGGTGATTGGCTTAAAGATAGGCACCTGATCTACTTCCTGGAAGCCATCCCAACCAACGGAAGTGGAACCAGCGGAAGGACCAATGATGAGAACTGGGCTATGTGCCTGATAAGCAGTAGCTACGGAAGTAACGAGGTTGGTGATACCAGGGCCGTTCTGACCGGTGCAGACACCAACTTTACCAGTTACACGGTTATAAGCGTCCATCATGTGACCAGCGGTGTGTTCATCACGGCAAGCGATGAAACGGATACCAGCTGCTGGGAATAAGTCGAGCATGTCCATGAAAGCGGAACCTACGATACCTGCGCAGTATTCAACGCCTTCCATTCTGAGCTGTTCTACAATAGCTTCACTAGGTGTCATTTTTTGTTTTTCTGCCATTATATTGCCTCCTTGAATAAATTAAACGTCTTGTCATTGGACAAGAACATTTTTAACAATAAAACACTGAAAAAACAGTTGTTGTAAAGCAAGTTGTTTCAATTCGAAAATGTCTTGCAACTCACTTCACTACTAAGATAGCATACCTTTTTATCATTTACAACACTTATTGACCAAATAATCTTTGCAGTCCACAGCACAAGAACGCTTTTATGGCTGTAATTTATGAGATTTATGTCAGATTTTTTGTATACTGTGATTAAATTCTCAAAGATTCATGTTAACAACCGCATTTTCAGCCTGTAATTTCTTTGTTCTGAATCTTTTTACAGCTCATATTGCAAGCCACCTTTGCAACAACTTTTCTCTTGCAGTTAAACCAAAAATCCTTCAAAAGTCCTTATATAATGGACGCCATTCATTTTCAATGTTCATATTATATCGTGGTTATCCGTTTACTTTTTTGATCATCAACTCAAATCCAACAGTCCGTCACCACAAAAAATCTTTCCAGCAAAAGAAAAAGCGCCTCGATTCCTCGAGACACTTGATAGAGCTTCACACCAGAAAAGCTCAGCAAGTATTGTCGGCGCCGAAGGTGCCCAGTGAGCCGGCGGCTCACGTTTTTGGGCACGACTGGGTCCTGTTGCCCGGTCTTAGGAGCGGTTGGTAAATCCGGCGGGCGGCAGCCGCGACCTTAACTTCTGTATTCAGGATATCTCTGCGCAACAAAAAAAGCCGCTCCATAGGTGCGCTGGCTGCCAGTGGCAGCCGGGGTAGCGCTGGACTAGGTCCTGTTGCCCGGTGGGCAACGGCTTAGGACCGGTTGATAAACCCAGCAGGCGGTAGCCGCGAAAGCTCGGTGCTGCTAGCTAATGTACTATCTTTCCAGCAAAAGAAAAGCGTCTCGCAATTGCGAGACGCTTGGTTTATCCTGGCAATGACCTATCTTTCCAGCAAAAGATTAGCAAGTATTGTCGGCGCTA
>JAUNGU010000070.1 GCA_030524315.1 Peptococcaceae bacterium
GAGGTTGTAGACGCTGGCGTAGGTGTTGTAGCCGTCGTGGTCACTGATGATGGCGCTGGCGGGCACGTCGTGGTGCAGGAGATAATTGCGCATGGCCGAGATTTCGCTGTCGGCGGCGTCGGTGCCACCGCTGACGATGATTTTCTCGCTGGCGCCACCAGCGTAGAGCTGGACGGCGCTGTCGAGACGCTCCTCAAGGACGGGGCTTGGCGAGCCGTCGGCCATGATGCCGGCGCCGAGGACGAGGATGGCATCGCGCTCTTCGCCAGCGAGGGCATCGGCGGTGTCAATATCACCCCGGGTGGAGGCAACGACGTAAAAATTAATGCCGAGGAGGATCAGCACGACCACAATCGCGAGGCCAACGGCGATTTTGATGAGGGCCGAGAGCACCCTCAGCGGTGATTTTTTCTTGACGCGGCGGCGTCTCTGGTGTTGTGGCATGGTGGCCCTCCTTTCCTTGGCAAATATAAAGACTATTATAGCTTACGGGGCCAGGGATGAAAAGATTTTGCGCCCAAGATGTCAATCAGCCTTTTTTATAAAGCTTGACGCTGGCTGTCGGTGCCGTATAATGGGAGATAACAATATTCCATAAGATAAGAAATCAGGTGAGATGATGATCAAATTTTTCAAGCGGCTCATTCTGCTCGTGGTGCTCGTGTGGATCGCGGCGATTGTGTATGTGCTGGCGGTGCCGGTGGAGCTGAATATTCAGGGTCGCTCCCAATATCCGACGCTGCCCAACGGCTGCGAGTCGGTGGCGGCGTCGGTGGCAATGAGCGCCCAGGGCGTGCCGATTACGGCCGAGACCTTCGCCGCCGATTATTTGCCAAAGGCCGCCGCTGGCACGGCCAATCCCGAGGACGCCTACATTGGTGATCCGTCGAGCGACAGCGGCTATTATTGCTATCCTCAGGCGCTGGCGCGGGGCATGAACGCCTTTTTGAGCACGCAAAACACCAGCCTGCGGGCGAAAACCCACAAGCTGGTGCCGTTAACAGAGGTGCTTTTGCGCCTACATATGAATCGTCCGGTGATTGTCTGGACGACGGTGGATGATGAAAAGCCAGCGCGCAGCGAGTCGGTGGTCTGGAACGTGAATGGTGAGGAGATTCATCCCTATACAAACCTGCACGCCGTGGTCATCGATGGCATCGACGATTTCCAGGTGCATCTCGTCGACTCGGTCAACGGCGATCGCTGGCTGCCGCTGACAACCTTTGCGCCGCTGTATTATCAGATGGGGCTGCGAGCCGTGTACTTCACTGGCTAGAGACGATGCGATTTTCGTGGCGCACCATGATTCGCGCGATGTCCTCATCATTTAGCGTGGTGAGGGCGTGGAGAATCTCGTAGGTGCGCTCCTCGAGCTCGGCGGCATCGAGGCTCCAATTGGCGGTGGCAAAATTGTACTTGTCCATCTGCGCCATTTGGTTTTCCTTTTCGGCGTAATCAAAATCGCTCCAATCGTCGTAGAGGTCGATGTAATGATAGCGGGCATGGAGCTTTGGCTTTTCGGCCATGGGAATCACCTCATTTCTTTTGACTGAGAATCTGCTCGTGCTTTTCCTCGAGCTCGGCCCAGCGGGTCATTTTGGCATCGAGGTCACTGGCGAGGGCATCGCGCTCCTCGGTGAGGGCGACGAGCTTGGAATACTGGGTGGCGTTTTCGACCATGGCGGCTTCGAGCCGGTCGATTTGCGCCTCGAGAAAGGCAATGTCCTCTTCGATGTGGTCGTATTCCTGCTGTTCCTTATAGGTAAATTTGAGCTTCGGCGTGGCCTTTGGTCGCGCTGGGGCTTCTTTTTTTTGCGATGGTTCTTTTTTGCTCACAGGCTCGGGGCGCTTGTCGAGGTAGCTCGAAAAATCCCCGGCGTAAAGCTTGAGGGCGCCGTCCCCTTCAAAGGCGAGGATGCTCGTGGCAATGCGATCGAGAAAGTAGCGGTCGTGGCTGACGGTGACGATGGGCCCGGGAAAATGCTCGAGATAATCCTCGAGGACCTGGAGGGTGCCAATGTCGAGGTCGTTGGTCGGCTCGTCGAGAAAGAGGACGTTATTTTGTTCCATGAGAATCGACAGCAGATAGAGCCTGCGGCACTCGCCGCCCGAGAGATTGCGAATCGGCCCGTGCTGCTGGTCGGGGCGGAAGCGGAAGGCCTCTAGCATTTGGCTGGCAGAGAGATGGCTGCCGTCGGCGCGGTGAATGTATTCGCCGTGGTCGCGGAGAAAATCGATGACCTTCTGATCCGGTGGCAGATCCTGATTCTGCTGCTTGTAGTAGCCGATTTTGACGGTCTTGCCAATTTCCAGCGTGCCGCCATCCGCCTGGGTGAGCCCTGCGAGCACATCGAGGAGCGTCGTCTTGCCGATGCCGTTGGGGCCGACGATGCCGATGCGGTCAGTGCGCACAAAGGCGTGGGAAAAATCGCGGAAGATGGGCGCCTCGCCATAGCTTTTTGAGAGGTGCTCGCAGTCGATGATTTTTTTGCCGAGGCGGGCATTGACAAAGTCCATCTTCATATCCGTCTCGTTTGTGGTGGCCAGCTGCCCCTCGAGCTCGGCAAAGCGCTCCTTGCGCGCCTTTTGCTTGGTGCGCCGGGCCTCGACGCCCTTGCGCATCCAGGCCAGCTCCTGCTTGTAGAGCTTGCGTAGCTTTTCCTGGTGGCGGCTGGCGTTGGCTTCCTGGATGGCCTTTTCCTCGAGGTAGGTGGAATAATTGCCGCTGTAGCGCCAGAGCTGGCCGTGGTCGAGCTCGAGGATGGTGTTGGTGGTGCGGTCGAGAAAATAGCGGTCGTGGGTGACAATGACAAAGGCGCATTTGCGCTCGTGGAGCTCGTTTTCGAGCCAGCGGATGGTTTCGTAATCGAGATGGTTTGTCGGCTCGTCCAAAAGCAGCAAATTCGCCGGACGAATGAGAGCGGCAGCCAGGGCGACGCGTTTTTTCATGCCGCCGGAGAGGGTGCCGATTTTTTGCGAGATGTCATCGATGCCCAGGCGGTGGAGGATGCTCTTGGCGTTGCTCTCAAGCTGCCAGGCGTCGTGCTGATCCATTTCTTCCTGCATCTCCAAAAGCGTCTGAGTGGCAGCGGCGTCCTCAGGCTGGCGCGTCACGGCCTCCAGCGCATTTTCGTAGCGGCGGACAATTTCCAAGAGCGGCGAGGTGCCGTGGAAAATTTGCTCGAGGACGGTGCGGTCGTCGTCCATCGGCTGATTTTGCGGGAGATATTCCATGACGAGCTGGTTGGAGGTGAGAAATTCGCTTGTCGGGCTCGCATCGATCCCTGCCAGCTGTCGCAGGAGTGTTGATTTGCCGACGCCGTTGGTGCCGATGAGACCGATTTTGTCGCCCTCGTTAATGGCGAGGCTGAGATTTTCAAATAAGGTGCGATCGCCGAAGCTGCAACTGAGGTTGCGGGCTTCTAAAAGAACCATGGTAATTCCCCCTGAGATTGTTTATAATTAAGCATAGTATACCAAACAACCGAATTTTAGAAAATGCTTTGCCAAGCAATTCTGAGATTATTTATAGAAGGGACGATGAAAATGTCGAAGCTAAAAAAAATCGCCATCGGCGCGGGACTGTCGCTGGGCGCGACGGCTGCCTGCGTGGCGGTCAAAAAAATCCGCACCGCTTACCAGCTGGAGCTGGAAAATTGCACTGAAGAGACGCTGGATGTCTACCTCGGCACCGCCGCAGCGCCAGACGGGATTGTCCTCGAAAAGCTTGCGCCCGGGGAAAAACGCCACGTCGATTTGACGCGCCTGCCCTTGGGCGACCACGACGTGGTCTACATCCGCTTCCCACAGACAGAACGCTGCGAGGGCTATCAGCGCACGCTGATTTACGACACAGCCGAATGCGACTGCGCCCTGCACGGGATGATCGTCGACTACGGCCAGGGCAATTACGACGTGAAGCTGGTGAAGGTGGGATGAGAACCTACACGGCAGATTTGACGAGCCTAGGCGCGCGCCACGCGATCCTTGTGACAGGTGGCGTGGCGCCGGATCCGGCGCTCTTGGCCAAGGCCCGCGCCGATTATCCCGACGCCCTCTGCTACTGCGCCGACGGCGGCGCCGATCTCTGCATGCGCGCGCATGTCGTGCCGGATTTGCTCCTGGGGGATATGGATTCGCTGAGCGCGGCGGCGCGGAATTGGATCACGGCGGCGGGCGTGCCTCAAGAAATTTTCCCGCCAGAAAAAAACGACACGGACACGGCCCTGGCCGTCGACAAGCTGTTTGCGGCAGGCGCCGAGGAAATCATCGTCATTGGCGCCCTGGGCGGGCGCATGGATCACGAGCTCACCAACGTCATGGAGCTGGTGACGAGCGGTCGCCAGGGGCGCTCGCTGGTTTTTTGGGACGACACCAATCGCCTGCGCTACATTGGCCCCGGCACTCACGCCCTCCACAAATGCGCGGGATACATTGGTATGATTCCCTTTGCCGACAGCGGCATGACCCTATCGATTGAGGGGCTCTACTACACGCTGGATCACTACACAGTGCCCTTTGGCGCGAGCCGTCTCACGAGCAATGAATTTGCCGATGCCAGCGAGGCCCACATTGATATTCACGCTGGCGACGGCGTGCTGGTCATTTGTCGCGACAAAAATGCGCTGGCAAAATGATTTTTCCTTCATTAGATAGGTGGAGGATTTACAGCCGCGCGTTAAAAATGCTATGATAATAAATGTTCACATATCGACTTTTAGAGGATAGGGGAGACTATAATGGGTGGAAAACAATTACCTGAAACAATGACCCTGATTCGGGATAATATTATGCAATACGACAACCCCCTCGCCGTCAGCGCGAAGGAAAATGCCGAGTGGGCCGCCGACCTTCATTTGCCCAAGAAGGGGCCGGTGCTCTTTTACACCGGTGGCGAGTACCAGCTCTTGCCATTTATGGATTCCTTGGTGACGGTGATGGACATTGTCGATCCGGGGACGCCAATTTTTGGCTGGATGATGTCGATGCGCGACCTCGTGCACAAAAGCGGCATGGCGCCGGAAAAAATCTTTGCCTCTGTCTTTGCCCAAGACAAGAAGCGCTTTTTCTCCATCAATCGCAAGGCGGCGCTGATTTTGAAGGCGCTGGGCTACGAGCTTGCCTACGACGGCGAAAACGAAATCTACAGCGGCGCCCTGCTCCACGAGCTCGGCTTTGAGGATGCCTTGGGCGAATACGCCAAGCGCGTGTCCTCCTTCATCAACAACAGCGGCGCCAAGACCGTCGTCTGCATGTCGCCACACGCTGCTGAAATGTTTTCGTTGATTTATCCAAACTACGGCGATTTTCCGGACATCGAGGTCAAAACCTTTGTGGAAATGGTGCACGCCAAGCGCGACATGCTGCCAAAGAATTTCTATCGCGGGCTGGTGACGCTGCACGATTCCTGCCGCATGGCGCGTGAAATGGACGTCGTCGACGAATTCCGCGAGGTCCTCGATGCCATGAATGTGCGCTACGAAGAGCCGTTCCGCTGGGGAAAATGGAGCACCTGCTGCGGTGGTCCAATCAAAACCACCTACGCCGAGCTTTCCCACAAGCTGTCGCAAAAGCGCGTGGACGAGCTGGCGGCCACCGGCGCGCAGATTGCCCTCTTGAGCTGCCCATACTGCTTGTCAGCGCTCAAGGGTGCAAAGCCAACCAATCATATTGAAATCATGGATTTTGTGGAATTTTTGGCAAAGGGGTATGATCTATGAGCACCATCAAGGAAAATATCACAGAATATGCGAAGGACATTAACGAGGCCAGCGAGGACGAGCGCATTCGCACAGCGATCACCCGCGCCATCGCTGCCTATCGTAAAAATCTCGCAGAGGCGCTGGAGCGTTATCCCCACACCCCTGCCATGGCCAAGGAGGTCAAGGAAATCAAGCGCGCCGCCAATGCCCGTTGGCCGGAGCTTTTGAAGCAGGCGTCTGATTCTATCGAGCGCAACCACGGCCACGCCTATTTTGCCAAGGACGCCCAGGAGGTTGTCGACATTATCAACGAGATCGCCGGTGGCAAGAAAACCATCGTCAAGGGCAAATCCATGCTCGGCGAAGAAATCCACCTGCGTCAGCGTCTGTCGGCGAGCGGCCACGAGGTCTGGGAAACGGACCTCGGCGAATTCATCCTCCAGCTCATGGACGGTCGCCCAATGCACATTCTCTCGCCATCGATTCACGTGCCACGCGAGCAGGTGGCAGAGGTCTTCTCAGAATTCTTCGGCAAGGAAATCAAGCCGGACATTTCTGAGGAGGTCATGGCTGTGCGCGAATTTTTGCGCGAAAAATATTTCACCGCCGACATTGGCATCAGCGGCGCCAATGCCGTCGCTGCCGACACAGGCCAAATCACCATCATCGAAAACGAAGGCAACGTGCGTCTGTGCACAGCGGCGCCTCCGGTACACATTGCCGTCGTCGGCATCGAAAAAATTGTGCCAAGCTTCATCGACTCGATGAAGGTGGCCGAGGTCAACTGGCGCTACGGCCAGTACACGGCGCCGGGCTACGTGAACATTATCAGCGGCCCAAGCAAAACCGGCGACATCGAAAAGGTCACCACCTACGGCGCCCACGGCCCGCACGATTTCCACGTCATCTTTGTGGACAACGGGCGCAGCAAGATGATCGCTGATCCTGTGTGCAGCGATGCGGCGTTGTGCCTGCGCTGTGGCGGCTGCATGTATGAGTGCCCGGTGTTCTCCTTGGTGGCCGGGCATTTCGGCAAGACCTACATGAACGGCATCGGCGCCATCTGGACGGCCTTCGTCGATGACGATATCAAGGAAGCGGCGCCAATCGTCTACAACTGCCTGCGTTGCGGGCGCTGTGTCGAGCAATGCCCAATGGACATTGACGTGCCAACGATGATGTATTATCTGCGTACCCACGCCGTCGACGCAGCAAAGAAGTAAGCTTTGGGAGGGACTGTGTCTATCCGCAGTCCCTTCTTTTTGTATGAATCTGTATCAATGATCACGAGGTGAAGGCTTTGGCAAAACATTACAATCCTGCCAGAGATGTCTTCCGCAGTCGCTTTGGCTTTATTATGGCCTGCATCGGCTCGGCGGTGGGCATGGGCAATATTTGGCTGTTTCCGTATCGCGTCGGCGAATTCGGCGGCTTTGCATTTTTGGTGCCGTTCTTTATTTTTGAGCTGGCGCTGGGCTTTTGCGGCGTCATGGGCGAGATGGCCTTTGGCCGCGCCATGCGCACGGGGCCAACGGGCGCCTTCAAAAAAGCCCTGGCGCGTCGCGGCAAGCGCGGTGGTGAGGTCCTGGGCATTCTGCCGCTGGTGGGCGCGTTGGGCATCGCCATTGGCTATACGGTGATCGTCGGCTGGGTGCTACGCTTCCTTTGGGGCGCCCTTTCGGGGACGATGTTTGGCCAGGAGGCAGGCGCGTATTTTGGCGAAATCTCCGGTCCCTTTGGCAGCATCGGCTGGCACATTGTCGCCATCGTCATCACCTTCATCATTATGAACGCAGGGATTGCCGCCGGCATTGAGCGCGCGAGTAAAATCATCATGCCTGTGTTTTTCCTGCTCTTTGTGGGGCTGGCGATTTTTGTTTCGACGATTCCCGGCGCCGAGAGCGGCTACGCCTTTCTCTTTGACCCCGACTGGGCAGCGCTGGCCAAGCCGGAAACCTGGGTCTATGCCCTGGGGCAGGCGTTTTTCTCCCTCTCCCTGGCAGGCAGCGGCACGATTGTTTACGGCAGCTATCTCAGAGAGGACACGGACATTGTCTTTTCCGGCGCCTGCGTCTTTATTTTTGACCTGATCGCCTCGATTCTCATTGCCCTCGTGATTATTCCGGCAGTCTTTGCCTTTGGTGCGGACCCGCAATCGGGGCCGCCGCTGATTTTCATTGTGCTGCCGTCGATTTTTGCTCAAGCGCCCCAGGGGCAATTTTTGGCGATCGTCTTTTTTGTGGCGGTGTTCTTTGCAGGGATCACCTCCCTGGTCAATCTCTTTGAATGCCCGATTGAAGCCCTACAGGAGCGCTTTGAGGTCAAGCGCCATACGGCTTGCGCCATTGTCCTCGGCTTGGCCTTTGTTGTAGGGATTTTCCTGGAAAATGCCGCGGTCATTGGCGGCTGGATGGATCTTTTCAGCATCTACATCATGCCGGTAGGCGCGCTTTTGGCGGGGATTCTCTTTTTCTGGGTGTGTGGCAAGGATTTTGCCGCTGAGGAAATCAATCGCGGCAGCAATTTCAAGGTTGGCGCGACCATCGCCGGCCTTGGCCGCTATGTTTATTGCGGCGTGACGATTCTCGTGCTGCTCTTGGGGATACTTCTGGGCGGCATCGGTTGAGAGGAGAGAAACTATGGCAAAAAAACAAGAAGAACCATTTGATATTGAAAAAACCGACCAGGCCAGAGCGCTGTTCGGCCTGATCACCGCCGAGGAAAAAAATCTCGTGCGTCGCATCATCGACCGTGTCGAAAACGCCACCCTCATGCCAGAGCAGAAGGTGCTCATTCAGCTGAAGCTCCTCGAGGAGATGCGTGACGCTGTGGCTGGCGGTGGGATTCTCGCTGATTTTGTCGGCGACGAGGCACACTTTGTCGATGACGCCATCGCCGAGATCGGCGAGGAGGTGCGCCAGCAGCGCCACATCGGCGCCCTCATGGGCGGCATCGCCCTGTGCGCGATCATTCTCCTTTTGCGCAGCGCAGCGGATCTGGTCATGGGACTCGTGGCAGGTGAGAGCGTCATGAACGTGCTCACCCATATTGATTTGGGGCACGTCATCTGCATCATCGCCATTCTTTTGAGCACGCGGCTCCTCGTCGTTGGCGATAAGAAAGCCAGCTACAACGATCCGCGCAAGGCCAATCGCCGCATGCAATTTGTCGGTGCCGGCATCCTCATCGGCCTCTTTGCCATGGCGCTGCCGTTTTTTACGAAGTACGTCATTCTCGCGGCACCGTCCGTTTATATTCTCGCCTTGGCGATCATCCTGCTCATTCTCTGGAAGCTCAGCGGCAGGCTGTAAAAAAGAAACGCTCAGAAATTTTCCGCCTGAGAAAATTTCTGAGCGTTTTGTCGTTGAGGGAATATTTTACAAGAACTCCATATCGATGAAGGGCTGGGTGGAGAGCTTGGCATAGCGTTCGCTCTCGAGAGGGCGAAATTGGCTGATGCTGTGCTGGGCGTAGTCCATGAAAACCTTGGCTGATTCTGAGAGGATGCGCTTGCTGTCCCAAATGAGGTGGATGTCAAAGCTCGCGCGCGCGTTGCTGAGAAAATAAACCTTGGAATTTTGCTCGCAGATGCTCCAGTGTGCCGGGAGGCTGATGTTGGATTTGCAGGCGATGATGTGCCCATAGCCGAGGTAGAAAATGCGCGAGAGCAGCGCTTGCTCCCCTTCAAAGATGATCGTCGGCTCAAAGCCTGTTTGCTGGCTGAGAACGTCGATGGGGCGCAGGATCCCTTCGATTTTTGGCGAGCAGATGAACATCTCATTGGCAAAGGCGGAAAAATCCTGGCGCACGCTGTTGTCGATGGTGCCGTCCAGAGGACCGAGGATGATGTATTCGTCCTTGCCAAAGAGGTAGGAATCGCAGCCCTCGGGGATCGTCGGCGAGTCGGTAATGGCAAAATCGATTTCGCCGTTGCTGAGCTTGGCTTCGAGCTGGTCGCAGGAGGCGATGGTGTGGTGGATGATGATTTCCGGATGGTCGTAGATGAAAAACGGCAGCCAGTTTTTGACATAGGTCGAATCCACGGAACCGATGGAGATGACATTGTTTTCAATATGGTTGAGATTGTCGAGCTCGGTCTGGATGTTGGAGAGCTCGCGAAAAATATTTTTGGCGTGCTCAAGGACGACCTTGCCATTGTCGTTGAGCACAATGTTGCGGCCCTGGCGATCAAAAAGCTGCAGCCCCAGCTCACCCTCGATGCGCGAGAGGGTGTTGCTCAGCGATGGCTGGGAAACGCGAAGCTCTCTAGCGGCCTTGGTGATGTGCTGGTGCTCGGCGATGGCGATAAAATAGCGCAATTGTAGTAGATCCATTGCTGACTCCTTTGTCATAAATTGTTAGCAATTTACAAATGAATGGCGGCGAAATCATCATCAGTCTGTGATAAATACATATTAAATCAAGTATTAGACGAAAGTAAAGAATAATTTTACAATGCTTCTAAAATACGTGTTATGGTATAGATAAAAGGATTTATG
>JAUNGU010000071.1 GCA_030524315.1 Peptococcaceae bacterium
ACAATGAAACCCAGATTTGGCTTGCACGCCAAATCTGGGTTTTTCTACAGTCTGAGCCCGCCTCCTTTCGGAGACGGGCTTTCCTCTACTCTCGCTTAGCGACCGAAGCGACGGGCCAGCTTTTTGGCCTGCTTCTTTGCCAGGCGACGTGCCTTGGCGCTCTTGCAACCGGTAAAGAGCACAGTCACACCGATGAGGGCAAAGACACCGGCGATGGCGGTCCAAACCTCGGAGTAATCCTGGTTGGCAACGGCTTCGTCCATGATCACAACTGCGTCATCGTCATAAGAAAACTTTTCATTTTGATTCATAATACAGACCTCCTATATTTTCACCCAAAACCTTTAGTTCTGGACGACATACTGAGCAGAAACCCAACCGGATGCACCGCTGGCGGTGGTAACAGGCAGCATGCCATTGACGGCACTGCCGGTGATGGTGATGGCTTCGCCATTAGCTAAGCTGCCGATGACGGAGCTGGACGCATCAGAGGAAGCACGCAGGTTCAAGGACGAATTACCGACGCCATAAATGGTGCCTGTGCTACCGGATGCAGATGTGGTGTTCTGGCTATTGCCACTCTGATTGGTCGTGTTTTGATTATTAGTTTGTGTGCTGTTTGCAGCATTGTTATCTGCATTGGCTGTGCTGTCCGTCTTGTCATCCTTGGTTGTCGCATTATCGCTATCTGCATCGTCGGCATCGGTGTCTTTGTCGCTAACAGCGTCCTTGGCAGCATCTTTTGCAGCCTTTTCCTCTTCAGCCTTCTTTTGTTCTTCTTGATCAACGGTGGTTCTGTTTTCGCTCACCACAGATGGCTGAACCTCGTCGTTATTGCCACCAAAGAAGCCACCAATGGCACCAATGGCCACACCTAACAGCGCCCCAAGAGCAATTGCACATACTATGGCAATAATAATGTTCTTTTTCGTCATCTTTGCTAACTCTCCTTATTCGTTTACTTTTGCTTTTTTTGCTTATTGGTATGTCCTATTATACCAAGTTTATTCGCTCCAATCAAAAGGAACGTTAAAACCAGTACCACGACAATGAATCCACGCTCGCTGGTCAATTCATTGACGATAATCGCACAAATTGACAGCAACACGCTGATGCCATAAATAAGCAGCACCGTATTACGGTGGCTCAGGCCACGCGCCAGGAGGCGATGATGCAGATGGGCCTTGTCGGCCTCAAAAATTGGTTTGTTGGCCATCATGCGGCGCAAAATTGCAAACAATGTGTCAAAAATCGGAATCCCCAGGGCGAGAATCGGAATGAAAACAGCTACAAAGGTCACGCCCTTTGCCGCGCCCATAATCGAGAAAACCGCCAGCGTGTATCCCAAAAACATCGAGCCGGTGTCGCCCATAAATATCGACGCCGGATGAAAATTGTAAATCAAAAATCCTAAGCAAGCGCCCACCAACGCAAACCCCAGCACGGCCACATTGGCCAGGCCGTTGATCAACGCACAAATCGCCAAGGTCGTGGCGCTAATTGCCGAGACACCGGCAGCCAACCCATCGAGGCCATCAATGAGATTGACGGCATTGATGATTGCCACAATCCAGATGACCGTCACCGGTACGCTGAAAATATTGAGCGCCATCATCCCCGTCTCGCCAAACATGCTCGTGATAAATTCGATGCGAATGCCGCCAAAGGTGGCAATGCACGCCGCTATAATTTGTCCCAAAAGTTTGAGCTTGGCGGGCATGTCGGTCACATCATCGACAATGCCGACAAAAACGAGCATCGTCGCCCCGAGGAAAAACCCCAGAAGCGATTGGCTAAATGGATAAAAGGTAAACACCACCAGCCAAAAGGCGGCGTAAATCGCAAGTCCCCCCATGCGCGGCATGAGCTTGTGATGGACCTTGCGGGCATTTGGCTTATCCACAGCGCCAATGCGCACGGCCAAGAGCTTAACAACCGGTACAAAGAAGGTCGTCAGCGCAAAGGCACAAACGGCTACTAATATGAGCTCCTTAACCACATCATCACTTCCATATTCATTATAATCATCCCACGCTTGCGTCTAAGAATATTTTATCAGCTTTGCCCCGCTGTGAAAAGAATATCTCTGCAATGACTTGCCGGGGTTCTGCTCATTCGCTTGAGACTGCGCATGCGATGGTCCGCTTCATACCGCTCAGTGCTCAAGCATTCATCCACAGCAGCCTCAAGAGCAGCGGCGTTGAGCTGTGTGATATCGATACAGTACGGATTGTGAATCATTTTCATAAAGGCCGTCACCTTCGGATCATAGCTGACGCCGACGACGCGCTTATCGAGCGCCGCGCCAATGATCAGCGAATGCAAACGCATACCGACGACCAACGATGCCACCGAAAAAATCGAGAAAAGGCTCGGCGTGTCGTAGGCGTCCTTAATCACAAAGGCGGGATGCTGCATCTGCTTTTGCACTGCCAGCGAGACCTCTGTATCCTGATCATGATGCATGGCCAAAAATCCCACAGCGTAGCCCTGGCTCGCCAGATGATCACCGAGGCTTGCAAAGGCCTTGGCGTCAAAGCCCGGCCACTGGCGAATCGCCAAAAGGGCCAGTGGGCGCTCGCCATCGTAGCCCAAATTTTTGAGCAAGGCCAACCCCTTTTCTCTGTCGACGACCTCCCCATCGATCCCCAGCACCGGGTCCGGTGCCACCTGAATCGGCTGCTTGACACCAATCTCTCGCAATAGCGCCAAGGAATCCTCGTCGCGCACGTAGATGGCGCGCAGGCGGTTGAACAGCAGTCGCGTCAAGAGGCGATTGCGTTTGTTTTCGAGCGGCCCCAGCCCCTGGCCGTAAACCAGCACCGGCTTGCGCGCGAGGAGCCCCAGGAGGATCACCCCGAGATAGTAGAGGCTACTGTTTTTGCTCGTCACATCCTGAATCAGGCTGCCGCCACCACTGACGAGCAGATCCGACTGGCGCAGCGCGCGCCACACAGCCTGCCATTTCCAGCGATTTTCGGCAGCCACGCCATAGGCGTTTGCCGTCAGCACCGGGTCATTGGAAAGAACGGTGATCTTGCACTCAGGCATCTCCTTGCGCAGGGCTTCGATAATGGCGTAACAGACGGCGTCGTCGCCAGCGTTTTGAAAGCCATAGTAGCCACTCATGACGATGTTTGCTGTTTTGCTCATGGTTCCGTTGCCTCCTGCGCCGCTATCTTGTCGTTGGCCCAGCGGAAAATGCGAATGCACAGCTTGACCACGATCACTGCAATCACGCCAATGACAATGCCAAGCACCAGCCCGTTAAAGCTGCGATGCAAAGAGATCAACAGCGGCGTGTGAATGTGGGCATAGGTGTTGACCAGGGAAATTTGGCCGATGATCACCGGCAACGTCAAGAGCCACAGGCCCGGACGCTTGGCGGCATACATGAGATAGAGCATTGTCGCCGGATAGCCGATGAGGAATTCCTTACTACGCGGACGCACGCCGAGCGTATCATTGAGAAATTGTCGCATCCCAGCTTCTGCTCCAGACATGCTGGCACCATCATTGCCGGTTCGCGATACATAAATCATGAGCGCAGCCGCCGCTATAACAAACAAGATCGCCCACTTGTAATCAAGCGCCTTATTGATCAACTGCTTGCACAGTGCTAGCGGCTTGCTCGTACGCACAATGTAGATCATAAACGGCACCACCACAAGCGGAATCACATGGGCAATCTTAATACCGATAAACGAGCTCAGCTTGAGCATGAAGGCCTTGTCGCTAAGCACACCGACCATGAGCACCGCACCAATGAAGCTCACCAGACACATGAGCAAGAGGCGACCGATGGCCTTTGGCAGGGTAAGGTTTTCCTTTGGCGGCAAGAAATGCAAACACGACAGAATCGGGAACTCAACAACGCTGGCCAGCGCCATCATCTGCATGGCAAAGGTCGGCTTGAGGAAATAGAGCCCAATCCAGGCCACCAGCGCCAGCAGCGCGCCAATGAGGCCCAGCCGCGGCAAGCCAATTTCCATCATCATGAGGAGGAAACCGGCACAAATCCCCACACCCACAAGCAGACGCACTGCCGTTGGCACATTCAGAGACTGCATCTCCTGCACATCGCCGCCAACATTAAAGCCATGATCAGTAAGCGTCGTAGAAATACTATTCAAATAAGACATATTGGTATCATAATAGTTCCCTGGCATATCAATATTAAAGAAACGGATCAATAGCGCGCGCATATTGCGTTCACGGGCCGCCAAATCCAGACGATCCACTGCTTCAACAATACCGGCATCCATTTCTTCTTGATTTTCACCTTCATAATTGCTCATTTCCTGATTAGAAATGGTATGCAAGCGTACAACATCCTTATCGGCTTCATTGGCCAGCTCATTAAAACCATCCTGCGCATTGAACTCAATCTGTCCAAGCGGCGCAACGAGATTGCCATCCTCATCGCTGATGAGCGTCTTGAAAGTGTCAATTTTATCAGGATAGCCTGGCAGATACTTGTCATTGAACATGACCATCGCCAAATTAGGTACAGACTTGATATCTTCAGCGAGCATTTCCAAGGAAGCATCGCTAGGATTATGCCAGCTGCTCACCTGAGCGACAATGTCAAAACCAGCATCGGCAACGGTTTCCATCCATTCAGTGTCAAAGCCTACACCAATGCCTTTGAAAGTCTGAGCAGCCGTATTTTGCGCACTATCAGTCGCTTCAATGCTCGTCGGAATCGTCACCACACCAAGGTCACCATCATCATAAGCAGTGGCACCAGCAATCTTAGCTGGAACCTCACGCAACACCTGATCACGCCAATCGTCATTGGTGACAACGAGGTAATAATTGCCGGCGCTGATCGGCAAATCCTCCGGCAGCTGGTCGGAATAGGTCTGAGTTTGGACATCTGCGCCCTTGACCAGGCGCGCATTGCCTGCCAACACCAGACTAGAAATCGTCGTCTCCTTGAATAAAATCTGGCTGACACCGTTGGCCTTGAGATCCTCAAGCACCTGGGCAGTGGTTTTGCCATTGCCGTTGGCAAGGGCGCGGACGTCAGATTCGACGACGGATAAATTCACATTTTTGTAGCTCTGCTCATTTTGGATGCGATCAAAACCCACATACAACGAGCAGCAAATGGCTATCAGCACAAGCACCGCGGCGCAGCGCTTGATGGTCTGCTGAAATCGCTGCAAAATAAACAACTCCTCTCTTCAATATAAAACTGAATTATCCCCAGTATACTCTATCCAGCGGCTTTTTTCGATAGTTTCTTCCCAAAACAGTTGCATTTTGTTTAAAATAAAACATTTCCTTTATGGGGATTTTTGGCTAGAAAGTCCCCAGCGAAAATATTATCCTTCTATTGATTTTTACGCTGAATAATTTTTTGTTATCAATATGTAACCACGATCGACATAAATTTAGCTAAAAAACATATAGAAAATGGCGCGCAAATTTGTTAAAATAAATGATGCCTGATACGGTTATTATTGTCACTGTATAGTGTATTTGCAATTTTTCAAAGGAGGCGCTCCTCTTGTCGCTCAATATTACCACTGACTACGCCATTCGCATCATGATGTATCTGGCGAATTATTATGACCCTGATCCGTTATTTGCGCCGGATGGCAATTGCTCGGGAAAAATCATCGCAGAAAAAATGAACATCCCTTACAATTATTTTCTCAAAATTGTCCCACGCCTCAAAGACGCCGGCTATCTCCTGTCCTTTCAAGGAAAGCGTGGCGGCTACGTGCTGACGACGCCACCGGAGGCCATCACCCTCTACGACATCATTCATGTGATGGACGATGATTTTATTCTCAACGCCTGCACTGCGCCAGATGGCCTCTGCCAGCGTGACAATACGCCCGATTACTGCTCGGTGCATTATGTACTCAGCGACGTACAAAATACCATCGACAACACCCTCAAGTCGGTCAACTTGGCCGAGCTCGCAGAGCAAGAAAAAGCGCGCTTCCACGACAAATAATGTCGCAAACCACAAGGGACCGTCCGAGAACTCAAACTTCTCGGACGGTCCCTTTTTGTCTTGCGCACAAAAAACAGGGCCGCCATGGTCAGGCGGTCCTGTGTTGTCAGTGATTATTCTCGGTGCCAGGTGGTGCCGGCCTTGCCATCCTCGAGGATGACGCCGATTTCTGCCAGACCGTCGCGGATGCGGTCGGCGGTGGCAAAATCCTTATTGGCGCGGGCATCCTTGCGGATGTCGATGATGAGCGTCATGAGCTTGTCGGCGAGGTCGTCAGCGCCTGCCTCAGCTGGCTCGTCGAGCGCGATGCCGAGGACCTCTGCCAAATCGCAGAGGATGGTCTTGGCGAGGGCGAGGCTTTCCTTGTCGAATTTGTCGCCGCGCAGGTAGACGTTGATGTCCTTGGCGAGGTCAAAGAGGGCAGCGATGGCCAGCGCCGTATTGAAATCGTCGTCCATGGCCTCGCAGAAGGCTTCCTTGGCGGCGTCGGCCTTCTTGCGCAGGGTTTCTGCTGCCTCGTCGTTCGCATCACCTGCCAATGGCAGCGCCTGATCGATGGCTTCGGCGGCGTGCTTGAGACGCTCGAGCCCGCGCCCGGCGACCTCGATTTTTTCGTCGTCAAAATCCAGCGGGCTGCGATACTGCACACTCAATAGATAGAAACGCACAACCTGGGCATCAAAGCGCGCAAGAATGTCGCGCAGCATGAAGAAATTGCCCTTGGACTTGCTCATCTTTTCCTGGTTGATGGTGATGAAGCCGTTGTGCATCCAGTAGCGCGCCATGGCGGCGTCGTGGAGGGCGCAGCTCTGGGCGATTTCGTTTTCGTGGTGTGGGAAGATGAGGTCCTGGCCACCGCCGTGAATGTCAAAGGTGTCGCCGAGGTACTTGGCGCTCATGGCCGAGCATTCAATATGCCAGCCCGGACGGCCCTTGCCCCATGGCGATTCCCAGTAAGGCTCGCCCGGCTTGGCGCTCTTCCAGAGGGCGAAATCCAGCGGATCGTGCTTTTTGTCGTCGACCTCGACGCGGGCGCCGCTGAGCAAATCGTTGATGTCGCGGCCGGAGAGCGCGCCATAATCGGCAAATTTGCGCACCGAATAATAGACGTCGCCATTGTCCAGGGCGTAGGCGTAGCCCTTGTCGATGAGGCCCTGCACAAATTTGATAATGTCGTCAATGTGCTCGCTGACCTTTGGATGCACGGTGGCAGGGAGCACATTCAGCGCCTTGGTGTCTTCAAAATAGGCGTCGATGTATTCGGCGGCGAGGGCGACGGGGTCCTTGCCCTCCTCGTTGGCGCGGTTGATGATCTTGTCATCAACGTCGGTAAAGTTGGAAACATAGGTCACGTCGTAGCCAATATAGGAAAAATAGCGGCGCACCGTGTCAAACACCACGATTGGGCGGGCATTGCCCAAATGGATGTAGTTGTAGGTGGTCGGTCCGCAGACGTACATTTTGACCTTGCCTTCTTCTAATGGCACAAAGGGCATTTTTTTGTGTGCCAAGGTGTTATAAATCATCACTTGTCTCAAAGCTTTTCCTCCAATTCCTTGAGTCTGGTGGACAGGGCATCCACACGATAATTCAAAATCCGCAAGCAATCATCCACCGGATCCGGCAGCTGATTGTGGTTGAGATCCACATGGTGTTCATCGGTTTTGACGCGGTTGCCATCGCGGATGACGATGCGCCCCGGCACGCCGACGACGGTGCAATTATCCGGCACATCCTTGAGCACGACAGAACCGGCGCCGATTTTGACGTCGCTGCCAATGTTGATGTTGCCAAGGACCTTGGCGCCGCTGGAAATCATGACGTTGTCGCCAATGTTTGGATGACGCTTGCCCGATTCCTTGCCGGTGCCGCCCAGGGTCACGCCCTGGTAGAGGGTCACATTTTTGCCGACAACGGCGGTTTCGCCAATGACGATGCCGCAGCCGTGGTCAATGAAGAGCCCCTCGCCCAGAACGGCACCTGGATGAATCTCCACCTGGGTGAAAAACCGCGCCACCTGGGAGAGAAAACGCGCCGACACCCGATGGTGATGGAGATACAGGGCGTGGGTCAGACGGTGGGCCCAAATGGCGTGCAGCCCCGGATAATTGAGCACCACCTCGACCCAAGAGGTCGCCGCTGGATCTCGTTCAAATACAACCTCTATGTCTCTTTTGAGTCGTTTGATAAAGTTCATCGCACCCTATCCTCTTTTCTTAATTGGTCAGTCCATCCATCACCAGCTCGACCGGACAGTGGTCCGAGCCAAAAATGTCGGTGTGGATGTTGGTGGAGACGATCTTATCGCGCAAATCGTCGCTCACCACAAAATAGTCAATGCGCCATCCGGCGTTCTTTTCGCGCGCCTTGAAGCGGTAGCTCCACCAGGAATAAACCTGCTCCACATCCGGATGCTGATAGCGCCAGGTGTCGGTAAAGCCTGCCTCAAGGAGCTCAGTGAATTTGCCGCGTTCCTCGTCGGTAAATCCCGCGTTGCGACGGTTGGTCTTGGGATTTTTGAGGTCGATTTCTGTATGGGCGACGTTGAGATCGCCACAGGCGATGACGGGCTTTTCTGCCTTGAGGCGACAGAGATAGTCACGCCAGGCGTCGTCCCAAGCCATGCGATAGTCGAGGCGTTTGAGCTCGCTTTGGGAATTTGGCGTGTAGGTGGTGACAAAATAGTAGCCACCCATGTCCAAGGTGATCACGCGGCCCTCGGTGTCCATTTCCGGAATGCCCAGCCCATAGCGCACGTCCTGCGGTTCCTTGCGGGTAAAGACGGCAGTGCCGGAATAGCCCTTGCGCTCGGCGCTGTTGAAATATTGGGTATAGCCAGGGAGGGTCAGATCTATTTGATGAGGCTGGAGCTTGGTTTCCTGAAGGGCAAAAATATCGGCATCGAGGCCGTCAAAAATATCCACAAAGCCCTTGCCGACCACCGCCCGCAAGCCGTTCACATTCCAAGAGATAAATTTCATAGAACCACTCCTTTCAGTCATAATCAGTTAATATTAAATATACCGCATCCGGGTGGGAAAAGAAAGCCCTTTTCCGACAGATGGGTGCAAATTTTCCACGCCCCATCTTACCACACGAAACCACCGCGGACAAAGAAAAATGCAAACCCTCTCTCGATTTTTTGAGAAAGGATTTGCATCTCTATCGTTTCACTCAGTCGTTCAAAAGGAAAAACGGTGCGCGCACTTCCAGCGTGCCGCCCTCAGCCATCGTCGCCACCACCTGGCTCGCGCCAAAATCGCGGACAATGTCAACGAGCGCATGGTGGCTCGCGTCTGCCGCATCATAGAAATTGAGCACCACGCCTGCCACCGGCAGTGCGCGGCTGTGCAGATAGGAGAGCGTGAGCACCAGCGCGCTCGCATCTGCCCGCGCATCGGCCACCACCAGCGTCTCGATGGCCAGCCGCTTGATGAGATCCTCCTGCAGCACCTGTGGCGTGCGCTGCCAGAGGGAGAAAATGCCGCCCAGCCCTTCGACGATGGTCGCATCGTGAAGGAGCGCCACCTGGGCGTAATCGGCCTCGAGGAGCTCAAGGTCGATGGTTTCGTGCATTTCCTCCGCCGCCAAGTACGGCGCGCCCTCTGCCTTGAAGAGATGGCTTGCCAGCGACAACAGCGGCTGCTCGAGCCCACAGGCTGTGCGCACAGTGCCGGCGTCGCTTTCGGGAATCGAGTCGCTGCCCATGATCACCGGCTTGTAATAGGCGGCGTCGTAGCCCGCCTCGCTCACAGCCTTGATCAGCGCCGTGGCCACGGTAGTTTTGCCGACACCTGCGCCGGTGCCAACGAGAAATAGTCCTTGCCCCATATGATTCACCTCAGTTTTCTGTACGGTGTGCAATTAGTGATACAAGTATTGTAATTGAGGCGCGAGACGTTTGACAATAGCCACCGCCAAAAAGGCGCAAACAATATTGCCCGGTGCCACCAAGAGGCAGCCCGAGAGAAACACCTGCCAGGCGCTGTTGTCAATGCCCAGCACCCAGTTGGTAATGCCGTAGCAATAAACCACGCCAAAGAAATAGCTGATCCCCAGCCCCACCATG
>JAUNGU010000072.1 GCA_030524315.1 Peptococcaceae bacterium
ATGACAGCCATCGTTGGTCCTTCAGGCGGTGGTAAAACGACCTTGACGCGATTGATTGCCAGGTTTTGGGATGTACAACAGGGCAGCGTTTCGGTGGGCGGCGTCGACGTGCGCAACTTTACATGTGACAGCCTGCTTGCAAATATCAGCATGGTCTTTCAAAGCGTCTATCTTTTCAATGACACGATCGAAAATAACATTCGCTTTGGCCAACCAGCGGCCACACGCGAACAGGTCGAGGCTGCAGCGCGCAAGGCATGTTGTCACGATTTTATCATGGCTTTGCCCCAGGGCTATGACACGGTGATTGGCGAAGGCGGTGCCACGCTCTCCGGCGGCGAGCGTCAGCGCATTTCTATCGCCCGCGCGCTGCTCAAGGATGCGCCGATTGTCTTACTGGACGAAGCCACAGCGAGCCTTGATGCAGAAAATGAAGCCCATCTTCAACAGGCGATTGATGCCCTCGTGCAGGAAAAAACGCTGATCGTCATTGCCCACCGCTTGCACACGGTGACCGGCGCCGATCAGATTCTCGTGCTCGATCAAGGGTGCATTGTGGCGCAGGGACGTCATGAAGCGCTGATCAACCAGCCGGGCATCTACCGAGATTTTTGGCAGATCCGAGAGGCAGCACGGTCTTGGAAAATTTAGAGGCAGCGACAGATAATCACCATATTGGCGCTCGACAAAAACCAGTGGATGAAAACCAGCGAGCGAAAAATTTTGAGCAGGAAAATTTTTTCGCGTGCTGACGAACGCCCAAAAATTTTTAGCAAACAGGATGCTGCGGCCCAGCGCCTGTTTGCTTTTTTATTTTCTCACATAAGGAATTCTGAGGGAGAGCTTCTCGACCAATTTTTGCGAATATGGTATACTGAATTGATGTACGTGCTTTTATATGAACAGAGTGCAAGGAGGGACGCAAATGGCTGACGAGAAAAAACCAGAGGTGTCTCAGGGACAGGTGCACAACAACGATTACGGCTCGATTCGTGTGGACGATGACGTGGTTGCATCGGTGGCAGCGATTGTGCTTGAGCATACCAAGGGCATTGCCAATGTGGGCAGTGGCGCCGCCGATGGGCTCATCGGGAGCGTGACCGATAATTTTTCGGGGATCCTTGGCAAGAAAACAGCCGTCAAAGGGGTGCGCGTGGATTACAAGGATGATGGCTTTACGATCATTCTCAATATCAAGGTGCGCTACGGCCATTGCATTCCGGACCTTGCCCATGAGATACAACGAACGGTGAAGCAGGAGGTTGAGACGATGACAGGGATGAAGGTCCGCTCAGTCGACGTCTTTGTCCAGGGCATCGCCTTTGATACAACTGATGATGAAATAACGGAGGAGCAGCATGCGTAAATTAGCGAGACAAATTTCCTTTCTCCTTATTTATTCGAGCGATATGGGGAAAACAGATTATCACGAGGTGCTCAGCTATTATCTGGATCAAGACAATCTGGAGGATTTTTTGGAGGCGGCCAATATTATTTCTGTCTTTCCAGAGCTAGATGAGGAGACGCTGGAAAGTGCCCTGGCAGCCGATGACAAACGGTTCATTAGAGAAACGGTGGCAGGCACTATGGCGAACCGCGACGCCATCGATGAGATGATCAATAGCCAGGCCAAGCATTGGAGCACGCTCCGCATGATGAGTGCCGACAAAAATATTATGCGCTTGGGCGTCTATGAGCTGGTTTTTTCTGATGAGAAAAAGGAGCCAGCCGTGATCATTAACGAGGCCGTCGATTTGGCAAGAATCTACGGGGAAGCGGAATCCTACAAATTTGTCAACGCCATCCTCGATACCATTAGCAAGAAGGCTGTGGCAAATGAGTGAGGCAGGCATCGTCAAGGTTTCGGCCTTGAATGAGTATATTAAAACGATTTTTGACAGCAACGACCACCTCAAGCGCATTCGTGTGGAGGGCGAAATCTCTAATTTCAAACGCCACAGCGCCAGCGGTCATCTCTATTTTTCCCTTAAGGATGCCAGCGCGGCCATTAGCTGCGTGATGTTTCGCTCGGCGGCGGAGCGGTTGCGCCAGCTGCCACAAAATGGCGATGCAGTGATTGTCGAGGGCAGCGTCTCGGTGTATACCAAAACCGGCAGCTACCAGCTCTACGCTCAGCGCATGATGCCTGTGGGCGTGGGCGATCTCCAGCTCAAATATGAGGCGCTCAAGCAAAAGCTCCTTGAGGAGGGCGTCTTTAAGACCGAGGACACCCGGCGCGCGCTCCCGGCAGTGCCTAAGAAAATCGGCATTGTCACCTCGCCAACCGGTGCTGTCATTCGCGATATGATTCGCGTGCTCAAGCGTCGTTGGCCGATGGTCGACGTGCTCTTGGTGCCAGCATCGGTACAGGGGGCAGAGGGCGTGCCGTCTATTTGTCAGGCGCTGCACACGCTCTATGCGCGCACAGACATTGACGTCATTATTTGCGGGCGCGGCGGGGGCTCCTTGGAGGATCTCTGGAATTTCAACGATGAAATCGTCGTGCGCACCATTGCCGCCAGTCCGATTCCGATTATCAGCGCTGTGGGGCATGAGACAGATGTGACGCTAGCAGATTTTGTTGCCGACGTTCGCGCCGGCACGCCGTCAATGGCAGCAGAGCTTGCGGTGCCGGATGTGGCGCAGGTGATGCGCACCACTCGTGAAGCGCGGCTGTCTCTGGAAAAGCAAATGGCAACGCTCATCAGCCATAAGCGAGAAATTCTCAAGGGCTTTTTGGCTGGCGGCTTTCTCCAGGATGCATCCAAGGTGCTCGGGCCATATAGCTTGCAGCTCGATCAAAACCGCGAGGCGCTGGAAAAGCAAATCAAGGACATTCTGCAAGCAAAAACCAACGATTTTCGCAAGCAGGCCTCTCGCCTAGATGCGATGAGTCCGCTCAAGGTGCTGGGCCGCGGCTACAGTTTTTGCGAGAAAAATGGCGAGGCCGTGACTTCCGTAGAACAGGTGGCAGTCGGCGATCCGCTGACCTTGACCTTCAAGGATGGCAGCGTGACCACAGAAGTCAAAGACATTACACAAAAGAGGCTATAACAATGAGTGATCAAAATAAAAACAACATGAGTTTCGAAGAAGCCATGGCGCAGCTGGAAACGGCCCTCCAAGCCCTCAGCAAGGGCGACATTTCCTTGGATGAGGCGGTGCATCAGTACAAGCTCGGGCTGGACATGGCAACATTTTGCCAAAACAAGCTGGATGCAGCCGAAGGCGAAATCAAGATTCTACAGGAAAACTTGGAAAAAGATTTTCAGATAGAGGAGCTTTAATATGAGCAAAGAAAAAATGAGCGATCTACAGGCGCTGGTTGAAGCCAATTTGGCCAGCGTATTGCCAGACAAAGATGGCTACAACGACGTCCTCGTGGACGCCATGGCCTATAGCCTCCTCTCTGGCGGCAAGCGCCTGCGTCCTGTGTTGGCGCTGGCTGCCTGTGAAGCCGTTGGCGGCAAGCGTGAGGATGCGCTGCTCAGCGCTTGCGCCATTGAATGTATCCACAGCTATTCCCTCATTCATGACGATTTGCCGGGGATGGACGATGATGAACTGCGCCGTGGCAAGCTAACCAATCACATGGTCTATGGCGTTGGCATGGCGATTTTGGCGGGCGACGGGTTGCAAACCCAGGCCTTTGAAGCGATCAGCCGCCACTGGCTTGCGCAAAATAACCCGGAGACAGGCCTACGTGTGCTTTCGGAGCTTGCCACTGGCGCTGGCAATGGCGGCATGGTCGTCGGCCAGGCCCAGGACCTGCTTTCTGAAGGCAAGCAGATTGATGATGTGACCATGAAATACATCCACGCCCACAAAACGGGGGCACTGATCACAGCATCGGTGCGCATCGGTGCCATCATCGGCGGCGCAGATGAGAAAACCCTGGAGACATTGAAATCACCGATGACATTCTCGATGTGGTCGGCGACACCGCCGTGCTCGGCAAGCCTGTTGGCAGTGATGAAAAAAATGCCAAGGCCACCTATCCAGAGCTCTACGGCCTTGAGGCGTCACGCGAAATGGCAGCTGCCCAATGCCACCGCGCGCAGGCTTTGCTTCGGGATTTGCCGGGGGATAAGGACGTGCTCCATTACATTGCTGAGTACATTCTCAAACGTCAAAAATAAAACGACAACGAGGATTTGACGGCTGAAGGAGGGGAAGACGATGCTGGATGATATTCGTTCACAAGATATAAAGAAAATGTCCATTGGACAGCTGCGGTCCTTGGCTGACGAGATCAGATCGCGATTGATTCAGGTGACCTCCAACACAGGTGGGCACCTGGCGCCAAATCTTGGCGTGGTGGAAATCACCCTGGCACTGCATTATGTGTATGATTTTCCAAATGACAAGCTCGTGTGGGATGTGGGCCATCAGGCCTATGTGCACAAGCTGCTCACCGGGCGCAACGCGGATTTTGATACGCTGCGTCAATGGCATGGCGTGTCAGGTTTTCCAAAGCGTTCAGAAAGTGAATACGATGATTTTGGCGCTGGCCATGCGAGCACCTCGATTTCTGCGGCAGTGGGGTTTGCAGCGGCCAGAGATTTATTGAAGGAACGCGAAGATGTCATTGCCGTCATCGGCGATGGGGCGCTGACGGGCGGCATGGCGTTTGAAGCGATGAACGTTGCCACCCATCTCGGGACAAAGATGACGGTGATTCTCAATGACAATGAGATGAGCATCGATCCCAATGTCGGCGGCATGAGCCAATACCTCACGCGACTGCGCACCGATCCTGGCTATAATCGCATGAAGGAAGATCTCGAGGTGCTGCTCAAGCGTATTCCAAATATTGGTTCCAAAATGGCAGAGATTGCGGATCGCCTCAAGGATTCGGTTAAGTACATGCTTGTCAAGGGCAGCTTCTTTGAAGAGCTGGGCTTTCGCTATTACGGGCCAGTCAATGGTCACGACATCGAGGAATTGATTCACGTCTTTGAAAATAGCAAGCAATTTGACTGCCCGGTGTTGATCCATTGCCTGACAGAAAAAGGCCATGGCTACGGACCGGCGGTTAAGCATCCGGACAAGTTTCACGGCGTTGGCCCCTTCGACATTCAAACCGGGGCCCTCAAAAAAACATCCACACAGCCGAGCTACACCAAGGTCTTTTCCGACGCGCTGGTCGAGCTGGCAAAAAAAGACGAGCGCATTGTTGGCGTCACTGCGGCAATGGGTTCTGGCACAGGCATGAGCGCCTTTGGCAAGGCATATCCTGCGCGCATGTTTGACGTGGGTATTGCCGAGGAACACGCCACGACCATGGCCAGCGCCATGGCGTTATCGGGCTTGCGCCCAGTGGTGGCAATTTACTCGACGTTTTTGCAGCGGGCGTATGATCAGCTGATTCACGACTGCGCCCTGCAACAGGCCCCGGTAGTATTTGCCCTTGACCGCGCAGGCTTGGTCGGTGCCGATGGGCCAACCCACCATGGCGTTTTTGACCTGAGCTATTTGCGGTCTATTCCGGGCATGACGGTGATGGCGCCAAAGGATGAGCCAGAGCTTGAAAACATGCTCTATAGCGCCCTCAAATATGAACGACTCACCGCCATTCGCTATCCGCGCGGCACCGGTCCAAATCATCCATTGAATGAGGAATACACACTGCTCCCTTATGGCAAGGCAGAGGTCTTGCGCGAGGGTGGGGATGGGACGATTTTCTCCATCGGTGCGATGGTGGTGCCAGCGTTAGAGGTGGCAGAAAAATTGGCAGCCCAGGGTACCAGCCTGGGTGTCGTCAATGCGCGCTTTGTGAAGCCGCTCGATACAGAGACACTCTTTGCCTGCGCCAAGCAAACGGGTTGCGTCATTACGATGGAAGAAAATACCCTCGTGGGCGGCTTTGGCAGCGCTGTGCTAGAAGCATTGAACGATGCAGCGCTCTCGTGCAAGGTGTTGCGCATCGGCATTCCGGATGCGTTTGTAGAGCATGGCGATACAAACATTCTCAAGGATGAGATCGGTTTATCTGTCGAAAAAATGACGGCGCGTATTTTGAAATTTATGGGTAGGAAATAAATCATGGCAAAAAAAGAACGATTGGATGTCCTTGTGGTCACAAAAGGGTTGTGTGAAACAAGGGAGAAAGCGCAGAAAATCATTATGGCGGGCAAGGTCCTCGTCAACGAGCAAAAAATCGACAAGGTTGGCACCAAGGTCGCCGCAGACAGTACCATTCGCATTCTTGGCGAGATCAATCCCTACGCCAGCCGTGGCGGCTTCAAGCTCGCCGAAGCCTTCAAGGCCTTTCCGATTTCAATGAAGGATCAGGTGGTCGTCGATTTGGGCGCATCCACCGGCGGCTTTGTCGATTGCGCTTTGCAAAACGGCGCCAAGCGCGTCTATGCCATCGATGTGGGATATGGCCAGCTGGCATGGAAGCTGCGCACCGATGAACGTGTCATCAATATGGAAAAAACCAACGCCCGCTTCCTCACGCCAGAGGATTTTCCGGAGCTAATGGATTGGATGACGACAGATGTCGCCTTTATTTCGCTGACAAAAATTTTTCCGGCGGCCTACACCCTGCTCAAGGACGAAGGCAGCGGCATTGCGCTGATCAAGCCTCAGTTTGAAGCAGGGCGTGAGCGCGTGGGCAAAAATGGCGTCGTGCGTGATCCTGAGACCCACGTGGATGTCATCACCCACATCCTCGCCTTTAGCGAGGAACTGGGATTCAAAACCCAGGGCGTGGTGCATTCGCCAATCCAGGGGCCCGAGGGCAATATTGAATACCTCTACTGGTTCACCAAGAATCCAGCGGCTACGTCTGTCGCAATTGACGTTCAGGCGCTGGTGGATAGGACCTTTGCCGATTTTGGAAAAAGCTAATTCATGGAAATGAGAGAAATCGCTGTCCTGATTTTGCTCGGCGTGTTGCTGGGGGCGCTGGTCATTTATTATGGACAGCGACTGGCCGATAGAAAAAAACGCCAGCACATTAGCCAACGCGCTCAGCGCGGCGAGGCAGACGCCGAAAAGCTGTTGCACAGAGAAGGCTACGCCATCCTCGCACGTCAGGAGCGGCGCCCCATCGCCATGCGCATCGATGGGAAGCGGTATGAAAGCTTCATCCAAGCAGATTTTTTAGCTGAGCGTGCAGGAAAAACCTATCTCGTCGAGGTCAAAACAGGCAAGCAAGCAAATTTGCATTTGCCAAATGTACGCAGGCAGCTTTTTGAATATCAAAAAATTTTTGAGACCGATGGAATTTTATTTATAGATATGAATGATTATGATATTATTGAGGTATCCTTTGACACCATTGCCCCTCGGCGCCTTCCCTTTGCGGCTTACTTTTGGGGCGTTGTGACAGGGACTGTCGTCACCATTTTTGTACTTTCATATCTTTAGGTCAGGAGTAATTTTTATGCATCAAGCAGTTGGTATATATTATAATGTGAATAGGGGCGACATCGTTGAAATCGCCCAACATATTGTGGAGTTACTTGCACAGCATCACGTAGAGGCCTATGTCAATGACAATCTATTGTCGGTTTGTGCGGGCGTGCCGTATTTGCCGGACAAGGAATTTCTCAACACCATCACCATGATGGTCGTCATCGGTGGGGATGGCACGTTTTTGCGCGCCGCCAATATTGTGCGCCAAGCAGAAATTCCAATGATTGGCATCAACCGTGGCAACCTGGGCTTTTTGACGGAGCTTGAGGTGGAGGAATTTGAGGAGCGTTTGCCAGAGCTATTGGCCGGTCAGTACGCCATCGAGGAGCGCATGAATATTTGCGCCGAGCTTTATCGCGATGGCACCTGCATCCAGCAGTCGATTGGCCTCAATGACATTGCCATCAATCGCCACCCTGTTGAGAACACGCTAGAGCTGGATGTCTATCTCCTCAATCAGCTCATCGATTCCTATCAAGCCGATGGGGTCATCGTCGCCACACCGACCGGCTCGACGGGCTATTCCCTGTCTGCCGGTGGGCCGCTGATTTTTCCTGGGACCGATTGCCTCATTTTCAATCCAATTTGCGCCCATGTGCTTGGCACCAATTCGATCATTGTGCCAGCCGATGGCGTCTTGGACATTCATCTGACGCGCTCAGAAAAGAACGGCTATCTTCTCACCGATGGACGCCTGGCTAGTAATATTGTTCAGGGCGATACGGTGCGCGTGTATCGGGCGGAAACGGCGACCAAGATCATCCAGCTCGAGGAGCATCAATTTTTTGAAACCGTCCGCAATAAGCTGTTGAATCGGAATTACCGTCGATTGCATCATAAGGAGGGATCCCGTGAAAAATAAGAGACAGCGACGCATTTTGGAAATTGTGTCAAGTGAAAGCATCGGAACGCAAAAGGAATTGGCCGAGCGCCTGCAAAAAGAGGGCTTTGACACCACCCAGGCGACCATTTCTAGAGACATCAAGGATCTGCTCCTGGTCAAGGTTAACATTGGCGGCGACCGTTACAAATACGTCATCGCTCAGGACACGCCAGTGACAGATTCCAAGCTGCGCATGGTGCTGCGCGAATTTATCATCAGCTATGATTACAGCGAAAACATTCTCATTCTCAACACCGCGCCAGGCAATGCCAACACGGTGGCATCAGCCATTGACCGTGCTGGCTGGCAGCCAATCATTGGCTCCTTGGCAGGGGACGATACGGTGATGCTCATCATCAAGCCAAAGGAAGCGGTGCAGGATGTGGTCGCAAAAATCGAAAATTATATGACGCGATAAGGAGGGAGCGGCATGCTACAGCGATTGGTGATAGAGAATTTTGCATTGTTAAAGCATGTCGACCTGTCTTTTTGCGCGCATTTTAATGTGCTGTCAGGGGAAACAGGCGCCGGTAAATCCATCATCATTGATGCCGTCAAGCTCATCCTGGGCGAACGCGCCAATGTGGCGGATATTCGCTTTGGCGAGGATCACGCGCGGGTGGAGGCAGAATTCTCTCTGGCAGAAGGCCATCCGGTGCTGGCGGCAGTGGACGACTTGGGCATCGAATCCCTTGGCACCTCTCTGATTCTCACCAGAGAGGTGCGCGCCAGTGGCAAAAATGTTTGCCGCATCAACCGCCAAATGGTGACACTCAGCCAGTTCAAAGGCATCTGTAGCCAATTGGTCAGCATCTATGGTCAGCACGATTATGACGACCTAGGCGATGCCGCCAATCGCCTGGCGCTTCTGGATGATATGGGTGATGAGGCGCACCGTGCGCTCTTGCGTCAGGTAGGGGAGGCTTACCAGCAGGCACAAAAAAGTGGCAAGCGCATGAAGCGCGCCATGAAGGAAGCCGCGCAGTTAGAGAAGGAAATGCAAACCCTACAGGCCTATGTCGAAGAGCTTGAGCCGCTGCAAATCAAAAAGGGCGAAGAGGATGCCCTCTCGGCGCGCTTCAAGCAAGCGGCCCATGCTCAGGATCTCTATCAGGCGGCCTATAGCGCTTCCGGGGCGCTGTATGAGTCGCAAAGCAGTGTGCATGAGATGATGACCGATGTCATCGAAAATCTCAAAGCAGTGAGCGCCTACGACCCGCAAATCAAGGAATATCTCAAAGAGCTCGAAAGCGCGCGCATCGCCATTGACGAGACGGCAAGGGAGCTGGAGATTTATCGAGAAAATATTGATTTTGACCCTCATGAGGTTGAAATGATGAACGACCGCCTGGCGCTCTTTACCAAGCTGCGCAAAAAATACCAGATGAGTCCGGATGCGCTGGTTGATGCCCTCGCCGGTTGGCAGCAAAAAATTGACACCTTCTCAAAAATGGATGGTGACATCGAGGAGCTGCGCAAAGCCTATCAACGCGACCGCAAGAATTACATGAGCCTTTCTCAGGCCCTGCACGACAGTCGCGAAAAGCTTGGTGCCGTTTTTAGCCAGCGCCTTGTGGAGGAGCTGGTGGACATGGCCATGCAGGACGTGAAATTCGAGGTCTGTTTCGAGGAATTTTCCGGAGATCAGACAGGAACAGACAT
>JAUNGU010000003.1 GCA_030524315.1 Peptococcaceae bacterium
GAGAAGATGTTGTCATAGGCTATGTGGGCACCGTCCTCAGCCGTCTTGCGGATTTTGGCATCACGCTAGAATTGATGGATTATCCTGATTCTCTCAAGCAATATTTGGGCCGCAAGATTTGGTCGACCACCATTGACGCAGTGAGCAATCAGCCGGATTTGTGGCCAGTCTTTGTCAAATCCAAGCAGAATAAACGCGTGACTGGCGTTGTTGTCCAATCGACGAAGGATTTGATCGGCTGTGGCTGTTGGGATGAAAATCCGGAATGCTATTGCAGCGAGGTTGTCGATTTTTTGGCGGAATGGCGCGTCTTTGTGCGTTACGGAAAGATCCTTGACGTACGCCCCTATACGGGCGATTGGCGGGTGCATTATGATGCGAATGTGATTGAATCGGCGGTGGGGGCCTACACTGAGGCACCAAATGGCTACGCCCTGGATTTTGGACAGACAGCCGATGGCCGAACCCTGCTCGTCGAAGCCAACGACGGCTATGCCCTCGGCAGCTACGGGCTGTATTACGCTGATTACGCCAAGCTGTTGTCGGCGAGATGGGCAGAGATGACCAATACGGACGATTACTGCGATTTCATGGGCGAGCGAGCGCAGTACAGGGAAGGAGAGAGTATCCTAACATAAAAATTTGCATCTTAACATAAAGTGTGTTAAGATGCAAAAAATGATGTTTAGATAGGTGGCGAGACAAAATGGAAGGGCTTTTGGAAAATCTGCTCCATGTTCCTGTGCAGGAAAAAGTTTTTGATCCAGCAGAAAAACTGCCGCTGCTATTTACTGGGCTTTATGACATACGGGCATTTGTTATCGGTGAAAGACTTGTATATCTGATTCGTCCGAAAGAACCCCTGTCTTTGACAAAGTTGAAGAAACATTTTGCAAAGCTGGCGGCGCTTTTGGATGGCGATTGCATACTGTATGATGATGGCTACACGAGGTATGGAATCTCCAAACTGGTTGAAATGGGGATTCCATTTATTTTTGGAGATCAGAATATTTACCTGCCAAATTTGGGCATCCAGATTCACGAAAAACCAAGGACGAAATTACCAGATGTAGAACAATTTTCGCCATTCACACAAAAACTTGTACTAACGGCGCTATACCAAAGATGGCAGCACATTTCTGGAAAAGAGATGGCAGAATACTTCGGTGTCTCGCGCATGACGGTCAATAGGGCCTTGCTTGAATTAGAAGCGCTGGATCTTCCGCTGGTTGCTATGGAAGGGAAAACCAAGTACCTCAAATATGCGTTTAGCAGAGGAATGCTTTATGATTTGTGCAAGGATTATTTGATCAATCCTGTGAAAAAAAGCATTCGACTACGTGTCAAGCCTGAAAATGTGAGTATAAAAAGTGGTGTGTCTGCATTGGCAGCGTATACATTGTTGGGTGATGATCCTTATCAAACTTTTGCAGTTACCCAAGAACAATATCGGCAATTGGCGTTGAATCATGCAGAACTTGCAGAGAAAGATGAGGTGCCAGCTTGTATTGTGCAGATTCATCGTTACTTGATTGAGAATAATAATATTGTCGATCCTCTCAGCGCCATATTGTCATTGCCGAAGGATGCGTTAGAAGATGTCAGAATCGAGCAGGCAGTGGAAGAAATAAAGGAGGCGGTTTTCGGTGGTAGGTGGCCTGGAAAAATTTAAAGAGTATTTTGCAGAATACAGCAATCAATACGTCTTAATTGGTGGTGCTGCATGTGATATCATTATGGAGGATTTTGACAGCGCTTTTCGCGCAACAAAAGATCTCGATCTGGTATTGATTGTGGAGGCGCTGACGCCTGAATTTGCTCAGGCGTTCTGGCAGTTCGTAGAGGATGGTCAATATGGAAATAGACGCGCAAGCACGCAAACGCCTCAGTTTTACCGGTTTGATAAACCGCAGGTGCGCGGATTTCCCTACATGCTGGAATTGTTTTCAAGGAACAATTTTGAATTAAGATTTCCAGAATCTCATCTGATGCCATTACATTTAGATGATGATGTATCCAGCTTGTCAGCCATATTACTCAATGATGCGTATTATGAAATGCTGTTGGATGGAAGAATCGAGATAGATGGTGTGCGTGTGTTGGCGCCATCATATATTATCCCGTTCAAAGCGAAGGCGTGGCTCGATCTGAGCGAAAAAAAGAGAAATGGCGAGCATGTTGATGAAAAAAATATTAGAAAGCACAAAAATGACATTGCCAGGCTGGCGACTATTTTGAATGATAGGGATGTCATACAATTGCCTGAAGAGGTTGCAAGAGACATGCATGACTTTATTCGCCAGTATGAAATGGATCCTGTGGATATGAAATCCCTTAAAATGCGAGGGGTGACGAACAGGCAAGTTGTTGATAGGCTGAAACAGATTTATCGTTATGAACCATAATAATAGAGCCGCTAATTCCGATCCCAGGAACGAGTCGTTCTTGGGATTTTTTATTGCCGCGGGTCAAAGAAGCTTCATTAATATGAGGCGCTTAGAAATTTTTATGTGGCAATCGTTGAGGGACTTGTTATAATAACTCTAGATTAGAAGGTAATGATTGGACGAAAATATTGGGAGGGCGGTTATGCGCGTTTTGATTTTGAGCTGCAACACGGGGCAGGGGCATAATTCGTGCGCAAAGGCGCTCCAGGAGGTTTTTTTGGCGAAGGGCGCGCATTGCGAGATTGTGGATGCGCTGGGTTTTGTCTCGGCGGGCTTCTCGCGGCTGATTTCTGCGGGGCATGTGCGCATGTATCGCTATTTTCCCAAGGTGTTCAGTCTGTCCTATCATTATTCGGAGCTGCATCCGACGCTGTTTGCCGAGGAGGCGAAGGTGTATCGGGTGCTGAGCTTGGGGACGGCGCGGCTGGCGCATTTTCTGAGGCAGGGCAATTATGACGTGATTTTATGCGTGCATGTGTTTTCGGCGCTGATGGTGACGGATGTCATGCGCAAATCGCCGCTGCCAAGCCGAAGCTATTTTGTGGCGACGGATTACACCTGCAGCCCGAGCACCGAGGAAAGCGTGCTCGATGGCTATTTCATTCCGTCCAAGCGCCTGGCGGACGATTTCTGCAAGGGGACGATCACGGCAGGGAAGATTTTGCCGGTGGGGATTCCCGTGCGTCAGGAATTTTACCGGCACGAGGCAGTCGATGTGGCCAAGGACGCCTTTGCGGTGGCGCCGGGCCACAAGCACCTGGTGGTAATGACTGGGAGCATGGGCTGTGGGCCGGTGGTCAGCGTGAGCAAACGCATTGCCAAGGGCCTGGCGGATGACCAGGAGATGACGATTGTCTGCGGCACCAACAAGCGGCTCAATCGACGGCTGACGCGCTATTTTGCCAGGTCGCCCCGCATCCACGTGCGCGGCTACGAGAAAAATGTCTCGTTGCTTCTAGATAGTGCCGACCTTTTTCTGACCAAGCCCGGCGGCATCAGTGTCACCGAGGCGGCGACGAAACGGGTGCCAATGGTGCTCATGGATGCAGTGGCGGGCTGCGAGACCTACAACTGCCGCTATTATTTGATGGCAGGCGGCGCCATCACCGAAAAAAATCGCCGCAGGCTGGCCGCTGAAACCTTGGCCCTCCTGGCCGACGGTGAGAGATGCGAGCGCATGGCAGCGGCCTTGGCCCTCGCCTGCTCGGGCAATGCCGCCGAGGCGGTCTATGCGGAATGCGTGAGAAAAAAATAAGGGCCAGCGCCCGTTAGCGAAAAATATCAGAGCCATGGACGGCAATTGTCCATGGCTTTTTTGCTGCGCAGAATTTTTGGCGGAGAGATTTTCTTTGCGCGAAAATTTCTGCGCGGTTGCGTTAGGTTTGGGCTTTGTTTATAATTGTAATGTTGTAGAGCAATTATTTACTGGAGGGTAATTTTATATGAGAATGAAACACGCATTGATTCCGACGCTGCGCGATGTGCCGGCGGAAGCGCAAATTCCTAGCCATCAGCTGCTGCTGAAGGCGGGCTATATTCAGAAGGTGACGGCGGGCATGTACACCTATCTGCCCCTAGGCAAGCGCGTCTTGGCCAAGGTCGAGCAGATCATCCGCGAGGAAATGGACGCCGCCGACGGTCAGGAAATCCTCATGCCAATCACCCAGCCGGCGGAGCTCTGGGAAGAATCAGGCCGCTGGGATGCCTACGGCGCTGAAATGTTCCGTGTCGTCGACCGTCACGGGCGTGAATTTTGCCTCGGGCCAACCCACGAAGAGGTCGTCACCGATGTCTGCCGCCAATTCATCAAGAGCTACAAGCAGGTGCCGCTGCGTCTCTATCAGATTCAGAACAAGTACCGCGACGAGCGTCGCCCACGCTTTGGGCTCATGCGCGGCCGCGAATTTGTGATGAAGGATCTCTATTCCTTTGACATTGACGAGGCTGGGCTGGATCAGGCGTATCAGGACATGTACCAGGCGTACAACAAGATTTTCAGCCGTTGCGGCCTGACCTTCCGTCCGGTCTTGGCAGACAGTGGCCAAATCGGCGGCGGCTACACCCACGAATTCATGGTGCTCGCTGAAAACGGTGAAGGCACCATCGCCTATTGCGATTCCTGCGACTATGCGGCCAATATCGAAATTGCCGAAGCCAAGCCGGAGGCCTGCGAGGACAAGCACGATGCGGCTGCCGTCGAAAAAATCGTCACGCCAAACATTGCCACCATCGAGGATATTTGCAAATTCCTGGACGATACACCACAGAATTCCATCAAAAGTGTGCTCATGCGTGCCGATGATGAGCTGATCATGGTGCTGGTGCGTGGCGACCGCGAGGTCAACGACGTCAAGGTGCAGCACGTGCATCCATGCCTGAACATTGAAATGGCCGATGAGGATTTCATCGTCGAAAAAATCGGCGCTCATCCTGGTTCTCTGGGACCGGTGGGTCTAAAGGATATTCCTATTTATGCCGACCTGGAGCTCGAAAATCGCACGGGCCTGGCCTGTGGCGCCAACGAGGATGGCTATCATTTCATCCATGTGGACATGGCGCGCGACCTGCCAGAGGTGACCTATCACGACCTGCGCATGCTCAACGAAGGTGAAAAATGCCCAGTGTGCAGCGGTACCATCCAAACGGCCCGCGGCATTGAGGTGGGCCAGGTGTTCAAGCTCGGCACCAAATATTCCGAAGCCCTCGGCGCCACCGTCCTCAACGAGGAAGGCAAGGCCACCGTGCTACAAATGGGCTGCTATGGCATTGGCGTGAGCCGTGTGCTCTCGGCCACTGTGGAACAGCACCACGATGACAAGGGCATCATCTGGCCAAAGACGTTGGCGCCTTATCATGCGAGCCTGATCGTCGTCAACATCAAGGACGAGGCGCAGATGGCTGCCGGCGAAAAGCTCTATGCTGAATTGCAGCAGGCTGGCTTTGACATTCTCTTTGATGACCGCAAGGAACGCGCAGGGGTTAAGTTCAACGACGCCGACCTCATCGGGCTTCCGGTGCGCATTGTCTGTGGCAAGAAAATTAGCGACGGTATTGTGGAATACAAGTACCGCGACAGCGATGAGGTGCTCGAAGTCAGCGTGGATGAGGTTGTGGACAAGATCAAGGATTTCTATCAAGACTAACATTAGATGGAGATGGGTACAATGATGGATCAACAATCGGCGCAATTTGATTGCAAGGATTTTGTCAAACATTGTAACGTAAAGAAAATCGAAATATTCAAGGACAAGCAGCTCCTGTCGGCCAGCGTCCAGCTGCCGCGGGTGGTGGATGCCGAGGCCTACGGCCAGCTCACCCACTTTTACCGCGAGCAGATTCAGAGCGCGATTCCAAACATTCCCGCGTCCTTTCAGGTGGAGCTCGTGCCGATTTATGAGGAGAATACGCCCGAGGCCATTTGCCAGGCGCCGGACGTGCTTTGGCAGCTTTTGCACGTGCACAATTTGCACGTGTTCTTGAAGCTCCAGCACATGCCCGAGGACGGCGCGGTGCTCATTCGCTGCTCCAACGAAATCGCCTATCGCACGCGCATCGGCAAGCCTGATTTTGCCAAAAGCTGCGAGCAGCTCCTGGCGCGTATTTGCGGCCAGCCCCTCAAGGTCTTCACACGCTACGAGGAGGACGAAAACCTGGCGCCGGTGCCGGACGATTATTTTGGCCCCTCCAAGGAATGGGAAAAGCTGCGCAAGGAGCAGGTGCACCGAGAGGCGCCTGCGCCCCGCGCCCATGGCGAAAAGCGCGCCAGTGTGCATAGTGCGGTCAGCGGCAACGTGCTCAAGGGCAAGCTCATCAAGGCCAGCCCTGTCGAGGTGCGAGAGATTGTCGATGAAGAAAAAAGCGCCTGCCTGGCCGGAACCATCTTTGGCCTGGACAGCCGCGAGCTGAAAAGCGGCCGCTCCCTCATCACCTTTGCCCTGACCGACCACACCGATTCACTGTCGTGCAAGGTGTTTTCTGACAAGGACGAGGCGGGGCCCCTCCTTGATGCTCTCAAGAGCGCGTCGGCCATCAAGGTGCGCGGCAAGGTGCAGTATGACACCTACAGCGACGAAATTGGTATGATCTGCAACGACATCAACGTCAGCACCCTGGCCTGTCGCGTGGACAATGCGACGGAAAAGCGCGTCGAGCTTCATTTGCACACGCAGATGAGCAGCATGGATGGTATGAACGACGTCAAGGACCTCGTCAAGCTGGCGAGTCAGCTCGGCCATTCGGCCATGGCCATCACCGACCACGGCGTCGTCCAGGCCTTTCCGGATGCCTACGCCGCCGGGCAAAAATACGGCGTCAAGATCATCTATGGCGTCGAGGCCTACATCATCGACGACGACGAGCCGGAGGTCAATCTCAAGCAAAAACGCAGCTACCACTGCATCGTCCTGGCCAAAAATATGACGGGCCTGAAAAATCTCTACCGACTCATCACCGAATCGGAGCTGCGCTATTTCCATCGCCGTCCGCGCATTCCTAAGCGGCTAATCAATTATGCCCGCGAGGGGCTCGTTGTCGGCAGTGCCTGCGAGGCGGGCGAGCTCATGCAGTACCTGATCCACAATCCTGACGATGAGGCGGGGTTGGAAAAGCTGGCTGAGTTCTACGATTACATCGAGATTCAGCCGATTGCCAACAACTTCTTCATGATCCGCAACGGCATCGCCGAGGACGAGGAGGCCCTGCGCGAGCTCAACCGCCGCCTCTTTGAGCTGGGTAAGCGCATGCATAAGCCAGTGGTCGCCACCTGCGACGTGCATTTTGCCAATGCCGACGACGACATCTACCGCGCCATCATCATGAAAAGCCGCGGCTTCAAGGATGCCGAACAGCAGGCGCCGCTCTATTATCGCACCACCGATGAGATGCTGCGGGAGTTTGCTTATCTGGGCGAGGACGAAGCCTACAACGTTGTCGTGCGCAACCCCAATGCGATTATTGCGGACTTTGAGGCGCTGACGCCGGTGCCAACGGTGCTCCATGCGCCGGAAATCGAAGGGGCAGAGGACCAGATCAAGGAGCTGACCCTCTCCAAGGCGCACCGCCTCTATGGCGAGGAGCTGCCAGAGCTCATCCAAAAGCGCATCGACAAGGAGCTCAAATCCATCATCGGCAATGGCTACGCTGTGCTCTATCTGATCGCCCACAAGCTCGTCAAAAATTCCAACGACAATGGCTACGTCGTCGGCTCCCGTGGCTCGGTCGGCTCTTCGGTGGTGGCGTATTTTACGAACATTACAGAGGTTAATGCACTGCCACCGCACTACCGTTGCCCGCATTGTCAGTACAGCCAATTTGACGAAAGCGGCACCTATGGCGCCGGGGTGGACATGCCCGATGCCAATTGCCCTGTTTGCGGCACCAAGCTCGAGAAGGATGGCTTTGACATTCCCTTTGAAATTTTCTTGGGCTTCAAGGGCGACAAGATTCCGGATATCGACCTGAACTTTTCCGGCGATTATCAGGCAGGCGCCCACGCCTACACCGAGGAGCTTTTTGGCAAGGACAACGTGTTCCGCGCTGGTACCTTGGCCACCGTTGCAGAAAAAACCGCCTACGGCTACGTGCGCAATTATTTCAACGACATCAACGAAAAGCGCCGCGAGGCAGAAATCAACCGCCTCAAGCTCGGCTGCACCGGCGTCAAGCGCACCACGGGCCAGCATCCCGGCGGTCTGGTCGTCATTCCCAAGGGCGTCGATGCCCACGATTTTACGCCGCTGCAGCGCCCAGCCGATGATGTCAAAACAGAAACCGTCACCACCCACTTCGATTACCACAAAATCGACCAGGGCTTGGTCAAGCTCGATATTCTCGGCCACGATGATCCGACAGTCATCAAAATGCTCGGCGATTTGACGGGCATCGATCCGACGACGGTGCCTCTGGACGATCCGGCGACGCTGTCGCTCTTCTCCTCGACGGAGGCCTTGGATGTGACGCCGGAGCGCCTGCATTCGCCGGTGGCGACCTACGGCATTCCTGAATTCAATACGAGCTTTGTGCGCAAGATGCTTGAGGACACCAATCCTCAGTCTTTTTCAGATCTCTTACGCATCAGTGGCTTTTCCCACGGCACCGACGTCTGGCTCAACAACGCCCAGGACATTATCGTCAACAAAATTGCGCCAGTTTCTCAGACCATTTCGACGCGCGATGACATCATGCTCTTCTTGATTCAGCGCGGCATGGACGAGAGTCTCTCCTTCAAAATCATGGAGGGCGTGCGCAAGGGCCGCGGTCTCAAGGAAGACCAGGAAGCCGCCATGCACGAATCCAACATCCCACAATGGTTCATTGATTCCTGCAAAAAAATCAAATACCTGTTTCCAAAAGCCCACGCCGTCGCCTACGTGATGATGGCCTATCGTATCGCCTGGTTCAAAATCAATTACCCGCTTGCCTTTTACGCCAGCTATTTTTCGGTGCGTGGCATCGAGGATTTTGACATCGGCATCATTCAGCAGGGAGAGGAAGGGGTGCGCCAAGCCATCCTCGATCTCTACGCCCAGGGCAACGCCCTGACCGCTAAGGAAAAAAGCAAGATCACCGTCCTTGAGGTGGCTCTCGAGCTTTACACCCGTGGCTTCAAGGTCTTGCCGGTCAGCCTGGAGCAATCGTCGGCCACCGACTTTATCATCAGCGAGGATAGCTTATTGCCACCGTTTATTAGCATTGACGGACTGGGGACCTCCCAGGCAGAAGATATTGTCAGAGGGCGTGAACAAAAGGCGTATACTTCGCTGGAAGATTTAAAGAAACGTGGAAAAACTGGCGACACGATGATAGAAAAATTTAAACAGTTGGGAATAGTCGAACAATTGCCGGAACGCGACCAAATCGCATTTTTCTGACACTTGTGCAGACCATAAGGCATACTAATAAATGATTCTTGTTTTATTAAACAAGTAAATTGTTTTCAGATTAAAAGTATGATAGAATTGAAGAATAAAGAGGTTTTTTAAATTTTGGGAGGAGGACTTTAAATTGTCTAATAAAACCATGAAAACCATGGATGGGAACACAGCTGCTGCTCACGTGTCCTATATGTTCACTGATGTGGCTGCTATCTACCCAATCACGCCATCTTCTCCGATGGCAGAAAAAGTTGATGTGTGGAGTGCTCAAGGAAAGAAAAACTTGTTCAACCAGACTGTCAAGGTCGTTGAAATGGAATCTGAAGCCGGTGCTGCTGGTGCAGTTCACGGTTCTCTGACCGCTGGCGCCCTGACATCTACCTACACGTCGTCTCAAGGTTTGCTTCTGATGATTCCTGCAATGTACAAAATTGCAGGCGAATTGCTTCCAACTGTATTCCAGGTTGCAGCTCGTGCGATTGCCGGTCATGCCCTCTCTATCTTCGGTGACCATTCTGACGTAATGGCTTGCCGTGGGATCGGCTTTGCAATGTTGGCTTCTTCCAGCGTACAGGAAGTAATGGATTTGGGTACCGTTGCTCAGCTGGCTACCATCAAATCCCGTGTACCTTTCATTCATTTCTTCGATGGTTTCAGAACTTCTCATGAAATTCAAAAAATCGAAATGATGGATGAAGACTTCCTCAAGAAGGAAATCGACATGGATGCTGTCAACAAGTTCCGTGAACTCGGCTTGAACCCAGAACATCCAGTCACCAAGGGTACCAACCAGAACCCTGATATCTTCTTCCAGCAAAGAGAAGGTGTCAACAAGTTCTATGATGATGTTGTTGACGTCACCGAAAAGTACCTGGAAGACGTTTCCAAGGAAACTGGCCGTGACTACAGACTCTTCAACTACTACGGCGCACCAGATGCAGAAAACGTTGTTGTTGCAATGGGTTCTGTCTGCGAAGCCCTCGAAGAAGTTGTTGACTATCTGACTGCTAAGGGTGAAAAGGTTGGTCTTTTGAAGATCCGTCTCTACAGACCATTCTCCCTCAAGCACTTCTTTGCTGAAATGCCTAAGACCGTCAAGAAAATCTGCGTCCTTGACCGTTCTAAGGAACCAGGTGCCATCGGCGAAGCAGTTTACGAAGACGTTATGACTGCTTTCTATGATTCCGACATGCACCCAATGATCATCGGTGGCCGTTATGGCTTGGGCTCCAAGGATGTCACCCCAGCACAGCTCATCGCTGTCTATGACAACCTTGCTAAGGATGAACCTAAGAACCACTTCACCGTTGGTATCGTTGATGACGTCACCAACACTTCCCTCGAAGTTGGCGCACCTGTTGTTACCAGCCCATCTGACATCATTTCCTGCAAATTCTGGGGTTATGGTTCCGATGGTACTGTTGGTGCCAACAAGGATGCCATCAAGATCATCGGTGACAACACCGACATGTATGCACAGGGCTACTTCTCTTACGACTCTAAGAAGAGCGGCGGTGTAACCGTATCTTCCCTGCGTTTCGGTAAGAGCAAGATCCGTGCAACCTACCAAGTTGACCAGGCAGACTACATCGCTTGCCACAAGTCCAGCTATGTACACCTCTATGATGTACTCGAAGGCTTGAAGCCAAACGGTACCTTCCTCTTGAACTGCACCTGGACCCCAGAAGAACTCAACACCCATCTGCCAGCTGCTATGAAGCGCTACATTGCTCAGAACAACATCAAGTTCTACACTATCGACGCTTCCAAGGTTGCTGCTGAAGTTGGCTTGGGCAACAGAACCAACATGGTTACCCAGACCGCATTCTTTAAGCTGACCGGCGTTCTTCCTTTCGAAGAATCTGTTAAGCTCCTCAAGGATGCCATCAAGAAGACCTACGGCCGCAAGGGCGACGCAGTTGTTAACATGAACTGGGCTGCTGTTGACAGAGCTGTAGAAGTACTGCACGAAGTTCAGGTTCCTGCTGATTGGGCAAATGCCGAAGATGCAGCTTCCGAAGAAAAGCGTTGCAGCCACGAACCAGAATTCATCAAGAAGATCTTCCGTCCAATGATCGCTATGCAGGGCGACAAGCTCCCTGTCAGCGCCTTTGTCGGCATGGAAGATGGTCGTTACCCAGCAGGTACCACCAAATACGAAAAGCGCATGTCTGCACTCTTCGTTCCTGAATGGATTCCAGAAAACTGCATTCAGTGTAACCAGTGCTCCTTGGTTTGCCCTCACGCATCCATCCGTCCATTCCTGCTCGATGAACAGGAAGTTGCTAACGCACCAGAAGATCTGAAGACCATCAAAGCAAATGGTAAAGAATTTGCTGGCCTCCAGTTCAGAATGCAGGTTAGCCCTATGGACTGCTTGGGCTGCGGTAGCTGCGTCAACACCTGCCCTGCCAAGAACAAGGCACTGCAGATGGTTCCAGTCGAAAAGGCTGCTGACGACGAACGTGAACATTGGATCTACATGACCCATAAGGTTACCAACAAGGCTGATCTGACCAACACCAAGACCGCTAAGGGTAGCCAGTTCAAGGTTCCTCTACTCGAGTTCTCCGGCGCTTGCGCAGGCTGCGGTGAAACCCCATATGCGAAGCTCCTGACTCAGCTCTTCGGTGATCGCATGATGATCGCTAACACCACTGGTTGTACCTCTATTTGGGGTGCTGCTGCTCCATCTACCCCATACACCACCAATGCAAAGGGCCAGGGCCCAGCTTGGCAGAACTCCCTGTTTGAAAACAACGCTGAGTTCGGTTTGGGGATGTACATGGCTGACAAGCAAATGAAGGCCAAGGTTCAGTATCTCTGCGGCGTTCTCGCTGAAGGCAACTACAGCGACGCCATGAAGAATGCTGCTGCCGAATGGCTCAAGGGCTTCGAAGCACATGATGTCAAGGCTGTTGCAGATGCAAGCGATGTCATTTTGGCTGAGCTTGAAGCTGCTACCGATAAGGACGAATACCTCACCGACCTCGAAGGCGTGAAGGGCTTCCTGAAGATTCGTTCCCAGTGGATCTTCGGTGGCGACGGTTGGGCATACGACATCGGTTACGGCGGTGTAGACCATGTTCTCGCTAGCGGCGAAAACATCAACATCTTCGTATTCGATACCGAAGTATACTCCAACACTGGTGGTCAGGCTTCCAAGTCTACCCCACTCGCTGCTGTTGCTCAGTTTGCCGCTGATGGTAAAAAGACCAACAAGAAGGACCTCGGTGTGATGCAGTCCATCTATGGCAACGTTTACGTTGCTCAGATCGCTCTGGGTGCAAACATGAACCAGGCTGTAAAAGCCATCGAAGAAGCAGAAGCTTATGATGGCCCATCCCTGATCATCGCTTACGCACCATGCATCAACCACGGTATCCGCAAGGGTATGGGTATCTCCCAGGCTCACGTCAAGGATGCTGTTGCATGCGGCTACTGGCACCTCTGGAGATATAACCCAGAACTCGCTAAGGAAGGCAAGAACCCATTCATCCTCGATTCTAAGGAACCAGATTATGATAAGTTCGAAGACTTCCTCAAGAGTGAAGTACGTTATTCTTCCTTGGCCAAGGCACATCCAGAAACTGCAGAAGCACTGTATGCGAAGAACAAGGCTTTGAGCGAAGCACGTTATGCTAGATATAAAGAAATGGCTGGCAAGTAATTTCTGATATTGAGCGACATGTTTAAGCTCGTCAACAAATAAATTGGATAGGACCTGTATTGCAAAAGCGGTACAGGTCCTATTTTTATGACAAAAAAATGTTATTTGTGGCAGTATAAAATGTTTTAAACAAATCGACATATTATCCTGTCTGTGGATGTATAGACAGGGTTATAAATATTTGGTATCATTACGTCAGAGTGAATAATAGAATGGAGAATGAAAGTGTTAACGGGAAATGAGATTAGAAATAAGTTTATTGACTACTTTGTAAGACATGGACATACCCACGTTAAAAGCTCTTCGCTGGTGCCATATAACGACCCAACGTTGTTGTTTACCAACGCCGGCATGAACCAGTTCAAGAATGTATTTCTTGGGCTAGAAACGAGAGATTACAAGCGTGCAACGACGGTTCAAAAATGTGTGCGTGCCGGTGGCAAGCACAACGACTTGGAAACTGTCGGGAAAACGGCGCGTCACCATACTTTCTTTGAAATGCTGGGGAATTTTTCCTTTGGTCAATATTTCAAGGAAGATGCCATCAAATTTTGCTGGGATTTTTTGACCAACGAGCTCAAGCTGCCAAAGGACCGTCTCTACATCACCATCTATGAAGACGATGACGAGGCCTACAACATTTGGCATGAGGTCACCGGCTTTGATGAAAGCCGCATCTATCGCCTGGGCAAGAAGGACAATTTCTGGCAAATGGGCGACGTTGGCCCATGCGGCCCTTGCAGTGAGGTCCATTATGACCGCGGCGAGGACCATGCCTGCGATAATCCTGCTGGCTGCAAGCTCGGCGTCTGCGATTGCGACCGTTGGCTGGAAATCTGGAATTTGGTCTTCATGCAGTACAACCGTGACGAAACCGGCAAGCTCACGCCATTGCCACATCCAAACATTGATACCGGCATGGGGCTCGAGCGTATCACCTCGATCCTCCAGGGCGTTGAAACCAACTTTGACACCGACCTCTTTGTGCCACTGCTCGAGTACGTCGAGGAATTGACGGGCAAGCCTTACTATCACGATGAACGCGGCTTTGCCTTCCGCGTCATTGCCGACCACGCCCGTGCTTGCACCTTCCTCATTGCCGATGGGGTGCTGCCAAGCAACGAGGGCCGCGGCTATGTATTGCGTCGTATTTTGCGCCGCGCCGTGCGTTTGGGCAAGAGCGTCGGTCTCAACGAGCCATTCCTCTACAAATTCACTGCCAAGGTCACCGCGCTTATGGGCGAGGCTTATCCGGAACTCGTAGAGCATCAAAGCTACATCGAATCGATCATCCGCAAGGAAGAGGAACGCTTCTATCAGACCCTGCAGGATGGCCTCAAAATCGTTCACGAGACCGTCGAAGCCATCAAGGCCAAGGACGGTACCGTCATTGATGGCAAGAGCGCCTTCAAATTCTACGACACCTATGGCTTCCCAATCGACTTGACCAAGGACATTGCCGATGAAGAAGGCATGACCGTCGATATCGAAGGCTTCGAGGCCGCCATGGCTGAGCAGCGCCGCAAGGCCAAGGAAGCGCAGAATGTCACCGATGTGTGGGATTTGGCCCATCGCGTGACCGACGCCTATCCAGACATGCCTGCCACGGAATTTGTGGGTTATGATGACGCCCACACCAAGGCCAAGGTCCTGGGGCTCATGATTGACAAGGAACCGGCAGAGTTTGGCTATGACACCCACGGCATGGTCATCCTGGACAAGACGCCATTTTACGCACAGGGTGGCGGCCAGGTTGGTGAGCAAGGGAAGCTCATGGGCAAAAACGGCGTCTTCAACGTCGAAAACACCCTCAAGCTCGCCGATGGGAAATACATCCACCAGGGCTATCTGGACGGCCGCTTCGATGTGGGCGACGAGATTGAAGCCTTTGTCGACACCGACAAGCGTCTCGCCTCTGCCCGCAACCACACGGCAACCCATCTCTTGCACTACGCCCTGCGCAAGGTCCTCGGCGACAAGGTGCATCAGGCAGGTTCCCTTGTGGATGCCAGCCACCTGCGCTTTGACTTCTCAAGCCTGGAAGCGCCAACGGCTGATGAGCTCGCTCAGATCGAGCGCACCGTCAACGAGGAAATCATGACGGCAGCGCCTGTCAACATCTACGAAACCACCATTGACGATGCCAAGGAAAGTGGCCACGTCGCCCTCTTTGGTGAAAAATACGGCGACAAGGTGCGCTGTGTCGATGCCGGGCTTCACAGCAAGGAGCTCTGCGGTGGGATGCACGTGGATAACGTGGGTGCCATCGGTAGCTTCAAGATTCTCAGCGAAAGCTCTGTATCTGCAGGGGTTCGTCGCATCGAAGCCATCACCGGTCTTGCAGCCTACGAAAAAAATAACGAACAATATGCTTTGGTCGACAGCATCTGCAAAAAGCTCAAGGTCAACGGCCCCGATGCCATCATCGACAAGATCGCTGGCTTGGATGCGCAAATCAAAGCATTGCAAAAGCAACTTGATACTATTAAAATGGAGCAAATGAAAAATGCCGCAGCAAATGCCGGCGATGCCGTCTGCGACGTCAAGGGCCTCCAGGTCGCTTGTCAAGAGGTGCAGGCTGCCAATATGGATGAGCTGCGCAAGCAGGCCGACCTCTTCCGCAACAAGCTCGAAGACGGTGTCGTCCTCTTGGCCGCTGTGAATGGTGACCAGGTACAGCTCGTGTGCATGCTCACCGCCGGTGAGGCGCGCAAGCATCTCCACGCTGGCAACCTGATCAAGGAATTCGCCCCACTGGTCGGTGGCAAGGGCGGCGGTCGCCCAGATATGGCCCAGGCTGGCGGGAAGAATCCAGCGGCACTGAAAGACGCATTGGCAGCATTTGCAGACATTGTAGAACGCCAATACAAGGAGTGAAAATCCTATGAGAGATGATCTTGATCAGACCATGTATTTTAGCAAAGATATGGTCAAAGAACAGACCCCGAGAGAGGTGCTGCGTCAGGTGTACGCAGCCCTCGAGGAAAAAGGCTATCAGCCAATCAACCAGATTGTTGGCTACATCCTCTCGGGTGACCCTGCCTATATCACCAGCCACGACAATGCCCGTGCGCTCATCAAAAAATATGACCGAGATCAATACATCGAAGAAATGCTCGTCAACTTTTTGGATGAACGCTGATATGATTGGGCGCTTGATTTGTTTTGACGTTGGTGAACGGCGCATCGGCATTGCCGTCAGCGATCCCCTGGGGATTACCGCCCAGCCGGTGGAAACTTACACGCGCACAGGAAAGCTAGAGGAGGATTACAAATACCTCGCCGGTGTCGTACGCGCCCAGGAGGCCGTCAAGCTCGTGGTGGGACTGCCAAAGAACATGAACAACACCATTGGCTTCAAGGCCGAGGAGATCCAAGCCTTCATCGAGGGCTTTCGCGACTATCTGCCGCCGTCTTTCAAAATTGATTGGATCGACGAGCGGCTGACGACGGTGCAGGCAGAAAATGTGCTCTTGGAAGCCAACGTCTCACGGAAGAAACGCAAGAAATTTGTTGATAAAATTGCAGCAGTGTTCATGCTGCAAACCTACATGGATATGCACTAAGGAGGCAGACAATGGACGAAAACAAAGAGTTTGTAGAAAACGACGGCGAATTAGAAGAAGGGCTGGTTGTCCTCATCGACGAAGAGGATCATGAGCACACCTTCCAGGTGCTGGAACGCATCGAGCTTAACGGCCAGGAATACGCGATTCTCGTGCCATGGGACGAAAAAGAAGACGACAGCGCCATTCCTCTCAAGATCGTCGTCGAAAACGGCGAAGAGCTGCTCTACGACATTGACGATGACGACGAATGGGATGCCATCGTCGATTTCTGGAACGACTACGTCGACGAAAACGAAGACTAATTTTTGCAAAGCCGCTGGCCACGCGCCAGCGGTATTTTTGCGCGCAAAATTTCTCGCTGGCGGCTGGTGAGAATTTCTCGTGCAAAGAGTGAAAAAATAATAAAACTTGGTTGACGAACGGCGCCCAGGATGATATAATCAATATCGTTGTAGCGCAAAAGCGTTGCGGCGCGGCGACATAGCCAAGTGGTAAGGCAGAGGACTGCAAATCCTTCACCCCCAGTTCGAATCTGGGTGTCGCCTGTCGCCGGAGTGGCGGAACTGGCAGACGCACAGGACTTAAAATCCTGCGGAGGTAACACTCCGTACCGGTTCGATTCCGGTCTCCGGCATAAGAAAAGGACTATCCCGAGGGAAGTCCTTTTTTCGCATTTATAGAGAAAAAACGCGCCCTCATGGACGCGTTTTTTATTTGCGGCGCGTGCGCCATCTGTCGAAGAGGTCGCTGATGGCGCCGTAGAAGATGCTGACCAGGGCGCTGTAGACGAGGAGATAGGTCAGGGTGTGATCGTACTTGCCAATGGCCTTGATAAAAAGCTGGAGCAGGAAGAAGATGACAAAGAATGTGATCGTCCGCTGCAAAAAATATTTGAATGTCATGGTACACCTCCAGGCAGTTGTTACCTTAAATTGTAGTGGAAATTTATAAATAAAGCAAGCAACCGTCGTTCACCCCTTGTCGCCAGGGAATAAAAGTGTTATTATAAATACGAAACATGGTTATCAAAACTAGATTGAAACGAACAGATAGGAAGTGCAGATATGAGCCATTATTTGATGAAGGCAAGGGAGCCGTGGAGCAGCTTTACCCATTTTCTTGGCGCGATATTTTTTGGGGTGGCAACGATTTTTCTGGTGATTAAGGCGCTGGCAATGCCGAGCCTGTCGCCGGGCATCCTGCTTGGGGTGATTATTTTTGGGGCGTCGCTCATCGCCCTGTACACGGCGAGCGCTGTGTACCATTATTCCAACGGCTCCGACAAGAAAATTCTCGTCTTGCGAAAGCTCGACCATTCGATGATTTATGTGCTCATCGCTGGGAGCTATACGCCGGTGCTGATCAAGTTTTTGCCGCAGCGGGAGAGCTTGATTTTCGTTTCGGCCATCTGGCTCTGCGCCATTGTCGGCACGGTGATCAAGCTCTGCTGGTTTTCGGCGCCGCGCTGGCTGCAGACGGTCCTCTACATTGCCATGGGCTGGGCGATTCTCTTTGACATCTCGATTTTCAAGGAAATGTCGGGGATGGCGCTGTTCCTTTTGGCAGCAGGTGGCATCAGCTATACCGTTGGCGGGCTCATCTACATCATCAAAAAACCAAACTTTTCACCAGACTTTGGCTTCCACGAATTTTTCCACCTGTTTGTGCTCTTGGGCAGCGTGTTCCACTATCTGATGATTTTCTTCTATGTTGCATAAATGTGCCGTCAGGCATAGCAAGATGCAGGGGCTTGATGGATTTTTATGCAGGCGGACCCATTGACAAATATAGATAATATTGGTAAAATTTATTTGTAATTGAATATTGATTCGGGAGCTTGTGAGGCAGGCTGAGAGGAAAGTAAGTTTCGACCGTACCTGATGTGGATAATGCCATCGTAGGGAAATAGAAAAATAAATCATCATGCCTGACAAGTGTCAGGCATTTTTTTGTGCCGCCGAACACACTGGGAGTAAGAAGGGAGTATAAGTACATGACTTATCATACTCAAATGGAAGCTGCACGCAAGGGGATTATCACCCCTGAAATGGAAACCGTTGCCGAAAAGGAACGGATGGATGTCGAAATCCTGCGCGAACGCGTCGCCAAAGGGACCATCTGCATTCCGGCCAACGTCAACCACAAATCTCTTTCCGCAGAAGGGATTGGCGAAGGCCTGTCCACGAAAATCAATGTCAATCTCGGCGTAAGTGGTGATGCGCACGATTACAGCGAAGAGTGGAAAAAGGTTGAGACCGCCCTGGAATTTGGCGCCCATGCCATCATGGACCTGTCCAACTATGGCAAGACCGTTGAATTCCGCACCAAGCTCGTCGAAGAATCCACGGCGATGATCGGTACTGTGCCAATGTATGATGCCATCGGCTACCTGGAAAAGGAGCTCATGGACATCACCGTCGATGACTTTTTCAAGGTCGTTGAATACCATGCACAGCAAGGGGTCGACTTTATGACCATCCATGCCGGGATCAACCGTCGCGCCGTGTCTGCTTTCAAAGAATCCGGTCGTATCATGAACATCGTTTCTCGTGGTGGGAGTCTGTTGTTCGCGTGGATGGAAATGACCGGCAATGAAAACCCATTCTATGAACATTATGATCGCCTCCTTGATCTGATGTATAAATACGACGTCACCATCAGCCTCGGTGACGCCCTCCGTCCTGGTGGCACCCATGACGCCACCGACGCGGCACAGATTTCCGAGCTCATCGAGCTGGGTATTCTCACCAAGCGCGCTTGGGAGCATGATGTACAGGTCATGGTCGAAGGGCCGGGGCATATGTGCATCAACGAAATTGTGGCCAACATGCAGCTGCAAAAGCGTCTCTGCCATGGCGCACCATTCTACGTGCTTGGGCCACTGGTCACCGACATTGCGCCAGGCTATGACCACATCACCTCTGCCATTGGTGGGGCCCTGGCTGCAACCTACGGTGCCGACTTCCTCTGCTATGTCACCCCTGCTGAGCATCTGCGTCTGCCAGATCTCCAGGACGTGCGCGACGGCGTCATTGCCTCCCGTATCGCCGCTCACGCTGCTGACATGGCCAAGGGCATCCCAGGCGCCAGAGATTGGGACGACGACATGAGTCGCGCCCGCCAAAAGCTCGATTGGGAAGAAATCTTCAAGCTCTCCCTCGACTCAGTCAAGGCACGCAACTATTTCGAAAGCAAGCCACCGGAAGAACGCCACAGCTGCTCCATGTGCGGTAAAATGTGCGCCGTCAGAACCACCAACGCCATCCTGGCCGGTAACAAGGTGCACCTGCACGAAGGCAACTGTTAATTGCAGATTCTTCACCTACCCTCGCGAGCAATCGCGGGGGTTTTTGCGTTATTCGCCGCTGTACCTAGCGATATACGCCGCCGGGGAAGCCTTAAGGGATTGACGCACCGTGCACCAGGAAATGCCTGTCAAAACCACTGCGAGTACCATCAATATAAGCAGCCATTGCTGCCACGGTATGGCGAAGCCGACCAGCCCAAAGGCTTTATACATCCCAGCTGCAAAGACAGCCGTCATCAGCACGCTCATGACAAACGCCAGCACAGCCGCTGTCATCGCTGTTATTAGCCCGTCAAAGGCGGCGATCAGCGAAAGTTGTCTCGGCGTCGCACCGGCAATAGATACCAGCGCCAAATCCAGCCCGCGCCCGTGGGTCGATATGAGATACCCTGCCAACACGCCCGTCAACACCACCAGCAGCGCCGGCCCGAGCAGGGCAAGGATTCGTACAAATCCTGGCACCGCCCAACCGGCGGTCAAATCGTTTGGCATCACCCGCAGCGTGGCGCGAAATATTTGTGTGATGCCGGTATAGGACATGACCAACATCATTCCTGCAACAAGGGGCATTACCGTCGCTGTTGACCGGCGGGCGCGCGCTGCCCCTTGCCTACAGGCAATCCGCCACGACGCGGAGGGGAGCGGGAGGAGGGCGGTCCATATCTGAACAGTCTTTGCCAACACGGCTGGGCCAGCCAAGCAGATGGCTGCCACAACCAGAACAGCCGCCAGCACGCAGCAATAGAACAGCGGCGTTAGTGCGGCAAAGGATAGGCTTTTCACCTGCCCCAGGACAACGTGCTTTGTCAGGAGCAGCCCGCAGCTGGTGGCGATGATGGCCCCGACGAACGCAATTATGGCAAATACCCGCCGAGGCACGCCCACTGCTTTTGGCGTACCAGACGCCTCACGCAAGGCTTCCACCGGGGAAATATGTGAAACGGTGCGGATGGTCAAAAAGGCGCCAAGCATCGCGACAGTAAAGCCAAGGCCTGCGCCGTAGGTCCATGCGGAGAGCTGCTGTGGCATGGCCGCGTCTGCATAGGGCAGCCCCTCGGCTTCAAGCTGTGTGGCAAAGAAGGGGAAGAGCCAGTGGGCGAGGGTCGGCGCAAGGACCAGAGAAAAGACACTTGAGGCCACATCCAGCAGAAATACTTGTGCGCACGTCCGCAGCGTCAGCTGAAGTGGCGTTGCGCCCTGCATGGAAAGCAGCGCCAAATCTCGCCGACGCTGGTTGATGGCAGCCGATACCACCATCATCACGACCAGCACGCTCACCATGAGCGTCGTCGGATACGGCAAGCCGCGCATCGAGCTGATAAACCAGCCTGCCTTTTCGCCCCAAACGGCATTTCCTTGCATCACGGCAGCGCTGGATAACATCAGCCGCATGACAGGAATCAAAGTCTGCACGACCGTCAGCAGCAAAAACACGCCGCTCCACACCACCGGCGCATCCTTGAAATCTCTCAACAAGCCACGCATCAGATCCCCACCTGCCCTTCATCGCCAGAGACCATTTGGCCATCGCGCAGGTGAATCACCCTGTCACATTGGGCTGCCACCTCTGCGCTGTGCGTCACCATGACAACGGCGTGATCCGGCTGCGACGCCATCCGCTTGAGCTCGCTGACAACCTGGGCAACCGATTCTGAATCCAGTGCGCCTGTCGGCTCGTCGGCAAAAATTATTTGCGGATTTGCAATCAACACGCGCGCCAAGGCGACGCGTTGCTGTTCGCCGCCGGATAACAAGGTCACGTTCTTTTTGAGTAAGCTGGCTATATGCAGCCTCTGCAAGGTCTGGGCTGCAGCAGTGCGCGGAAATTTTTGACCGCGCAAGATGAAGGGCAGTTTCAGATTATCCTCCACCGTCATTGATGGCACCAGGTTGTAGGATTGAAACACAAAGCCCAAATGGTCTCGGCGAAATTTTGCCGACTGCGTGCGGCGCATCGTCGCAATATTTTCCCCCAGCACCTGCACGCTGCCAGAAGATGCCGGCTCCAAGCCTGCCAGACAATAGAGCAGGGTCGATTTGCCCGAGCCGGACGGTCCGACGATGCCCGTCATTTGGCCCAATGCGATGGAAAGATTGATGTTGCGAAGCACGGGAACGGTTTCGTCCTCTCTCACGGCAAAATCCTTACACAAATTTTCAGCGATGATTCCTTTATCAGATAACATGTCAATACGACCTCCTTTTCTGGTCACAGTTTCTGTGACCAAAGGAACCATAGCATAAAAAATGACGGCACATTTGAAATGTGTCGCCAGCTGTATCTATAGAGGCGCGACATGCTACATCGGGAGCAGTATGTCCAAGCGAAAGTGCCCGGTCTCCGTGGTAATGGTCATCGTGCCGCCGTTTTGCTCGACCTTTTCGCGAATGCTTCGCAGCCCATATCCGTGATTCAAGCCATCGCTTTTTGTGGTCCGTCCGGTATATGGACGCTCGGTTGTCATCGTATTTTCCAAGGAAATCATGTAATACAAATCGCATCTGCTGATGGCAAGGGCGATCAGCCGATGCTTCTCGTCAGGCACCCGTTGATTTGCTTCAATCGCATTGTCCAAGGCATTGGCAAAAATCGTACAGATATCGAAGGGGGACATGGACAACGCCCCCGCGAATGCGCCGGACAGCTTAAACGCAATGTGCGCCCTTTGCATTTTTGAAATTTTGGCACTCAGGATGGCGTCTACCGTATCATCTCCCGTATGAACGAGGGCCTTCGCCGTCTCTTCCCAATGGCCCTGTAGCGCCCGCAGATAGTCTTGCACAGCAGAAAGATTTCCCTCATCGCAAAGCTGCTCAAGATGGGTAAGATGATGCTTCATGTCATGCCGGAAGCCACGGATATCTTCCTGACTCCTTTTGTAGCTCTCAAAATACTGCAATTCCTGTTCAATATACTCTTTATTCCGCTGATCCAGCTGCTTCAAATAATCGGTCGTTTTACTTTTCCACAGGGAAATAAAATAAAGCACGTCCGCAATGACAACGATCACAGAAAAACAGGCGGAAATGTACAGCTGAATGTCGGTGCTTTCAATGCGGTAATTGACCCACGCGAAGGGATTCAAAAAAATGGCCATCACCCACAAGAGGACACCGGGCAGAATCTCTACATAGCCAAAGCGTATTCTGTGGGCCAATGCACGGCACCTGTAGACGGCCGTAATAATGAGGCCATCAGCGATGAGATTGCCGATGAGCAGGGCGTAAAAGGTCAATTCGCCAATAGAAATGATGGCTTGGTGGATGTCCAGCGTTCCCATCAGGAGCGCCACGCTGCTGGCCGGGAGACTCCGCAGTATCCAGAGAAACGCCGCAAGCATCATGGCGTCCAATCGGCGATCCTGTGCACCCGCAATGGCAAGTATGACGATGAACGCAAAGCAGCTGATGCCGTATGCGATGATGGCTTCGTTGATCAGACAGACCCATTCCAGGATGACAAAAAAGACTGCCAGCGCAATGTTCCTTTTGCCCGGCCGCATGCTGGGCGTCACAAAAAGAAAGACCAGCGCAGCTGCCGAAAGGGTGCCAAAGACGGCCGCGACTAATTCTAATATCACTCGTATCACCCTCAGCTCACCTCGCCGTTCGCTTGATATAGGTATGAAATGCCTCGACAAATTGCTTTTTTCTGAGCCTGCTCATTGGCAGGACATCGCCATTTGCCATCAGGATGTCGAGACCATCAATGAATTTGACATATCGGAGATTGATCAAATAGCCGCGATGAATTCTGTAAAAATCATTGGGCGCCAAAAGCTGGGTATAAAATGCAATCCCCTTGCGATCATCATAAAGCTGATCCCGTGACACAATTTTTACGTGCTTGTCCTGGGCCTCGATATACAAAATATCCGTCACTTTAAGAACGGCCTCAGTCGCCTTGCTCTGGATATGAATCGTTTTTTGGCTCAGCAATGCCTTTTTGACTGCCGCGATCGCTTCCATCAGCTTTGCAGGCTGAATGGGTTTGGTGAGAAAACGAAACGCCGATACCTCGTAGCCAGCTGTGGCAAACTCGTCATGGGACGTGATGAAGACAATAGACATGTCCGGTAAAAGGGCGTGCGCCCTTTTTGCCACCTGCATCCCATCCATGCCGCCCATTTCTATATCAAGAAAAAGCAGATCATAGGACAGGCCGCGTTTTTCTATCGCCCTAATGAGCGCTTCTCCTGAGGAATATCGATCCGTGAGCACATCAATATCGTGGTAGGTCTTATTTATAAAATCAGTCAGCGATGACAACACCGCCGCATCATCATCACAAATCGCCATTCGCATCAGCTTCACCTCGCTCTGTGCTGTTCAGTTCTACGCCAATCGTGAACGTCATACAGAAGTATCGTACCGCTATGCTGGAGAAAACACAATACGCCGTTGTTCTGTTGTTTCTAACCGAACAGAGCGGAAATGACGGTAAATCCGGCAACTTTTTTCAAAAAATGATTTTCCTTTCATGTGAGTAACCGCAAAAACTGGATTTTGGCTACCATGTCATAGAAAAAAGAGCGATTTATTCTTTCACTCCTATCTATGGACGATTTCCCAAAATACCAAAAATAGGTGCAAAAAAGCAGCAAATCTTTTTCGGATTTACTGCTCATGGCTGCCGCTGTGGGACGGCAGCACTTTTAGGTTGTCACCCCTTGATTGCCTATCAGCAGAGACGGCGCAAAGTGGTGTTCGTTTTATCGTTGACTGGCGCAGACGGTTTTGCTAAATGCGAAAATATACTTACCTACCCATTTGCGCCATTAGTTTTTTGAAATCTGCACAATCACGTATAAATGCAAATTCATCTTTGCTATTTAATTCCTCACAAAGAGAATCTACAACTTTACTTGAAAGCGCTGTTACCTCTGTTCCTTCTGCATTTTGGTATAATTTACAATCCTGTGAATTCCATTTTTTTCTCATGGCAGGTAGCATTTTTGAGAGAATTGATATACATGTATCTTTGTCTTTTCTTTCTATTGCAAGCTGTAAATGCGCATTATACTGTTGCCATTCCGGGAAAGAAAACAGACGAGTGATGGCGGCATATTTATCCGCAATAAAATCTGCGTCCATATGACGGTTTTCGTGTAATGCTATTTCAATCATATTGACTAAAGCGGTTTGTATCTCAGTAACACCCTTCAATATTCTATGTTCCCAAAGTTTTTCAGCGTCTGAGTATTTTTTCTGCTCTTGGTAAAGAATAGCAAGTTGTTCTTCTCTGTCTATTTGGGAGAATGGTAATTTATTAATTAGCTCTTCTGCGCTTGAATACGCTTCCTTTTTTCTTGCATAAGAAATTAGCATACCGATGGACAGGTCTCTAATTTCGGGATTTTCATTTTCAGATAGTCGTTGATAAAATGTTTCAAAAGTTTCCTGATATTGTTCTGGTTCTGCTACATTATAGAGAAATCGTGCGCCATCTAAGTAAAGAATAGCTGAATATACCAACTCATCACAAGTGGGGTATTCATGTATTTTGTCGATTGCCCTTTGAAAAGCGGTTTGATAGTTCTGTTCTCGAACAACTTTATCAAGTTCATTTACGAATTTTTCAATTTCTATATCTGTTAAATCTTCATTAAATGACATAAGCGTGTTCAAATCAATTCTTAAAAGGCGAGCAATAGCTGGTAAAAGAGTGATATCTGGATATGTGCTTCCTTTTTCCCACTTGTTTACAGCCGGGGTGGATACGCCTAAAAGCTCGGCAATTTGTTCTTGTGTTAATGAGAGTACTTTACGTTTTTCTCGGATAATTTGATTGATTTTCATAAGTAAACCTCCTTTGTATTTCTACAATACCAAAGAGAATTTCAAGCCACAATGGAGTGGTTGTTAAATTTACTGTTTATAAAATTAACCGTAAGTTAAAAAAAGTAGTAAGGGCTGCAGGCTTTCAAATTCCTGCATGTTACCTTATAGCACATGAGCATTCTCTGCGGCAATCAAGCGTCGCTTTGGCGAACATCTATTGGAACGCCAACGCCACCCTGGTCAGTAACAGGGTGCATCTGCACGCAGGCAACTGCTAATTGCATCTTTCTGCAAAACCTCGCGAGCAATCGCGGTTTTTTGCGTGTGGCGGAAAAATCATTGTCAGGTGGCGCATTTTTCGCGGAAAAATGTTGCCATCACAACAATTTGCTATCGATAAAAAGTTCGGGTGTGCTATAATGAACAAAACGTACATGCTCATTGCAATCGAATGGATAGGAGGAGAGACGGATGATGACGATTGAAGAGATTCGCGAGGGGCTCTGGGTGGCGGATTATATTGCGAGCACCGAAATTTGCTACGTTGTTTTTGAGGCGCTGGTGTTGAACAAGCCGATTCTCATTGAGGGCGATCCAGGCGTGGGTAAGACGTCGCTGGCCAAGGCGGTGGCGCGGATGCTGGAGCTGCCTTTTTTGCGGCTGCAAATGTATGATGGCCTCACCAAGGAGGATATTTTGTACGACTATGATTACCAGCGCCAGCTCCTGACGCTGGAAGCTGTCAAGCCGAAAATCACAGAGAAGATCCAGGATCTTGATGTGAATGCAGCGATTCGTGCCGTGGCCTCGGATGTGGATTTTTACGGGCGGGAATTTTTGATTCCGCGGCCGATTTTGAAAACCATCGACGGCAGCGGCCGCAAGCTCTTGCTCATTGACGAAATCGACAAGGCGTCCGAAGAAATTGAGTACATGCTCTACGAATACCTGGAGAATTATCAGATCAATATTCCTCAGTATGGCGCGATCCAGTGCCCCGAGGACCAGAAGCCGCTGGTGTTTCTGACCTCTAACGGCTACCGCGAGCTCTCCGGCGCCATGAAGCGCCGCTGTGGCTACCTCTACATCAAGAAAAAGACGCGCCAGGAGATTGTCGAGATTCTCAAGCGTCAGTGTCTTGCCAGCGACCAGGTGGCAGAAGGGGTCGCGGCCTGTGTGGTAGCCCTTCAGGAGAAGGATCTCAAGCATCCCGTGTCTGTGGCCGAGGCCATTGATTGGACGCATTTTCTCAGAGACCACGCCACCCAGGACATGGTGGCGCAGTCCATTGGCCTTTTGGCCAAGGATCGGCGGGATATGGAGACGATCCGCACAGTGGTAGAGGCGCATGTGGCAGAATTGGCAGGCGAACACGCAGAAGAGACATGATAGGGAGGCGGCCATGGCTGAGAAACCGTTGCTCGAAGCAGAATCGTCCTATCTCTATGAATTTATTTTTGAAATCTGTGGTTACTTTTCAAGCTGTGGCTTTATTGCCTGTGATCCGGCAGAGGTGTTTGTGGTGGCGCGGGCCTTAGTGGCGGCTCAGGGGCAGGTGAATGTGCGGGCCTTGTTGATGAATCTGTTGGTGCATGATGAGGCGGAACGGGCGGCCGCCGGCAAAATTTTTCGCGAGTTTACCCAGCTTTACTACCATAAGGAACATTTGCGACAGGCCTATGCAGACAAGCAGCAACGCATGAACGGCCGCCTTGAGCGCTTATTGGCGCAGCACGCCGCCCTTGAGGCGGAGGGCTTTGCGGCTGTTTGCCGCGGGCGGCTTGAGCAGGCGCGCGCCCTTGAGGCGGCACAACAGGACGTGGCCCATCTCGCAGATTGCTTGGCGGGATTGGTGTATTTGCTAAGCTTTGTGGTTTACGTGCAAAGGGGTGAACCGGTCTCCCACGAGCGCTTGACCCAAGAGGTTAAGATCAGCGGGGCGCGGGCCATGGCCTTCGACAATTACCAGGCGCTTTTGGAAAGCATCAAGGCGCGCAGCAGGATGTTGCAAGCCTTGGAAGGGGACGGCGGCTCTCTTGAAGCGAAACAGGCGCGCATCGCGCGGGAAATTGAGCGGCAGAGGGGGCGCATCAAGGCTGCCGAGGATGCCTTTGGCCAGACCATCGAAAAGCACGCCAGCGTCATTCATCGCGATTTCTTTGATCCGGAGACGGCAAAAAATGCTGTCCACAGCCTCTATGCAGGTGAGCCGATTCTGCAGACGCGGTTTGACAAGCTTTCGACGAAGGATAAGGCAAAGATTTACGAATACATTCGCGACAATGCCCGAAAATTTCGCACGCGTTTGGCACGTCGGCTGCGTGGCAATCAGCGCAAGCGTCTGGATCTGCCAAACACCATCAAGCAGAGCTGCCAAACAGGCGGCGTCCCGCTGCGACTCGTTTACGAAAAGCCTGCACGCAACAAAACCAACCTGGTGCTCATCCTGGACATGTCGGGCTCCTGTAGCGCGGCGTCAGAATTGATGTTGGTTTTTATGCATGCGATGAAGAGCGCCTTTCCTGGTGGCTGTCAAACCTTTGCCTTTACCAACAGGCTCTTTGATTTGGCGCCGTTTTTTGAGGAAACGGATGCGTCGCAGGTGGTGCAAGCGGTGCTGGCGCACATTCCTAGGGCAGGGGCGTATTCCAATTATTACATTCCTTTTAGAACGTTATATGAGTCGCATTTCGGCGTCATCAACAGGGATTCCATCGTGTATTTTATTGGCGATGCACGCAACAACAAGCATCCTACCGGGGAAGATTACGTGAAGGCCATCGCCAGAAAAGCCAAGCGCGCCTATTGGATGAACACCGAGCCGATGCAAAAATGGAACAAGGGGGATTCGATCATGGCCGTCTATGCGCGGTATATGGACCGTGTTGGCAAGGTCGAGACCCCGGCAGAGCTCCTGGCCTTTTTGGAGGAGGGGTGAGGATGGCAAAAAAGAAAAACAAACGGCGAGAGGCGACGCCCAAGGAGATCCAACGGGCGCAAAAAATTGCTGCTGCCAATGGCTATGACTTCTTGAACCATTTGCCGAAAGGCAGGTATTTGGTGGATGTCGGCGGCACGCTCTCTTTTTATGCCGACGGCCATGAAACCTATCAGCTGAGTGCGGGTGGTGCATTCAAACCGACGGCCCATTTGCATAAAATCATCATGCCCCAGCAGCTGCGATTGAATGACAGCTTCCAGGATTTTTTGGACGGGCTACCCCCGGGCGCTGGGCCGCTTGTAGATGCGGATCTTGTCATCAAGGGCCTTGGCACAGAAGCGGTGGCTGTGGAATTTGTGCCAAGGCTGGCGCCCCTTTCGGGCATCACTGCGAGGCAGGTGGCGCTTTCCTTTGATAAGGTGTTCAGCCTGGCAGAGCTGTGTGAGACCATCCAAGCTGCTATGGATGCGCCGCGCATCCCTGTGGACGTGCAGCCATTGACCATTGTCCGAATACAGGCGGCGCTCAAGGCGTATTTGTGTCGTGCCAAGGCGCTGATCGTGGATGAAGAGCTGTTGGCGTGCATCAGCGACAAGGCGCTGTTTGAGCTGGCGTGGCTATATCGCAACAATGACAAGCTGGCAGAAGTCCTGTATCCGCCGGGGGATTTCCAGCTGCAGCGAGACGTCGATCGGCTGCGTTTTAGATGTCACAAGACGGTTTTCTATTGCAATCCCGATGGCACCAGGGTGCATTGCACAGTGCTCGCAGAGGAGTGTATTCGCGCCCGTTTTCTGCAAGAGCACCGCGATGAGCTCAAGGCGCTGGTTGCTCAGGCTCGGGCCATGAAGGTCAGGGTGGGCTTCCATCATCGCCATCTCAGGCTCAAAGGCTTGACGCCCCTTGATGCACCGCAAAATCAGAAATTCTATTACGAAGATTTTTCGCTGGAGGCTGTCAAAACCTGGCTCATTGCGCTGATGCAGGCGCGCGAGAAAAAGGCGGCGCATCTGGCGCTGGTGGAGGCCCAGTATCAGAGCCCCCATTATGGGCAGCTTCTGCCCCTGGCGATTTTGAAGCTCATCGGTGCCAACAGACCATTGACGGCCAATACGATCATCAACCATTTGCGAGGGATTTCTCGCAAGCAGGCGAAACACCTTCAACCAGTGGCAGAAAGTGGCAAGCTCCATTTGCTGACGCCACAGGAAATAGCGAGAGAGATTGAGGCGCTGCGCGCAGCTGGCTTGCTTGCACAAACGCTTGCGCCTCAGGGCTATCATTATCTGTCGCTCACAGAAAAAGGCCAGTGTCTTTTGGAATGCAAATATCGCGGACTGTTAGAACGCAGCAGCCAGGCGCTGACAGATTGGGATTGGCGGCATGGCTTAAGTGAAGGGCGCGTGCCGATAGAATCGCCAGCAGATTTTTTGGAACGCAAGTCCTTTGTGGTGCTGCATCCATCGCAGGTACAGCAGATGGCCAAGCGCTTTGCGACCAGGTGGCAGGATTATCTCGCCTTGCGCCATGCTGTGGCAGCACCTGGCACAGAAAAAGCCTACTGGCGCTACGTGCAGCAGCTGTTTGCGTCGGCGCGATGATTGTAATAGGGGTGGGCGTTATGGAATCAATAATTATATTTTGACAATTCTCAAATATTATTAAATTTACTTCAAAGGTTCTTGGTGTTACAATTAAATTGTTAAAAAGTTTTTAATATTATACGTTGTTATGCAATTTGAAGGGAGGCTATCATCGGATGGAAACGAGAGTGGCAACACTGGGGATTATTGTGGATGAAAACGCAGACACAGAAATGCTGAATGCGATCCTCCACGATTTTCGCGCATATATTGTCGGGCGTATGGGGATTCCTTATCGCCAGAAGCACATGAATGTCATTTGCTTGGTGGTCGATGCGCCACAGGATGAGATCAATAGCTTGACAGGGAAAATCGGCAGCCTTGACGGTGTCAACGCGAAGGCTTGCTATTCCCAGGTGTAAGCGATGGCTGCGGAACTTTTTTCGCTGATTGATCATTTGCGGGCAGAAAAAAATCTCACAGACGATGCGCTAACGATGCTCTATGAAAATCGCACGCCAGAAACCGACGCCTATCTTTACGCCGCTGCGGATGCGGTGCGCCGTGAAAGCTATGGTAACAAGGTGTTCTTGCGTGGGCTCATTGAGATTTCCAATATTTGCAAGAACGACTGCTATTATTGTGGCATTCGCCGCAGCAACAGGCAGGTGGCGCGCTACCGTTTGACGCTGGAGGATCTCATGGCTTGTGCCGCCCACGGCTATGAGCTGGGCTTTCGCACCTTCGTTTTGCAAGGTGGGGAGGACGCCTATTTCATTGACGAGGTGGTGGTGCATTGGGTACGTGCGCTCAAATGCGCCTTTCCCGATTGCGCGGTGACCTTGTCCTTGGGCGAGCGCTCGCGCCAAAGCTACGAGGCGCTGTTTGCGGCCGGAGCGGATCGCTATCTGTTGCGACACGAGACGGCCACAGAGGCCCATTATCGCAGACTGCATCCTGCGGCGATGCGCCTGTCGCATCGGCTGGATTGTCTGGCGGCCCTCAAGGACATTGGCTACCAGACGGGCTGCGGCATCATGGTCGGCTCACCTGGCCAGACCTGGCCCAATCTCTTGGCGGATCTGCGCTATATGCAAGGTCTGAATCCGCAGATGGTGGGGCTGGGGCCATTTTTACCGGCCCAGCACACGCCCTTTGCCCACCAAAAGGCCGGCACCCTGGCCGACACCCTCTGGATGCTCGCGGTGGTGCGCCTGATGTTGCCACAGGTGCTCTTGCCTGCGACAACGGCGCTGGCGACGCTGAGCCCCGAGGGGCGTGAGGCGGGCTTGCGCGCCGGGGCCAATGTGCTCATGCCGAATCTGTCGCCCCTGTCTGTGAGAAAAAAATATGCCCTGTATGATAACAAAGCGACCCTGGATGGAGAAGCTGCAGAAAATGTCGCCTCGCTTTTTGATTGGCTGAAAACCCTTGGCTATGAAGCGGTGGTCGACAGAGGAGATTATAGGATCTAATGGGTAAGCCGCAAGGCTGACTCAGAAGAGAGGAGTAGTAAAAATGTATAACCCAAAATCACTCAAGGCCGAAGAATTTATCAACCATGACGAAATTATGTCCACGCTGGCCTACGCGGACGCCCACAAAAACGACACTGCCTTAATCGACCAAATTCTGGAAAAGGCCAAGCTGCGCAAAGGCCTGAGCTACCAGGAAGCGTCGGTGCTTCTGGCTTGCGATGATCCAGAAAAAAACAAGGAAATCTTTGCCCTCGCTGAGCAAATCAAAAAAGATTTTTACGGCGATCGCATCGTCATGTTTGCGCCATTATATCTATCTAACTACTGTGTCAATGGCTGTGTGTATTGCCCATACCACGCCAAGAACAAGCACATCGCCCGTAAGAAGCTGACCCAGGAAGAGGTCGCCGAGGAAGTCCGCGCCCTGCAGGATATGGGCCACAAGCGTCTGGCCATTGAGGCAGGCGAGGACCCGGTCAACAATCCGATCGAATACATCCTGGAATGCATCAAGACCATCTACGATACCACCCACGACAACGGTGTCATCCGTCGCGTCAATGTCAACATTGCCGCAACCACCGTCGATGAATACCGCATGCTCAAGGAAGCGGGCATCGGCACCTACATTCTCTTCCAGGAAACCTACCACAAGGAAAGCTACGAAGAGCTGCATCCAACCGGGCCAAAGCACAACTACGCTTGGCACACGGAAGCCATGGACCGCGCCATGGAAGGCGGCATCGATGACGTCGGCATCGGCGTGCTCTTTGGGCTGGAACGCTATCGCTACGAATTTGCCGGGCTGCTCATGCATGCCGAACACTTGGAAGCGGTGCATGGCGTTGGGCCACACACCATCAGTGTGCCACGCATCAAGCGTGCCGACGACGTCAATCCAGACGATTTTGACAACGGCATCGATGATGACACCTTCATTAAGATCATTGCCTGCATCCGTATCGCGGTGCCATACACGGGCATGATCATCAGCACCCGCGAAACCCAGAAGGTCCGCGAACGCGCCCTGCACGTCGGCATCAGCCAGATCAGCGGCGGCTCTCGCACGAGCGTCGGCGGCTATGCAGAGCCAGAGGACGAGGAAGAAAATTCCGCACAGTTTGACGTCAGCGACACCCGCTCCCTCGATGAGGTTGTGGAATGGCTCATGGAGCTGGGCTACATTCCAAGCTTCTGCACCGCCTGCTACAGAGCGGGCCGCACCGGCGACCGCTTCATGAGCCTGTGCAAGAGCGGCGAAATCCAAAATTGCTGCCATCCAAACGCCCTCATGACCCTCAAGGAATACCTCCTCGATTACGCCTCGCCAAAATCTCGTGCCCTTGGTGAAAAGCTCATCCAGGATCAGCTCGTGAACATTCCGCGTGACAACGTCCGCCAGAAGGTCACCGAATACCTGGCGCAGATGGAACACGGCGAACGCGACTTCCGCTTCTAAGGGGGCTTTGCTATGAGCCTACAGGAAACGCCAACTGCCAATCGCTTGCACATCGGCTTTTTTGGCCGCTGCAACAGTGGCAAGTCGACCCTCATCAATGCCTTCACCGCGCAGCAGGTGACAATCGTCTCGCCAGTGGCTGGGACGACCACCGACGTGGTGCAAAAAAACATTGAGCTCCACGGCCTCGGCCCCTGCACCCTTCTGGATACGGCGGGCTTTGACGATGCCTCGACAGACCTCGGCACCCTGCGCATGGAAAAAACCGCCCAGAGCGCCGAGCGCGTCGACATTGCCGTGGTCGTTTTTGACAGCGAGGATTTGAGCGAGGAGCGGCAGTGGATCCAAAAATTCAAGGCGCGCCGTACGCCTGTCGTCGGCGTCGTCAGCAAATGTGACCTGCGCACACCGGATGCGGCCTGGGTCGCCGAATGCGCGGCGTTGGTGGATGGCGACGTGCTCCTCGTGAACATCCAGGACAAATCGAGTCTCGATGCCCTCTTGGCGCGGCTCGTCAGCGTCAATCCGCTGAAAAATGAGCCGGAAATCACCCATGGCCTTGTGGATGACGGCGATCTCGTGCTCCTGGTCATGCCACAGGACATTCAGGCGCCAAAGGGTCGCTTGATTTTGCCTCAGGTGCAAACCCTGCGAGAGCTCTTGGACAAGCACTGCATGACCATTTCCGTCACGCCGGACAAGCTCGAAGCGGCCTTGGCGCTGCTCAAGGAGCCGCCAAAGCTCATCATCACCGACTCTCAGGTCTTCCCGATGGTGCATGATTTGACGCCGGCGGGGACGCTACTCACATCCTTTTCGGTGCTCATGGCCGGGCTCAAGGGCGATATTGCAAGCTATGTGGCTGGGGCCAAGGCGATTGAAAGCCTCCCGCCCGACGCCCGCATCCTCATTGCCGAGCTCTGTAGCCACGCGCCGCTCGAGGAAGATATAGGCCGCGTGAAAATCCCGCGCTTGCTCAAAAAACGCCTCGGCGATGGCATCAGCGTCGATGTGGTCAGTGGCCACGATTTTCCGGCGGACGTCTCCGGCTACGATCTGATCATCCAATGCGGGGCCTGCATGGTCAACCGCAAGCTCGTACAAAATCGCATCATTCAAGCGTCAGAACAGCATACGCCAATCAGCAATTACGGCATCGTCATCGCCTATTTGAACCGCATCCTCGACGATATCGCTTACTGAACATTACGCGCAGGCATTTTTATTTGATGCCTGCGTTATTTTTTTTGAAAACAATATTATATCGAAACAATAAAATGTCGCGAATAATTCGTGAAATAAAAATCTTTCGAAAATTCAAAAGTGGGAGTATAATATAATTATGACGATGGTATTTATGATGATAATATTATCGACCCTCCAATAATTATTGTGTGATACAAAGAGTAAGGGGTGTAACAATGAACTATGAAATGTTAGATCGGAGTAAATTAGATGAGCTGGATGCTTATATCAATTCCTTTGAAGACAAGCCAAGCCATTTGATTATGATCCTCCACCGTGCACAGGGCCTGTTCGGTTACTTGCCGAAGGAAGTGCAAATGTATGTCGCTGAAAAAACGGGCGTGTCTTCTGCGAAGGTGTACGGCGTCGTCACGTTTTATTCCTTCTTTACGATGAAGCCTAGAGGTCGCCACACGATTTCTGTTTGCATGGGGACGGCCTGCTTCGTCAAAGGCGGCGAACGTATTCTGGATGTTGTCAAGGAAGAGCTCGGGGTAGAAGTAGGGCAAATGACTGACGATGGCATGTTCACATTGGAGCATGTGCATTGTCTGGGCGCGTGCAGCTTGGCGCCGGTCATCTCCATTGATGGTCAAATTTACGGTCATATGACGCGTGATAAGGTCAAAGAAGTCATTCGCAGCTACTATGTGGAAGAGGAGGAAGCATAATGAGTGAACGATTGAATTCTTATGACGCCTTAAAAGAAAAACGCGAGGCCCTCAAAAAAGCCGCAGAGGCACAAACACGTCCTGTAGAAATTCGTGTGGCCCTCGGTACCTGCGCCATTGCGACTGGCGCAAAAGAGGTGTTTGATGCGCTAGAGGATGCCCTCCGCGCCAACAATTTGGATGATGTGACCTTGAAGGCCACCGGTTGCATGGGCTATTGCTATGCAGAGCCTACCGTTGAAGTGGCTGGCATTGCAGCAGAGCCTGTGATGTTTGGCCATGTGGATAAAAAAATTGCCCGCGACATTGTAGAGCAGTACATTATGAAGCAGGAGCCCGTCGATGCGCGCATCGAAACCTGCCACGTTAATGCGTAAGGAGGTACACTATGTCTACGAAAGAACCTGTTCAACAGCTACGGATTGCCCTCAGAAACTGCGGCATCGTCAATCCGCGTGACATTGACGACTGTATCGCCCACGACGCATACCTGGCCCTCGGCAAATGCTTGACAGAGATGACTCCTCAGGAGGTTGTCCAAGAGGTCCTCGATTCTGGCCTGCGCGGCCGCGGCGGCGCCGGTTTCCCAACCGGGAAAAAATGGCAGATCGCAGCCACCTATGACGCCGACGTCAAATACGTTGTCTGCAACGCCGACGAAGGCGACCCTGGTGCCTTCATGGACCGTTCCATTCTCGAAGGGGACCCACATTCGGTGCTCGAAGCGATGGCCATTTGCGGCTATGCCATTGGCGCCCACGAAGGGCGCATCTACATTCGTGCCGAATATCCACTGGCTGTTAATCGCCTAGAAAACGCCATTGCCCAGGCCACCGAATATGGCCTCTTGGGCAAGGATATCATGGGCACCGGCTTTGACTTTAACATCGAAATCACCCTCGGCGCAGGCGCCTTCGTCTGCGGCGAAGAAACCGCCCTCCTTCATTCCATGGAAGGCAAGCGCGGTGAACCATCCACAAAGCCACCATATCCAGCCGAATCCGGCTTCATGGGTAAGCCAAGCAACGTCAACAACGTTGAAACCTTTGCCAATATTCCAACCATCATCAATCGTGGTGCAGCATGGTTTTCCAGCATCGGCACCGAAAAGAGCAAGGGCACCAAGGTCTTCGCCCTGGCTGGTAAGATCAACAACGTCGGCCTCGTCGAGGTGCCAATGGGCACGACCCTGCGTGAAATCATCTACGGCATCGGCGGCGGCATCAAGGGCGGCAAGAAGTTTAAGGCTGTCCAGACCGGTGGTCCTTCCGGTGGCTGCATTTCCGAAAAGCACCTGGATCTGCCAATCGACTACGACAACCTGGTCTCCATCGGCTCGATGATGGGCTCCGGTGGGATGATCATCATGGACGAGGACGACTGCATGGTCTCCATCGCCAAATATTATCTCAAATTCTCCGAAGGGGAATCCTGCGGTCGCTGCACCCCATGCCGCATCGGTACGCGCCGTATTTCCGAACTTCTCAATATTATCACCGATGGCCGCGGCAAAATGGAACACATCGATGAGCTCAAGCGCATTTCCCGAACCATGCAGGACACCGCCCTCTGCGCCCTTGGCCAGAGCGCGCCAAACCCGGTTCTTTCAACTATCGACACCTTCTGGGATGAATATGTGGCCCACGTTGTCGACAAGCGTTGCCCAACCGGTACCTGCCGCAAGATGACCCGTTACCAAATCGATCCTGCTCGCTGCACCGGCTGCTCGTTGTGCTCGCGCAACTGCCCAGCAGATGCAATCAGCGGTGTCCTACGTTCGCCATTTAGTATTGACCAAAGTAAGTGCATTAAATGCGGCACCTGCATTGAAAAATGCAACTTTGGGGCAATCTCGATTGGTTAAGAGAGATTGGAGGAGAAGAGTAGTATGAGTGAAGTAACCTTAACAATAAACGGCAATGAAGTCACAGTCCCGAAGGGCAGCACGATTTTGAATGCCGCTAAGAAACTTGATATTTGGATTCCAACACTCTGCCATATGAATCTGCATGGCACAGAAATGAACAACAAGCCTGCTTCCTGCCGTGTCTGCGTGGTAGAGGTTGCCGGTAGACGCTCCCTGATGCCTGCCTGCGCCACTCCGGTTGCCGATGGCATGGAGGTCGTCACCAATTCCAACCGCGTGCTTCAGGCGCGCAAGATGATCGTTGAGCTTTTGATCTCCGACCATCCAAAGACCTGCCTCACCTGCGGCAAGAGCGGCGATTGTGAGCTCCAGGATCTGGCGATTCGTCTGGATATTGACAGCGTCAACATCACCGGCAAATCCCAATCCACCTACAAACTCGACAGCACCAAATCCCTGGTGCGCGACATGAACAAGTGCATCATGTGCCGCCGTTGCGAAACCATGTGCAACGACGTGCAAAAGGTTGGCGCCCTTTCGGCGGTTGGCCGTGGATTTGATGCAGTCATCCAGCCAGCCTTTGAATCGCCACTGTTGGAAACTCGTTGCACCCATTGCGGTCAGTGCGTGGCTGTTTGCCCAACAGGCGCCCTCCTGCAAAAGGATTCTACCTGGGAAGTGGTCGAAGCCCTGGCCGATCCGGACAAGGTCGTCGTTGTGCAGACGGCGCCGTCGGTCCGCGTGGCCATTGGCGAGCCATTTGGCATGGAGCCGGGTGAAGCTGCCACCGGCAAGATGGTCACGGCCCTGCGCATGATTGGCTTTGACTATGTCTATGACACTGACTTTACCGCCGACTTGACCATCATGGAAGAAGGCACCGAGCTTCTCGGGCGTCTCAATCGCTTCCTCGGTGGCGACCAATCGGCGTTGCCAATTTTGACCTCCTGCTGCCCGGCATGGGTCAATTTCTTAGAAACTCAGTATCCGGATCTTTTGGATGTGCCATCCACGGCGCGTTCGCCACAGCAGATGTTTGGCGCCGTTGCCAAGAATTTCTTTGCAGAAAAGCTCAACATCCCTCGCGAAAAAATGGTGGTCGTCTCCATCATGCCTTGCCTGGCCAAGAAAACCGAGGCCGACCGTCCGGAATTTGCGGAAAACGGCAACCCGGATGTCGACATTGTGCTCTCGACCCGCGAGTTGGCACGCTTGATCAAGCTCAAGGACATTGATCTCAAGCAGCTTCCTGATTCCGAATTTGATGATCCTCTCGGTGAATCCACAGGGGCCGCTGTCATCTTTGGCTCGACCGGTGGCGTTATCGAAGCGGCAGTGAGAACTGCTTACGAGCTCCACACGGGCAAGCCTCTGCCAAAAATCGATTTCGAAGAGCTGCGCGGCTTTGAAGGTCTGCGTGTAGCCGAGGTCGATGTGGACGGCATCATGCTCAAGATTGCCATCGCCCACGGCCTGGGCAATGCCAAGACGCTGATGGACGAAATTCGTGCAGGCAATCCTCGCGGCATTCACGCCATCGAGGTCATGGCCTGCAAGGGCGGCTGCATCGGCGGCGCCGGTCAGCCATACCATCATGGCGATGAGCAAATCCTTCTCAAGCGTATGAAATCCATCTACGACATTGACAAGAACATGCCACTGCGTAAATCCCATGAAAATCCATCCGTTCTCGCTCTTTACCGCGATTACTATGGCGAACCAGGGAGCGAGCTGGCCCATCATCAGCTGCACACCAGATATGTGGCTCAGGATAAATTCTAATCAACGCGCATACACGGGGATCGACAGACGTCGATCTCCGTTTTTTTATGCATGGCGCCACCTGATGAAGGTAAATTCCCGCATTTTCTACGGCATTCGAAATGAAATTATGGTAAAATAAAGAAAATAATGTAAACTATAGAGGATTTTTTTACAATATTGCTGCGGAGATTGGATATCAAAAGGGTGAAAGTGAATGGCAAGTGAAATTAAAATTTGTATGGGCAGCGCCTGTCATATCAAGGGCGCACCAGGCTTGGTGCAAGCCTTTCAAAATGAAATTGAAAAACGTGGTGTCGGTGAAGAGGTCAAGCTCATGGGCTGCTTTTGCAAAAAGCAGTGTCACCAAGGCATCAATGTAGAGGTTAACAATGTCACCTACGGACACGTCACCCCAGAGGAAGTGTCCCATTTGGTGGACATTGCTTTGGGGGTAGTAAAATGAAGCATTTCCCGTTTCCGATTGTCAACAAGGACAATTCGAATTGTTTAGACTGTTACCGTTGTCTGCGCAAATGCCCGCTGGATGCCATTGAATTTTCCACGGGCCGTGCGCGCATTATCACAGAGTCCTGTGTCGTCTGTGGCCAATGCATCAAGGAATGCCCACAAAAAACCAAGCGCATCATCAGCGACATGGACTTTGTCGTCAAGGCCCTCAAGGAGGGCAAGCCGCTGATTTTGAGTCTGGGCGAGGTGGCGCTCATCACCTCAAAAATGTCTATTGCCGAGCTGGCTGATAAGGCCTATAGCATCGGCTTTGATTATATTGAAGAGATGGATATTCTCGAGGAAGACGTCATCCGCGAGGTCAAGGCCGTGGTGCGCAGCAGCAATGAGCTGGTGCTGACGAGTCACTGCCCGGTGGTGGTCAATCTCGTCGAGCAGCATTATCCACAGTGGCTCGACAATCTTTTGCCGATCACGAGCCTGGCGTCGATGCATGCCAAGGATCTCAAAAAGCGCTATCCGGATCACATGGTGGTGCACGCCTCCGTCTGCCCGGCGGAATTTTACAATCGGCAAAACGATGAGGACATTGATTTTCTCATCACGCTTTCTGAGCTTGAGCGTATCATTCGCTACAATCCGGCGGTGCGCAATACCGACGATGCCAAGGAACCCTACTACATCGAATATAGCGGCGGCTACGGCTTTTCCATTGTCGGCAATGTGTCCAGCCGCCTCATCGAAGAAGGCGTCGTCGATTACAACGAAATCGAGTGGTACTCGGGCTTGGACACCTGCATCGACATTCTTAAATCCAAGGACGAGCGCCTCAACGAGGAGGTCGAATTCCTCGAGCTCATGGCCTGCAACAGTGGCTGCATCAGCAGCGTCGATGTCATGAGCCCGGATAGCCTCTTTGGCCGCTGCCTGAAAATCAAGCAGTACAACGCCGACCGCGTCTATCTGCCGACCTTCCAGATGAACGTGCCCGTCTCCAAGGCCACCTTCATCAACAACAAATACGAGCCGCCACAGATGGATGCCCAGGCCGTGCGCAACGAAATGGACATCTGCTTCAAGGATACCGATGCGCGTCCGCTCAACTGCGGCGCCTGCGGCTACGATTCCTGCTACGCCAAGAGCGCAGCAGTGGTGCGTGGCGAGGCGGACCGCGAAATGTGCATGAGCTACATGAAGGCCAAGGCCGAATCCCTGGCCAATTCTGTCGTCAACAATATTGCCAGCGGCATCATTATTTTCGACAAGGATTATACGATTTTGCAGCTCAATCCCTTCGTCAAGAAAATGTTCGACGTCTTCAAGCTCGACGTTGGCTCGCGGCTGAGCGATTATTTTGACGTGAGCTACATGCGCAAGGCCGTTGAAAAGCGCGAGGTCGTCCACAACGTCACGATTTCCTACAAGGACCTGGACATCTGGACCCAGCAGACGGTGCAGCCCCTGGACAGCGAAACCTACGTGGCCTTCATTGTCGACATCACCGAGCGCGAAAAGCAGCGCGAGCAGTTCAACAACGTCAAGCGCGACCTCCTCGTCAACGCCACCCAGGTTATCGACGACCAGATGCGCACCGCCCAGGAAATCGCCAGCCTCCTCGGCGAAACGACGGCGGCGACAAAGATTACGCTGCTCAAGCTGATCCAGGAATTTGAAAAAGAGAAGGAGTTGAGCTGATATGGCTGCAATTATCGGAGAAGTCGCCATCGCTCAGCTCAAGCACCACGGCGAGGAGCTCTGTGGCGACACCGTCGAGATCATCCGCAACCCCGGGGAGACGGTCGTCGTGCTCTCTGACGGGCTGGGCAGCGGCGTCAAGGCCAATATTTTGAGCTCTCTGACCGCCAAAATCTGCGCCCAGCTCATTGCCGCCGACGTCCCTATTGAGGACACGGTCGACACCCTCCTCAAGACCTTGCCGACCTGCGCCGATCGCGGCGTGGCCTACTCGACCTTTTCGATCATGCGCCTCTACGACAACGGCGTCGCCTTCATGGTCGATTTTGACGGCTGCCCGATGATCCGCATCAGCGAGGATAAGAAAATTTCCGTCATCGAAACCAATCCGTCTGAGGTCGAGGGCAAGACCATTCACGAGACCAACTTCCGCCTGCATGCGGGCGAGACGGTGGTCATCGTCAGCGATGGCGTCATTCAGGCGGGGCTCGGCGAGCTCCTGCCCTTCGGGCTGGGCATCGACGGCCTCGTCGACACCCTCGAGCGTTTCGTCGATCTCGACGACAACGTGCAGAGCATCGCCTGGCGCATCGTCAACATTTGCAAGAGCTACTACCTCGGTGAGCCGGGCGACGACACCACTGCCGTCGTCATGCGTCTCAAGGAGGAGCAGCGCATGGTCATCATGACCGGGCCGCCGGTGCACATGGAGGACGACGCGCGCATGGTTTCGCGTTTCCAGTCGGAAGAAGGCATGAAAATCATCTGCGGCGGCACTACGGCGCAAATCTATGCCCGCGAAACCGGCAAGCAGATCCATTCGGATTTTCACTACGTCAACAAAAAAATCCCGCCGATTTCCTACATCGACGGCGTCGACCTCGTCACAGAGGGGATCATCACCCTCTCGGCCGTCAAGCGCATGCTCGATGAGCAGGAGCTGCAGACCGGCGAGGACGGGGCGACGCTTCTCATGAACAAAATCCTTGCCAGCGACCACATCACCTTCCTTCAGGGCATGCAGCGCAACGTCGCCATGAAGGACAACCTGCCGTTGGATTTGGACCTGCGCGACGTCATTGTCGAAAAGCTCGCGACCAAGCTTCGCAGCATGGGGAAAATCGTCGAGATTGTGCGGTATGAGTAAAAAAAATAGGCGAAGCACGTCACACATCGGTTGTTGTGCTTCGTCTATTTTTATGCGCGCTGGTTGGTTGCTAGCGGGATGTCAATTTGGGTGATGTAGTCGTCAAAGTGGTCGATGACGAGCTCGTTGATGCCTTTTTCGTAGGCGTGGCCGCAGAGCTTGAGTCGATGGGCGTCGGCGTAGGCCATGATCTCGGCGTAGCGGCTGGGGAGATCGGCCCAATCGCCCTGAAAATAGGCGCGCAGATAGTTGCCAGCCGGTTGCACATGGTCCCCGTGAGGGGTGGCAAAGGGCAGCTCAATATAGAGGGCGGTGTAATCCTCGTAGCGTCCGGCGTACAGATTTTCCACAGGCAGCATCGCACCGTAGGTGGCGTTGTGCAGGCGAGGGAGGTCGGTCTTTTTGATTTCTGCAACGACGCGGGCAATTTCTGTCTCAAAGGGCGTCGTGGCAGAGGTTTCGACGGTGATGAAATAGCTCGGCTGAAGTTTGCGCGCGATGGTGATGGCCGAGAGGTCCAAGGTACGGAGATGGCGCATGTCGTCGCGCTTGGCGGCCATGATGGATTTGATTTTTTCGAGCTGGGCGATGGTCTGATCAATGTCCTCGATTTTGTCGCTGAGGAGATTTTCTAGGGTGTGCGCAGAGCGGTGCTCAAAAAATGTCTGGATCTCAGCCAGGGAGACGTTCAGATCCCGCAGGAGCAAAATCACCTCAAGCTTGGCGCTCTGGGCGTAGCTGTAGTAACGGTAGCCGTTGTCCTTGACGATCGCTGGCTTGAGCAGGCCGATGTCGTCATACCACATGAGGGTTTTCTTGTTGATCTCGTGGAGCTTGGCAAATTGGCCGATGGTAAAAAGCTGGCGCGTGTCTGATGGCATAAAATTCCTCCTTGACTGTACAGTTACTGTACGGTTTATGATATATGATGTAGCAAGAAAACACAAGAGGCGGCGGCTGACCATCGGCTGCTGCCAGCAACATCAAGAAAGGACATCAAATTGTGACAAGTAAGCAGATTATTCTAAGACCCTATCAAGAATCGGACCGCGCCTCCCTGGCGGCAGTGATTCGCGAAGCCTGGGAGTATGACAGCTTTTGTAGTTCACAGGTTGCAGAAAAAATGGCCCATCTCTATTTGGATGCGTGCCTCGCCAATCAAACCTTCACCCAGGTGGCCGTCGTCGATGGCGAGCCTGCCGGGGTGATCATGGGCAAAAACATTGCCCGCCACCGTTGCCCGCTGCGGCTGCGTTGGCAGATGGTCAAATCCACCTGCGCCCTCCTAGCCAGCGAAGAGGGGCGGCGCGTCGCCAAAATTTTTTCGGGCATCGAGGCACTGGACCAGGCGCTTTTGGACAGCTGCCAAAAAGAATACGAGGGCGAGCTGGCATTTTTCGCCATCAGCCAAAAGCACCGCGGCGTCGGCTTAGGCCGGCGGCTGTTTGAAACCGTCGTTGCCGACATGCGCGCCGAGGGCGTGGGCAATTTCTACCTCTTTACGGACACTAGCTGCAATTATCGTTTCTACGAGCATCTGGGCTTGGAGCGCCAAACCGCTCACACCGAGCTCGTGGACCTCGGCAGCGAGAAGGAAAAAATGACCTTCTTCGTCTACGATTACGACCTCAAGGCGCAAGCCAGCGCATAAAAACAAGCCCCTCCGGACCATGTTCGGAGGGGCTTGTGTGCGTTTACGGCTATTAGCGATGGGCGTGCTGCAGGCCGGTCATGCGAGGCGCGGCGTTTAGCACTGGCGAGAGGATGACGGCGATGACCAAGCCGCCAACGCCCTGGATGATGTTGGCAGGGATGCTGGCTGCAGCGCCGAGACCATAGAAGAAAAATTCGAAGACGAAGTAGCCACCGGCGACGAGGACAATGTCGATGACGCCGCCGCAGACAACGCCGAGGAGCTGGCCCTTTGGCTTGTCTGCAAGGCGCTTGTAAGCCAAGGCCGTGAGGCAGGCGATGAGGCCCTTGATGACGAAGGTCGCCGGTACATAGAGGAAGTAGCCGCCGAGCAGGTCCGAGAGGCAGGAGCCGAGGCCGGCGGCGATGAAGCCATAGACAGGCCCGAGCATGATGCCCGAGAGAATGACCAGTGCATCCCCGGGATGGATGTAGCCACCGGTGCCTGGCGTTGGGATACGGATGGCCATCGTGGCCACACAGGTGAGGGCGGCAAAGAGGGCCGTCATGACGATGAGTCGCGTTTTGTTATTCATATAAAAATCATTCCTTTCCTTTTCTGGAATTCATCATAAAACAAAACTGGTTCTATGAAAAGAACCAGTTAAGGAAAGAATCACCTATCCAGAATGTGCGAGTGACAGACAGCGACAAAAAAATATCGCCACCTGTACGCGGTGGCGATATTTGCTATCGGGTGAGGAGCATGCGGTCGGCGAGCATGATGTTTGCATTTTTGTAATGCTGCATAATGTCTTCTTGGGTCATGCCCTCGCGCTCTTTGCCGGCAATGTCGAGAATGATTTTGCCGCTGTCCATCATGATGGTGCGGTTGCCGACGTGGAGGGCGCTCTCGAGATTGTGGGTGATCATGAGCGTCGTCAGCTTGTTTTCGCGGACGATGTCGTTGGTCAGCCGCATGACCGTCTCGGCGCTGACCGGGTCCAGCGCCGCTGTGTGCTCGTCAAGGAGCAGCACATCCGGCACGACGATGGTCGTCATGAGCAGCGCCAGCGCCTGTCGCTGACCGCCCGAGAGGGTGCCGACCTTGACGGTCATGCGATCCTCCAGGCCCATGCCGAAGCTTGAGAGACGCTCGCGGAAGAGGTCGCGGTTTTTCTTGTTGAGGGGAAAGTGGAAGGGCCCGATGCGGCCAGAGGTGTAGGCCAAGGCGAGGTTTTCCTCGATGGTCATATTCGCCGCTGTGCCGCGCAGTGGATCCTGAAAGAGTCGGCCGATGACGCGGGAGCGCTTGTGGCCCGGCAGGTAGGTGATGTCCTTGTCGCCGAGCTTGATGTGGCCGCGGTCGAGGAAGAAATCGCCGCAGATGGCGTTGAACATCGTCGATTTACCGGCGCCGTTTGAGCCGACGACGGTGATGAAGTCGCCATCGTTGACCTTGAGGTTCAGGCCGTCGAGGGCCTTGTGAGAATGGGCCGTGCCCTTGGAAAAGGTTTTTGTGAGATTAGAAAGTGTCAGCATGGCTTTGATTCTCCTTTTTTGCGCGCTGCATGTCATAGAGCTGCTTGATCGTTGGGATCGCCAGGGCGATGGTGACGATCACTGCAGAGAGCAGACGGAAGGCCGCCGTTGGGAAAATGTTGGTCTGGTAGGCCAGCGCGATCAAGAGACGATAGATGATCGAGCCGAGTACCGCCGCAAAGAGCCCGCGGAGAATGCTCTTTTGCCCGAGGAAGGCCTCGCCGATGATCACCGACGCCAAGCCGACAACGAGCATGCCGACGCCGCTGGAAATATCCGCAAATTGCTGATACTGGGCGAGGATGCCGCCGGAAAGGGCGATGACGCCGTTGCTGATGGCCAGCGCCAACAGCTTGGTGGTGTTGATATTGATCGAGGAGGCGCGCACCATGTGCTCGTTGTCGCCGGTGGCGCGAATCGACAGACCGATGCGCGTCTTGAAGAAAAGGTAGAAGAGCACAATGAAGGCTGCCACGAGAATCAGATTGACGAGGGTCTTGGCCGTGTTCATGCTGCCGCCAAAAATTGGCGCAGCCAGCTGAAAAATCGTCTCCTTGCCGATGAGGGTCAGGTTGGCCTTGCTGCCCATGGCAAGCAAATTGACCGAATAGAGGCCGCTCATTGTGAGAATCCCGGCGAGAATGGCCGGAATGCGCAGGTAGACGTTCAGCGCGCCAGTGACCCAACCGGCCACGAGCCCTGCGAGAATCGCGAACACAATCCCCAAGAGCGGATGCCCCGCCTCGGTGGCTACCGCAGAAATAACCAAACCGAAGGTAAAGCTACCTTCGGCGGTTAAGTCTGGAATGTTCATGATTCTAAACGAGATGTAGATACCAATGGCCAAAAAGCCGTAGATCAGCCCCAGCTGGAGGCTACCAATGAAGAGTGTCATAACAACGCTGCATCTCCTTTGAAATCATTTGGATCGATATTACTTGTCGCTGGTGGTTTCCTTGACGAAGGTCGCGCCATCGGTGGTGCCTTCTGGGAAGGTGATGCCGATGTCATTGATGAGGTCTTCGTTGAGGACAACGTCGCTGGATGGGAAGACAACGGCAGGAATGTCGGTGACCTTTTTGCCTTCGAGGTATTCGATGATCATGTCAGCAGTCTTGGCGCCGATGGCCTTGTCAGACATGGCGACGGTGGCCATGGCACCAGTTTCAACGGTGGCCGCGCTGCAGGAATAGGTTGGTTTTTTGAATTCGCGGGTGATGTCAGCGATCAGTGGCATGGCGCTTTGAACCATGGCAGAGTTTGGAATGAAGACGGCGTCAACCTTTGGGACGAGGTTTTGCGCAGCCTGCTGCACTTCAGAAGAGTTGGTGACAACGGCTTCTTCATATTTGAGGCCCTTTTCGTCCATGACCTTCTTGGCGGCTTCAACAGTGGAGACGGCATTGTCTTCGCTGGTGTTGTAGATGATGCCGAAGGTCTTGACGTCTGGCGTCAGCTTCTGGGCGAGGTCGATAATGTCCTCAACAGGAATGGCGTTGGACGTGCCGGTGGCATTCTTGTCTGGCTTGTCCATATCGGAGATGACGCCAGCGGCGACAGGGTCGCTCACAGAGGTGAAGAACACAGGAATGTCACTGCCTGCAGAGACGCAAGCCTGGGTGGCAGGGGTGGCAATTGGTGCAAGCACGTCCACACCCTCGGTGACGAGATTCTGCACGATGGTGTTGAGGTTGGATGCATCGCCCTGGGCGTTTTGGTATTCGATCTTCACCTTGTCTTCGCCGTAGCCCTTGGCCTTGAGCTCTTCGGTCAGGCCCTCACGCATGTCGTCAAAGGCAGGATTGTCCATGGACTGGACGATGGCGACGGTTTTTACATCGCCACTGTCGGCTGCGGCGCTAGAAGCCGCGCTGCCAGAATCAGAGGATGCACCGCCACAGCCGGCAAAGGTGGCCAGCATGGTCGCAGCAAGGACAGAAGCAACGAGTTTTTTAATGGTTTTGTTTTTCATGGGATTTCCCTCCAAAAATATTTTTTGTTGGAATGCCAGAAGGTGGGGGATTCGCGGCAATAAAAAAACACCCATCCTTTTACCTAAAAGGACAGATGCACAATCTGCGGTACCACCTTTATTGGCTCAAAAGAGCCCACCTCATGCAGGATGCCAACACATCCCTCACCCTTAACGCGGGTGTGACGTCAGCTGCTACTCGATGTCTTTCACAGTGCCCTCCGTGGCCCATTGTACCGGCGCGTGTTCATCAGGCTTCCACCGTCCCCGACTCGCTATCCAACCGTATGCTGGTTTTACTTCCACATCTTTGGTTTAAGCTTATTCTAGAAAAAATGACAGCCCTTGTCAAGGACTTTTGCAAAGATTTTTCGCTGGGCGCTTGCGGGCGAAAAATGTGGCGTGTCGGAAAATTTCTGGCTGGCGACTCACTGGCGAAAAATTCCTGACAGCTGAAAAGTTTTCGCCAGTGACGGTGAGCGAAAAATTCGCCGCTGCGGGATCGCTTTCAGCGCTGAGCGCAGGCAAAAAAATAAGGCACCTCGCGCGAGGTGCCGTCGTTTTAGTGGTGGTCGCAATCGTGATGATCGCAGGCGATTTGGTTGTCGACGAGGTTTCCGGCGAGGTAGGCTGCGAGGACGTCGTCGATGGGGCCACTGCAGCCGCGGATGACCTGGATGCCGTTGGCGGAGAGGACGTTTTTGGCGCCTTCGCCCATGTTGCCGGCAAGCAGCAGGCGCACGCCCATGCGCGCCATGGTTGGGGCGATGTCGGATTTGCAGCCGCAGCCCTGTGGCGAGGCGAGATCCTCGGTGGCAGTGACTTGTCCGTTTTCTACAGTGGCAATGGTGTAATGGTCGCAGTGGCCGAAATGGTCGTCGATGCGTCCGTCTCTGGTTGGTAATGCAATTTTCATAAATAGTCCCTCTCTAAAAAAATTTCCCGGGAGAATCCGGCGCCCGGTCGCCGTCACGCGATCGCCGCGCGAAAATTCTTTCTCTATTATACATCCAAAACACCTAAATTGTACAGGGGTTTATCCTGCTTGCGCGTCTCTGGGCAGTCGTGTAAAATAAATAACAGTATATAAGATAGAAAGGACGGCGACTGACGGATGACTGGCGAGCGAATCGCGGCCCTGCGCGCGTTACTAAAAAAATTGGAAATGGAGCAGGTGGATGTGAAGCTGTTGAATCAGGCGTTCATCCACCCTTCTTATGCGATGGAGCACCATCTGGACGGCGACAACCAGCGCCTGGAATTTTTGGGCGATGCGGTGGTCGACCTCTTGATGGGGGAATACCTCTACAAAATGTACGACAGTGCCGATGAAGGCAAGCTCACAAAAATGCGCGCGAGCCTTGTGTGCGAGGAGGCGCTGGCGGGCGCTGCCGAAAAGCTGGGGCTGAGCGCCCTCCTGCTCCTCGGCCACGGCGAGGCCCAATGCGGCGGCGCGACGCGTCCGTCGAATCTCGCCGATGCCTGGGAGGCGATGTGTGGCGCAATTTATCTCTCGGCAGGCCTCGACGGGCTCAAGCCTGTGCTCGTGCGCTATTTGGATGAGAGCATCCAACGCGTACAGAGTGGCTATTACGGCGATTACAAGACGCGGCTCCAGGAAGTCGTGCAGCGCACGCCGAATCGCCAGATTGAGTATCAGCTCTTGGAGGAAAACGGTCCCGCCCACGATCCGAATTTCAAGGTCGCCGTCCTCGTTGACGGACGTACCCTCGGCACCGCCTGGGGCAAATCGAAAAAAGCCGCCCAGCGCGAGGCCGCCATGCAGGCCCTCGTGGCCTTGGGAGAGCTCTCACCGGTGGATTCCTTAGAATGAAGCAGGTGATTGTGCCGATTTTTGTGCCTCACATGGGCTGCCCCCACGATTGCGTCTTTTGCAATCAATACCACATCACCGGCAGCTGGCAGGCGCCGGATTTGGCGGCGATTGACGAGATGGTTGCCGAGTGGACCGCCTCAAGCGGCGAGACGCCGTCACTGGCCTTTTACGGCGGGAGCTTTACGGCCATCGACCTAGATGTGCAGCTGCCGCTTTTGGCAGCTGCGGCGGCCCTCAAAGCGGCCGGGAAGATTGCTGCGATTCGCCTCTCGACGCGACCGGATGCGCTGGATGCAGAGGTGCTCGCGCGCCTGGCCAATTATGGCGTGGACACCATCGAAATCGGCGTGCAATCTTTGAACGATGACGTGCTTTGCGCCAGTGGCCGCGGGCACACGGCGCAGGATGCCGTGGCGGCGATTCGCCGCGTCAAGGCGGCGGGCTTTGCATGCGGCGTCCAGCTCATGCTGGCGCTGCCTGCAGATACGCCTGCGCGGAGTCTGGCGACGGCGGCGCAGGTCGTTGACTTGGCGCCGGATTTTGTGCGCCTCTATCCCACGGCGGTGATTCGCGACACGGCCCTGGCAGATCTCTATGCCAGTGGCCGCTACGTGCCCTGGGCGATGGATGCGGTGCTAGACACGGCCGCGGAGATGGCGATGGCTTTTGCAGCCGCTGAGATTCCCGTGATTCGCATCGGCCTCCAGGCCGAGGATCAGCTGACGCAAGGGGACGTCATCGCCGGTGCCTATCATCCGGCGATGGGCGAGCTCGTCAAAGCGCGCATCTACCGCAAGCGCATGGCGATAATGCTTGGCGCGGGTGCGTCGGGCCCAGTCACCTTTGCGGTGGCACCGCGTCGCCTCTCCCAGGCGCTGGGCCATCATCGGGAGAATGTGGATTATTTATCGGCGCTGGCAGGGGTGCCAGTGAAAATAATGGGCGATGAGACCCTCGCAGACAATGAGATTGAGAGAAGGTGACACATGTTTTTAAAATCACTGGAAATACAGGGCTTCAAATCCTTTGCGGATAAGGTGGTCTTTGATTTTTCATCTGGGGTGACGGCGATTGTCGGCCCCAACGGCAGCGGCAAGAGCAACGTCGTCGACGCCATTCGCTGGGTCCTCGGTGAGCAGAGCGCGCGCACCCTGCGCGGTGCGAAAATGGAGGACGTCATCTTTTCGGGGAGCGTCGACCGCAAGCCGGTGGGCATGGCGCGGGTGACGATGCGGCTGGATAACAGCCAGCGCCTCTTTGCCTTGGACAGCGACGAGGTCGAGGTGACGCGTACCCTCTACCGCTCGGGCGAGAGCAATTACATGCTCAACAAGAGCAACTGCCGCCTCAAGGACATTCAGGAGCTCTTCATGGACACGGGGCTCGGCAAGGACGGCTTCAGCGTCATCGGCCAGGGCAAAATCGAGGAGATTCTCACGCTGCACGCCGAGGAGCGCCGCGGTCTCATTGAGGAAGCGGCAGGCATCAGCAAGTACAAGTATCGCAAGCGCGAGGCTGAGCGCAAGCTGGCTTCGACCCAGGATGATATGACGCGATTGGACGATATTCTCTTTGAGCAGGAAAAGCGCATCCAGCCCCTGTCGATTCAGGCAGAAAAGGTGCGACAGTATCGCGCCCTCAAGGGTGAGGAGGATGCGCTGCATCTGGCCCATCTCACACGGGGCTATCTCGCCGAGAAGGAGGGGCTGGATGCCTTGCGCATCCAGGCCGACGCCGATCGCCAAGCGGCCGACGCCGCCCAGGCAGAACTTGCGGCGCTAGAGAGGACGCTGGAGGAAGGGCGTGCAGCCCTGAGTGCTCAGCGTCAGGCCTTTGAAGAGGCGCAGGCGGCCTACACTGCCACCTTGCGCGAGTCCCAGGAGGCGCAAAATGCGCGGGATCTTCTCGAGGAGCGTCAGCGTCACAATCGCCAGCGCCTCGATGCCTTGGCAGAAAGCAGCGCCAGCCAAAGGGAAAAACGTGCCGCCCAGGAGGCTGAGGCAAGCGCACTGGAGGCGCAGCTTGTCGAGCTCAAGGCAAAAACGGCCCAGGCCCACGGTGCCGTCCAGGACACTGAGACGGCGCTGCACACGCTTGAAGCGCGCATCGCCGCGCACAAGTCGACCATTGATGAGAAGCAGGCCGAGCAGTTTGAGGCCCTCTCCCAGCAATCGGCGGCCAACAACGACATCACCCGTCTGACCCAGAGCATGAGCGGCGACGAAGCGCGCCAAGCGCGGTTGCACAGCCGCCTCGACGGTCTCATGGCGCAGCAAGCGGCGTTGGATGCCGAGCTGAAGGAGGCCGAGCAGCGCCACGAGGCGCTGGCCGAGGACGCCGCCGCCCTCATAGGTGAGGGCCAAGCCCTGGGCGCGCAGATTGATGCAGAGCAGAAAGCCCTACGCGAGGCCCAGGCGCGCCAGCAATCTGTCAATCAGGCACAGATGCAGGCGGAGAGCCGTTTGCAGACCCTGGAGGAATTTGAGGCCTCAGGCGAAGGCTACTACCAGGGCGTGCAGGCCGTCCTCCGCGCCAAAAAGGAGGGCCACCTCGACGGCCTCGAAGGCTCGATTTTGCAGCTGTTGGAGATTCCGACGGATTACCTGGCCGCCATTGAAAATGCCCTCGGCGGCGCCGCGCAAAACATTGTCGCCGCAAGCGACCGCGACGCCCAGACGGCCATCGCCTGGCTCAAGCGCGAAAAGCGCGGCCGTGTCACCTTCATGCCGCTGAACCTCGTCAAGGGCAAGCGTCAGCAGGTGAATTTTGACGACGCGGCGGTCATTGGCCTGGCGCTGGATCTCGTGAAATACGACGCCAAGTATGAGCCGGTGATGGCGCAGCTTTTGGGCCGCGTCTGGGTGCTCAAGGATTTGGCGAGCGCCACGCGCCTGGCCAAGCGCACCGGCTCGAAATATCGCTTTGTCACCCTGGATGGGGATATTCTCTCGCCGGGGGGCAGTATGACCGGCGGCCACGCCAAAAAGCAGAGCTCCATTGTCTATCGCAAGCATGAGATGGGTATGCTCCGGGAGCGTATTGAGCGACTTCGCGCCGATGGTGACAAGCTCGCCGGAGATGTGGCTGGGCACCAGGCCGCTCTCGACACCCTCGAATCGACACAGGCAGAAAAGCGCGAGGCCTACAGCGCCCTCCAGCTTCAGATGAAGGAATGCAAGGTCGTTCTCGAGCAGCTTGGCGCTCAGGATAAGCGCCTCGGACGAGAGCTCGAATTGGAGCGCTTGAACCACGAAGAATTGAGCGCTCAGCGTGAGGATATGAGCGCGCAGCTCGAGCAGGCGCAGGCCGCAGCTGCCGCCATTGCCGAAGGGCTCGTGGCCATTGAGGACGCCCTCCAATCGGCGCGTACGGCCCTCTCGGATGAAGAGGGTGAGCGCGAGACGCTCCACAAAGAGCTGCAAACCCTGCTTGTGGATAAGGCCACCGCCGATGAGCAGGAGCAAGCGGTGCGTCAGCAGCTGAAATCGTGTCGCAGTGACATTGAGCAATTGACCCGCGATAGCCAGGCGGCCGAGGCGCAGCGCCGTCAGTTCGAGGACGAGGCAGACGCGCTCGCAAAGGCTCTCGACGAGAAGAATGCCGCCATTGGGGCGCTGGCAGAGGCCTTTTCTACAAGCGAAGCGCAGCTGGCCGCCCTCAAGGAGGAGATTGCGAGCGCTGAGCGCGCGCGTAGCGCGCAGGAGACAGCGCTCGCAAAGGGCCGCCAGCAAAACGACGCTCTCTGGCGTGCGGCAAATGGGAGCGCTCTTAAATTAGAGCGCGCCGAGGACAAACAGGCGCGACTGGTCGAGCAGCTCCTGGCAGATTTTGATTACACACCGGCGCAGGCCATCGAAGCCACCGACTTCGAGCTGGATTTGACGAATGCAGCCACGCGGCTCAAAACCCTGCGCACGAAAATTGCCCAACTGGGCGAAATTAACTTCACGGCGCTGGAGGAATACGAGCAGGTCTGCGCCCAGGTGGATTTCATGCGCACGCAAATGGACGATCTCAACCAGGCGCGAGAAAAGCTCGAAACCATCATCCGCGAAATGGAGGCCACCATGGCCGCGCGCTTCAAGGACGCCTACAATCGCGTCAACGAGCAGTTCTCGAAAATCTTCACGGTGATGTTTGGCGGCGGTGCGGCGCGGCTCGAGCTCTCGATGCCGGGACAATATTTGGAAACGGGTATCGAGATCATCGCTCAGCCGCCCGGGAAAAAGGAGCGCGTACTCACGCTCCTATCCGGTGGCGAGCGCGCCCTTACCGCAGCGGCATTGCTTTTTGCGCTCCTTGAGGTGCGGCCGAGCCCCTTCGTCATTCTCGACGAAATCGAGGCGGCCCTCGACGAGGCCAACGTCGAGCGCTTTGCCGACTTCATCATCCAATACGCCAACCGCACCCAGTTCATCATCATCTCCCACCGCAAGGGGACGATGGAGGCAGCCTCGGTGCTCTACGGCGTGACGATGGACAAAAACGGCGTCTCCAAGCAGGTATCTGTGCGCTTGAGCGATTTTAACGACTAGGAGGACAGACATGGGATTATTCGATAAATTATTCAAGAAAAACACCGGCGAAAAAACCAACGCCGAGGAACTCAACAAGGAGCTCAACGACGGCCTTTCCAAAACCCGCAAGGGCTTTATGGAGAAGGTTTTCGGCGTGCTCTCGGGCAAGGACATTGACGACGACCTCTACGAGGAGCTCGAGGAAGCCCTCATTCAAGGGGACGTCGGCGTCAACACGGCGCTGGATTTGGTGGAGCGCCTGCGCGAGCGTGAAAAACGCGACAAGCTCAAAAACGCCCACCAGCTCCAGGAAGCCTTCGCCGATGAGCTCGTCGAGCTCCTTGGTGAGGAGGAAACGCCGCTGGCCCTCGAGCCAGACACGCTAAACGTCGTGCTCTTTGTCGGTGTCAACGGTGTCGGTAAAACCACCAGCATCGGCAAAATCGCCTACCAGCTCAAGGAGGAGGGCCACAAGGTCATCCTCGGCGCCGCTGACACCTTCCGCGCCGCCGCCGCTGATCAGCTCAAGATTTGGGGCGAGCGCGTGGGTTGCGACGTCATCGCCCACCAGGAGGGCGCCGATCCGGCGGCTGTCGTCTTTGACGCCATCGCTGCAGCAAAATCTCGCGGCTGCGACGTGCTCCTGGTCGACACGGCCGGACGCCTGCAAAACAAGGTCAACCTCATGAACGAGCTGGCGAAAATTCGCAAAATCATCGACCGCGAAGCGCCGGATTCATTGCGCGACGTGCTCCTGGTCATCGACGCCACCACAGGTCAGAACGCCCTCAATCAAGCCAAGGAATTCAAGGACACCGCCGGCGTCACCGGCGTCATCCTGACCAAGCTCGATGGTACTGCCAAGGGCGGCGTCGTCATTGGCGTCAAGGCCGAGTATGACCTGCCGATCAAATACATCGGCGTCGGCGAGCAGAAGGAGCATCTCCAGGTCTTCAACCCACGCACCTTTGCCGAAGCCCTCTTTGTCGATCTCAACGCCGAAAGCGACAAAGTGGACGACGCCGACGAGGAGGCAGTGGATCCGGATATGGACGCGCCGCTGGCCGAGGACCTCGAAGATGCAGAGGATGAGGCGTAACTATGAACAAATTTCTCTTTCGACAGATTCAATACCTGGATGGCGAGTCCCTGACCCTGCGCCAGGGCGATGTGCTCATTGAGGATGACGTGATCAAGCGCGTCGGTGTCGTCTCTGACGAGGAAGCGGCAGGGGCAGAAATCTTCGCCGCAGGCGAAGAGTGGCTGGCGGTGCCGGGCTACATCAACACCCACACCCACATTGCCATGACCCTCTTGCGCGATTACGGTGGCGACCAGCCCCTGTCGAGGTGGCTCAACGATTACATCTGGCCAGCAGAGGCCAAGCTCACTGACGAGGACGTCTACTGGGGCACGGCCCTCGGCGCACTCGAGATGATCGCCAGCGGCACGACCTGCTTTGTGGACATGTACGACCATTGCGACGCCATTTGTGAAGCCACCGCCAAGGCCAAGCTGCGTGCCGTCTTCAGCCGCGGCAGCGTGGGCATGAACGATCCAGCCCATCGCGGCATTGACGAAAACGACGCCCTCTATGCGCGCTGGCACGGTGCCGAGGGCGGGCGCTTCCGCGTCTGGTACGGGCCCCACGCGCCCAATACCTGCCCGGGGGATTACATCCAGGAGATGGTCGCCCACGCCAAGGCGCGCAGCACCGGCATTCACATTCATGTGGCAGAAACCCGCGGCGAGGTCGAGAGCATCCAAGCCCAGTACGGCATGACGCCGGTGGCCTGGCTCGATAGCCTCGGTGCCTTTGCCGTGCCAACCCTGGCGGCGCACTCGGTCTGGCTTACAGAAGAGGACAAGGCCATCTACGCGCGCCGGCACGTCGCCGTCGCCCACAATCCGATCAGCAATCTCAAGCTCGCCAGCGGCATCGCCGACGTCGAAGATCTGCGCGGTCGCGGCGTCATCGTCGGCCTCGGCACCGACGGCGCCTCGAGTAACAACAACCTGAGCATGCACCGCGAGCTGCAAACCGCCGCCCTCATTCACAAGATCCGTCATTATGACGCTGAAGCCGTCGGCGCCCGCGACGTTCTGCAAATGGCGACCATCGACGGCGCCCGCGCCCTCGGCTGGGCCGACGAGATCGGCAGCATCAGCCCAGGCAAGCAAGCCGACATCACCCTCTATAAGCTCGACCAGCCGTGGCACGCGCCATACCACGACGCTGTCAGTAACCTCGTCTACGCCGCCCATTCCGACGACGTGGATGCCGTCTTCGTGCAGGGCGAATGCCTCTATAAGCACAAAGAATTTCTCACCCTCGACGCCGAAAAATCATCGCCGAAGCCACCGCCCGCGCAAAACGCTTGGTGAAATAGCATTTCTTTATAACCGCACAACAAAACACGGACAAGACCGCCGACTGAATGGTGAATCCTTTCAGGCGGAGGTCTTATCCGTGTTTTTTCTTGCGGGTATAAAAGATAGAAGTTATAATAGGACATATAGAAAACCTGATGTGCTCTTATTTGAATTTTTTTCTGTTCTTCTTATCAATAGGAATGAACGTCATTTGAGGAGGTTTTATAAATGGGCACTGTATCAAATAGTGGAACGGGTGTTGAGATTCAACTTGGCTTATTTGACGCTATCATAGATTTGTTATTGATTTCCCCGATTTTTTTGTTGGGCGTTGTTTTAATCGGTATTATACTAACGGTAATTTTTAGAAAGGACAGCAGTGTACCTAAAGTTAAAACATCTGCCTTGTCATTGCTGCTATATTATTATTTGTGTGTAATGTTGTTGAATATTGTAGGGATTCCTACCCTCAGCGAATATTTCAGGCTGTCGCGATTAGGAGAAGCATTTTTCAACCCAAATGTTAATTTCATTCCATTGAGTGATGGTTTTAGTTTGAGCTTTGTCTTAAATATTCTTCTTTTTATTCCGCTGGGCTTTTTATCTCCGTTTATCAGTAAAACATTTGAACGTGTACGAAATATATTTTTTATTGGTCTTGTACTATCGCTTTTCATTGAAATTGCTCAATTATTTACATTGCATAGGGCAACAGATGTCAATGATATTCTCACAAATGTCGCCGGAACAATGATAGGTTATTTTTGCTTTAGGCTTATTGCAAAGCTACGGACGCCAAAACGATATTCCAGCCAAAAAATGACCAAACGAGATGATACAGCATATTTGCCTATTGTAATTATAATCATTGTTTGTGTCCTGGGCTTTTTCAGTTAGGTAAGTAATGCCACTTCCATACATGGCTTTGAAGGATTCGCGACGCTTTGTTTTTCCCATTGTGGATATTATACAAAGCTGTGCCATATCGGGTGGATGTAGGATGTTCTGTTTAATGGCTTGCTTTGCAAAGGAGGATGATGTATGCGTACTTGGAAAGCAATCTTTAGTGTTTTAACGATTATTTTCGGTTCTATTGGATTAATGAATATAGTGTCTGCTGATATCACACTGCCAATTATGTTTGTCTTTATGGGATTAACTTTGTTGACGAATGCAAAGGAGTGTTATGATAAGGGTGC